>NZ_PSVA01000007.1:0-132858 GCF_002932155.1 Rathayibacter sp. AY1F9 | reverse complement strand
GCCGGAGACCTCCTCCTCCGCCGGGACTGCGCAGCTCCTGCTGATGGCGCTGGCGCAGGGCAAGTTCCTCGCCCTCCTCTCCCCCGCCCGCGCCCGCCGCCTGATCGGCACCGTCCTCGAGCAGCTCGCCGCCCGCTGACCCCCCAAGACCCGAGCAGCCGTCCGCGCGGGAACCCGGCTCTCGGCACGCCGCTCCGCGGCCACTCGACCAGCAGGGGCAGGGGCGCCCTCTCCCCGCAAGGTGGAGGGCGCGTCCGAGAATCGCGTGGCAGCGATTCGAGGCAGCCCGACGGAATACGCTCTGCGGAACGCACCCCGTCGGGAGGCCGACCGCGCTGAGCCGCGTAGGGAGCGGCTCAGAAACGGACTCAGCCCAGCGCTCGCTCGATCTTCTCCGTGATCTCGTTCTGGTCGAGGTAGTTGTCGATGACGACGACCTCGGCGAAGGTGCGGCCGATGCGGTCGACGAGCTCGCCGGAGGTGAGGATGACCTGCGCGTCGGCGGCGAGCGCGTCGACGGAGGCCAGGTCGGAGGCGATCACCTCGGCCTCGAGGTCGAGGGTCTCGAGGGCGCGCTCGGCGCCGAGCTTGAGGATGGCGGAGGTGCCGATTCCGGCGCCGCAGAGGGTGACGATCTTCATGCGCTTCTTCCGTGGTGCGGGTGGTGCGGGGTGCTGTCGGTGAGGACGGCGTTGATGCTGCCGACGGTGCGGGCGGCGGCGAGGGCGCCGACCGCGTCCGGACGGCTGAGCACGTCGGCGAGCCCGGAGACGAAGCCGACGTGTCCGTGCGCCTGGGTGGCGGCGATCCCGATGACGACCGACACCGGGTCGTTGGTGCTGTGCCCGAAGGCGACGGGCTCGGCCAGCGTGACGACGGAGAGGCCGTCCGCGAGGACGTCGTTGCCGGGCCGGGCGTGCGCGAGGGCGAGCCCGGGCGCGATGACGATGTACGGCCCGAGCACGTCGACCTGCTCGACCATGCGCCGGGAGTAGGCGGCGTCGACCGCGCCGGTCCGCTCGAGCGCACGGCCCGCCTCGAGGACGGCCTCCCGCCAGGATCCGGCGGAGTGGCGGAGGGCCACCGCCTCCTCGGGGAGCGCGTCGAGCGGCACCGTCAGGCCGCCTCGAAGCCGGCGCTGATCGTCTCGACGAGCTCGCGGCGCTCGTCGAGCGGCAGGAAGGCGGCGTGAGCCGCGTTCAGCTGGAAGGCCTCGAAGTCGTCGAGGTCGTACCCGAACGCGTCGGACAGGAGGGCGAGCTCGCGGCTGAGGGTCGTCGCGCTCATCAGGCGGTTGTCGGTGTTCACCGTGACGCGGAAGCCCAGCTGGTAGAGCAGGTCGAAGGGGTGGTCGGCGAGCTCGGCACCCCACGCTGCGACGGCTCCGGTCTGCAGGTTGGAGGAGGGGCTGAGCTCGAGGGCGATCTCGCGGTCCTTCACCCACTCCGAGAGCTCGCCGAGGGTCACGTAGCTCGCGTCGTCGTCCTGGCGCTCGATGCGGATGTCCTCAGCGATCCGGACGCCGTGGCCCAGGCGCAGCGCGCGGCCGTCGAGCAGGGCCGAGCGGATGCTGTCGAGGCCGTCCGCCTCCCCCGCGTGGACCGTGGTCGGGAAGTGCGCCGCCGCGAGCAGCTCGAAGGCGGGACGGTGCCGCGAGGCGGGGAAGCCCGCCTCGGCTCCGGCGATGTCGAAGCCGATCGCACCGCGCTCGCGGTGGCGCAGCGCCAGCTCGGCGACCTCGAGCGAGCGGTCGGCGTGCCGCATCGCGGTGATCAGCTGGCCGACGCGGATGCGGTGTCCCTCCGCCGCCGCCTCCTGCACGCCCTGCTGCAGCCCCTCCTGGACCGCCTCGACAGCCGCGTCGAGCGAGAGCCCGGCGCGCTGGTGCTGCTCCGGCGCCCAGCGCACCTCGCCGTGCACGACTCCGTCAGCGGCGAGGTCGAGCACGAACTCGCGGGCCACGCGCTCGAGCGCCGGCGCGGTCTGCATCACGGCGACCGTCGTCTCGAAGGTGGCGATGTAGTCGGTGAGGGAGCCGGAGTCGGCCGTGGCGCGGAACCACTCGGCGAGCGCGTCCGGCTCCTCGGCCGGGAGCGGCACGCCCGTCTCGCGGGCAATCTCGAGGACCGTCCCGGCCCGCAGCCCCCCGTCGAGGTGGTCGTGCAGCGACACCTTGGGGAGCTCGTCGATGAGGACGCCCTCGCCCGGGAGGAGGTACTCCTCGGTCTGATCGGTCACGGTGCTCCTCGCAGGTCGGCGGTGGTTCGCCGACCACCCTAGAGGGTCGGCGGGAGCGGCTCGCCGGGCGGCACCTCCTCCGTGCCGGGCGGCGCGGGGCTAGGAGACGCGCTCCGCCACGAGGGGGCCGCCGTCGAGCACCTCGTCGCCGTCGTCGCCGATCCGGTAGGCACCGTCGAGCGCCTCGAGCGCCCGGGCGAAGCGCTCCGGCTCGTCGGCCGACAGCGTGAGCAGGGGCCGGCCCGCGCGGACGCGGTCGCCCGGCTTCGCGTGCAGGTCGATCCCCGCCGCGTGCTGCACCGCGTCGGACTGTCGGGCGCGTCCGGCGCCCAGGCGCCAGGCGGCGATGCCGAACGGCAGCGCCTGCTGCTCCACCAGGACGCCGTCGCGCTCGGCGACCACGACGTGGGTCTCGCGGGCCTCGGGGAGCGCCGCATCCGGATCCCCTCCCTGAGCGCGGATGACCGCGCGCCAGGTGTCCATCGCCGCGCCGCCGTCGAGGGCGCGCTCGACGTCCGCGTCCGGCTGCCCGGCGAGGGCCAGCATCTCGCGGGCCAGGGCCAGCGTCAGCTCCCGGACGTCCGAGGGACCGCCGCCGGCGAGCACCTCGACCGACTCCCGCACCTCGTTCGCGTTGCCGATGGCCAGACCGAGCGGCACGTTCATGTTGGTCAGCAGCGCGGTGGTCCGCACCCCCGCGTCGTTGCCGAGGTCGACCATCGCCCGCGCCAGCTCCCGCGAGCGCTCGATGTCGACCATGAACGCCCCTGAGCCGAACTTCACGTCGAGCACCAGGGCGTCGGTCCCCTCGGCGATCTTCTTCGACATGATCGAGGACGCGATCAGCGGGATCGCCTCGACGGTCCCGGTGATGTCCCGGAGCGCGTAGAGCTTCTTGTCGGCGGGGGCGAGGCCCGAGCCCGCGGCGCAGATCACGCCGCCGACCGTCCGCAGCTGCTCCAGCATCTCCTCGTTGCCGAGGTCGGCCCGCCAGCCCGGGATCGACTCCAGTTTGTCGAGCGTTCCGCCCGTGTGGCCGAGCCCGCGTCCCGAGAGCTGGGGCACCGCCACGCCGAAGGAGGCGACCAGCGGCATCAGCGGCAGCGTGATCTTGTCGCCGACCCCGCCCGTGGAGTGCTTGTCGACCGTGCGCTTGCCGAGTCCGTCGAACCGCATGCGCTCGCCGCTGGCGATCATCGCCAGGGTGAGGTCGCGGATCTCGTCGCGCTCCATCCCGTTCAGCAGGACCGCCATCGCGAAGGCCGCCATCTGCTCGTCGGCGACGTAGCCGCGCGTGTAGGCGTCGATCAGCCAGTCGATCTGCGCGGTCGAGAGCGTGCCGCGGTCGCGCTTGGTGCGGATGATGTCGACGGCGTCGAAGTCCTCGACGGGGGTGGTGCGGGTCATGCGGAGTCCTCGGTTCGGGAGTGGCAGCGGTGACGGCGGCGCTAGGAGGCGGCGTAGGCCTCGAGCGTGCGCGGGCCGAAGGCGTCGGGGATGACCTCGTCGATCGTCTTCACGCCCGACACGGTCTGGAGGAGCATGCCCTCGGCCGAGTGCTCGAAGAGCAGCTGGCGGCAGCGCCCGCAGGGCATCAGGACGCCGCCCTTCCCGTCGACGCAGGTGAAGGCGACGAGCCGGCCGCCGCCCGTCATGTGCAGCGAGGACACCAGCGCGCACTCGGCGCAGAGCGTGAGCCCGTAGGAGGCGTTCTCGACGTTGCAGCCCGAGATCGTCCGGCCGTCGTCCACGAGCGCGGCGACCCCGACGGGGAACTTCGAATACGGGACGTAGGCGTGGCTCATGGCCTCGAGGGCGGCCTCGCGCAGCGCCTCCCAGTCGATGTCGGTCACGACGGCTCCTCTCAGGACTTCAGGTACGGCTTGCCGGCGGCGGCCGGTCCGCGGGACTGGCCGACGAGACCGGCCACCGCGAAGATCGTCACGACGTACGGCAGCATCAGCATGAACTCGCTGGGCACGGGCGAGCCGATGACGCCGAGCACGTTCTGCAGGTTGGTCGCGAAGCCGAACAGCAGCGACGCGAGCGTCGCCTTGATCGGGTCCCAGCGGCCGAAGATGACGGCGGCCAGGGCGATGAAGCCCGCACCCGCGGTCATCTCCTTGCCGAACGCGCCGACCGCGTCGAGCGTGTAGTACGCGCCGCCGACTCCGGCGATCGCCCCGGCGAGGGAGACGTTCCAGAAGCGCGTGCGGGCGACATCGATGCCCACGGTGTCCGCGGCCTGCGGGTGCTCGCCCACGGCGCGCAGGCGGAGGCCCCACTTGGTCTTGAACAGGCCCCACCACACCGCGAAGATCGCGAAGTACATCAGGTAGACGATCACCGTCTGGTTGAACAGGACGGCGCCCACGATCGGCACCTGGCTGAGCACCGGGATCGGGAGGCGGTCGAACTTCACCGGCGAGTTGAACGTCGACGCGTCGGCGGAGAGGACCTGGGAGTAGAGGAAGCTCGTCAGGCCGGTCACCAGCACGTTCAGCACGACTCCGACGATCACCTGGTCGACCAGGTACTTGATCGCGAAGGCGGCCAGCACGAACGACACCAGGACGCTCGCGACCATCGCCGCGAGCAGGCCGAGCACCGGCTGGCGGGTGAGGGAGCCGACCATCGCCGCGGTGAAGGCGCCGGCGAGCAGCTGCCCTTCGATCGCGACGTTGACGACTCCGACCCGCTCCGAAATGACGCCGCCGAGCGAGCCGAAGATCAGCGGAGTGGCGAGCCCGACGGTCCCGAGCAGCAGTCCCGAGACGGGCAGCGCGGCACCGGCCGACGCCCAGACGAGGAACCCGATCAGGAAGACCAGGGCGAAGACCGCCGAGAGCCAGAGCGGGATCCGGCGGCCGGCGCGGGTGAGCGCGGCCGAGGCGACGGCCAGGGCGACCAGGAGGATCGCGACGACCACGCCCGTCCCCCGCGTCGGGAACGGGATGTCCGGCAGCGCGAAGAAGTCGGTCCCCGCGGCGAGGCGGAACGAGCTCGTCCCGTCGCGGCCGAGGGCCACGAAGAGGACGACGGCGAGCAGCGCGAAGACGCCGAACGCGATCGGCTCCTTCCAGCTGCGGATCACGACGCGGTCGGGGGCGGTGGCGACGGCGGTGCTCATGCGGACACCTCCGAGGTGCGGCGGGTGCGGCGCTTCGGGGCGGCCCCGGGCGTCGGGAGGCGGAAGATCGCGCGCACCAGCGGCGGTGCGGCGATGAAGAGGACGATCAGCGACTGGACGACGAGGACCACGTCGATCGGCACGCCCTCAGCGGCCTGCATCGAGTAGCCGCCCGCCTTGAAGGCGCCGAAGAGGATGCCGGCGAAGAACACGCCCCAGGGTCGGGAGCGGCCCAGCAGCGCGACCGTGATCGCGTCGAAGCCGATGCCCGCGTCGATCCCGGAGGTGAAGCCGGTCGTGACCGTCCCCATCACCTGGGCGCTGCCGGCCAGGCCGAGCAGGCCGCCGGAGAGCAGCATCGCGGACACGTAGCTGTTCTTCACGTCGATGCCCGCGACCCGTGCCGCGTGCGGGTTCTCCCCCACCGCGCGGAACTTGAAGCCGATCGTCGAGCGGTTCAGGAGCCACCAGACGAACACGGTCGCGAGGACCGCGAAGACGAAGCCGAGCGTGAGCGAGTATCCGGGGCCGAGGAGCGCCGGGAAGACCGCGGTCTCCTTCATCCCGGGCGACTTCGGGTTGTTCGAGCCGGGCGCCTGCAGCGCGCCGGGCGTCCGCAGGAGGTAGGAGATCAGGTAGAACGCGACGTAGTTGAGCATGATCGTGAGGATCACCTCGTGCGCGCCGGTGCGGGCCTTGAGCAGTCCCACGAGTCCGCCCCAGAGCGCGCCGCCCAGGATGCCGGCGGCAAGCGCGACGACCAGGTGCACGCCCCACGGGAGGTCGAAGGAGAAGCCGACCCAGCCCGCGCAGGCGGCGGCGATCAGCATCTGGCCGCGGCCGCCGATGTTGAACAGGCCGACGCGGAAGGCCAGCGCCACTCCGAGGCCGCCGGCGATCAGCGGAGTCGCGAAGGCCAGGGTGTCCGTCAGCGGCTTGATGCCGTTGGCGAAGCCCTCGCGGCGGAAGTTGTAGACCGAGCCCTGGAAGAGCGAGGAGTAGGCACCGGAGACGGACTGCCAGATCGCCTGCAGGGTGTCGAGCGGCCGGGCGAAGAAGTAGCCCGACGCCGCCTGGACGTCCTTGTCGGTCGCGGCGATCAGCACGCCGCCCGCGATGAGGGAGAGGAGCACGGCGAGCACCGACATCAGCGCGGTGCCGGAGAGGATCTCGCGCAGGACGCGGGAGGCGCCGCTCTCGAGCGGGCCGGTGCGCACCTCCTGATCCGGCTTCTGGCCGGGCTCGAGCCCGGACGCCTTCTCGGTCTCCGCGTCGGGATCGACCGCGGGCAGTTGCGCGTCGCTCACGCCGCCGCTCCCTTCTCGGCGGGCGTCTGCCCGGCCATCATGAGCCCCAGGACCTCGCGGGGCGTGTCGGCGGGGACGATGCCGATGATCCCGCCCTTGTACATGACCGCGATGCGGTCGGCGAGCGCCGCGACCTCGTCGAGCTCCGTCGACACCACGATCACGGGGACCCCGGTGTCGCGCGTCTCGACGATGCGCTTGTGGACGAACTCGATGGAGCCGACGTCGATGCCGCGGGTGGGCTGCGCCGCGATGAACAGCCGCAGCTCCCGGCTGAGCTCGCGCGCGAGCACCACCTTCTGCTGGTTGCCTCCGGAGAGGCGGCCGACGTGGGTGCCGATCCCCTGGGCGCGCACGTCGAACTCGCGCACCCGCTCCTCGGCGAAGCGCTCGAGCTCCTTCAGCCGCAGGCCCAGTCCCTTCACGAACGGACCGCGGTCGCTGCGGTCGAGCATGAGGTTCTCGGCGATCGTGAACTCGGCGACCAGACCGTCCTCGGTGCGGTCCTCGGGGACGAAGCCGACCCCCGACTCGAGGACGCGGCGCACGGACAGCCCGTCGAGGCGGCGCCCGTCCAGGGTCACCGAGCCCTCGACCCGCTCCTGCAGGCCCATGATCGCCTCGGTGAGCTCGGTCTGGCCGTTGCCCTGCACGCCCGCGATCGCGAGGATCTCGCCGCGGCGGACCTCGAAGGAGACGTCGTCGACGACGGCCTGGCCGTTGGCGTCGCGCACGGTGAGGTTCGAGACGACGAGGGCCTCGTCGCCCGGCACCGCCTGCTCCTTCTGCACCGTCAGCTCGACGGCGCGGCCCACCATCAGCGAGGCGAGCTCGGCGTTGCTCGCCGTCGGCGACGCCTCCCCCACGACTCTGCCGAGGCGGATGACGGTGATGCGGTCTCCGACCTCGCGCACCTCGCGGAGCTTGTGCGTGATGAAGACGATGGCGGTCCCGGCCGCACGCAGCTGGCGCATGATCGCGATCAGCTCGTCGGTCTCCTGCGGGGTCAGCACCGCGGTCGGCTCGTCGAACACGAGCACCCGGGCGTCGCGGGAGAGGGCCTTGATGATCTCGACCCGCTGCTGGACGCCGACGGGGAGGTCCTCGACCAGGGCGTCGGGATCCACGTCGAAGCCGAAGCGGTCCGAGATCTCGCGCACCCGGGCGCGCGCGGCGGCGAGGTCCAGGCGCCCGCCGGCCTTCGTCTCCTCGTGGCCCAGCATGACGTTCTCGGCGACGGTGAACACGGGGACGAGCATGAAGTGCTGGTGGACCATCCCGATGCCCGCCTTCATGGCGTCACCCGGACCGGAGAAGTGCTGGACCGCGTCGTCCAGCAGGATCTCCCCCTCCTCGGCCTGGTACAGGCCGTAGAGCACGTTCATGAGCGTCGACTTGCCCGCGCCGTTCTCGCCGAGGAGGCAGTGGATCTCACCGGGTTCGACGGTGAGATCGATGTGGTCGTTGGCCACGAGCGCGCCGAAGCGCTTAGTGATGCCACGCAGTTCGAGCTTCATGGGACCAATCTAACTTTCGGTTCGCGCCACGATGCGCCGTCGGCCGGGATCGAGGGACGCAGCGGAGCCGATCGGCCCGCCGGACCGACGAAGAGGCCGGCGGGCCCGAGGTGTGCTCGGGCCCGCCGGCCTCTTCGAGGAAGCGGCTAGGACGCCGCGGGAGCGGACGGGGAGGTGACGGTGATGGAGCCGTCGATGATGCCCGCCTTGATGGTGTCGAGCTCGCCCTGCAGGTCGCCCGAGACCTTCGACTCGAAGTCGTGGAACGGCGCGATGCCGACTCCGTCGTTCTCGAGGGTGCCCACGAAGGGAGTGGGGTCGAAGTCGTCGGCTCCGGCGGAGCTGGTGACGTCGGTCGTGCCGGCCTCGATGCCCTTGAGAATCGAGGTCAGGTACAGGTCGGCGCCGTCGGGGTAGGTCTCGTACAGGTCCGCGTCCACGCCGACCATCGCGATGTCCTTGCCGGAGTCGCGGATCGCCTCGATCGCCGACTGGAAGATCGGACCGCCGACGGGGAGGATGACGTCCGCGTTCTGGTCGATCAGCGACTGCGCGGCCGACTTGGCCTCGACGCCCGCCGCGAAGCCGCCGGTGAAGGAGCCGGTCTGCGCGTCGACGTCCCAGCCGACGACCTTGACGTCCTTCCCCTTCTCCTCGTTGTAGTACTTCACGCCGTCGGCGTAGCCGTCCATGAAGATCGTGACGGTCGGGAACTGCTGGCCGCCGTAGGTGCCGACGACGCCGGTCTTGGAGTACGACGCGGCCGCGTAGCCGGCGAGGAACGCCGCCTGCGAGGTGTCGAAGGTGATCGGCTTGACGTTCGGCAGGTCGATCGACGCGTCGTCGATGATCGCGAAGTCGATGTCCGTGTTCGCCTCGGCCGCGGCCGACGTGGCCTCGGCCAGCGCGAAGCCGACGGTGATGATCAGGTTGCAGCCCTGGTCGACGAGGCTGGTCAGGTTCGGGGCGTAGTCCGTCTCGGACTCCGAGGTGACGGTCTTCGGCGTGACGCCGAGGTCCTCCGAGGCCTTCACGAGGCCGTTGTAGCCGAGCTCGTTGAACGACTTGTCGTCGAACCCGCCCGCGTCGGAGACCATGCAGGGCAGGAAGTCGCCACCGGCGGCGGCGCTGGAGCCGCTCTCCTCGGGGGCGGAGGCGCAACCGGCGAGAAGCGCGGTGACGCCGAGGGCGGCGAGACCGCCGAACGCGGCCTTACGCGAGGTGATAGTCAAGATGTCGTCCTCCAGGAATGCGGCCCCGCGCGACGAGCGCAGCAGGGCGTCGATTCCCACACGTTACCCAATGTGACAAGCCGCTCAGCCGCCCGGACGGTAGACCTCAGGAAGCGTTACACAGTGTTGATCTTCGCGACATGCGGAGCGTGTCGCGGGTGCGGGCGGCTGTGCTCGATTCCGAGCCGCGGAGCGGCTCGGCGCGGTCGCTGTGCTCGATTCCGAGCCGCGGGGCGGCTCGGCGCGGTCGGCTTCGCGACGGGTGCGTTCCGCAGAGCGGGTCGCGTCGGGCTGGCCTGAATCGCTTGGCACGCGATTCCGGCTCGCGGCCCTCTCCCCTGCTGCCGGACGTCGAGAGTGCTCGGGGGAGCTCCGCGCTGCGCGCGGTCGGGCACGGACGGGTGCTTCCACGGTGGTCGAGTTGCCGCGCGAGCGGAGACCCGCCCGCCAGCACCGAGCGGGACGGCCGAGGCCCTCATCGAGGGTGGTCGAGTCGCCGCGCGAACGGCGTATCGGGACCGCCGCACGCGCATGAGGCGAAGGGCGGAACGGCGAGGGGCGGAACGGCGAGGGGCGGAACGGCGAAGCGCGGCGCCTCCGAGGGGAGGGCCGCGCTTCGACGGGTGGGACGGAGGGCTAGAGGACGTCCGTGCGGCCGGAGAGGCGCAGGGCGTCGACGACGCCCTTGACCTTCTGAGCGTTCTCGGTCGTGGTCACCAGGAGCGCGTCGGGGGTGTCCACGACGACGATGTCCTTCACTCCGATGAGGGCGATGGTGCGGTTGCCGCCGCTGACGACGATGCCCGTCGCGGAGTCGGCGAGCACACGCGCGTCCTCGCCGAGGATGGCGAGGTCCGAGCGGAGTCCGCTCGAGTGCAGCTTCGCGATGGACGCGAAGTCGCCCACGTCGTCCCAGGAGAAGTGGCCCGGCACGACGGCCAGCTTGCCCGCGGCCGCGGCCGGCTCGGCGACGGAGTAGTCGATCGCGATCTTCTCCAGGCCCGGCCAGATGCGGTCGACGACCGCGCCGCGCTCCGGGGTGTCCCACGCGGCGGCGAGCTCGAGCAGTCCGGCGAGCAGCTTCGGCTTCGCGCGGCCGAGCTCCTCGAGGAGGCGGTCGGCGCGGGCGATGAACATGCCCGCGTTCCAGAGGTACTGGCCACTGGAGAGGTAGGCGCGCGCGGTGTCGGCGTCGGGCTTCTCGACGAAGGAGTCGACGGCGAGCGTGTGCGTCGCCCCGTCGATCCCGAGGTGCTTCCCCGTGCGGATGTAGCCGAAGCCCACGGCAGGCTCGGTCGGCGTGATGCCGATGGTCGCGATGTAGCCCGCGTCCGCCGCGACGACGGCCTCGGCGACCGCGTCGTGGAACAGCTGCTGACCGCTGATGACGTGGTCGGCGGCGAACGAGCCGATGATCACGCCGGGCTGGCGGCGCTCGAGGATGGCGGCGGCCAGGCCGATCGCGGCGGACGAGTCGCGCGGCTCGCTCTCGAGGACGACGTTGAGGTCCTCGAGGCTCTCGAGCTGCTCCTCGACGGCGGCGCGGTGCGCGCGGCCGGTCACGACCATGATCCGGTCGGCGCCCGAGATGGGCGCGAGGCGGTCCCAGGTGTCGCGGAGGAGGGTCTGCCCCGACCCCGTCAGATCGTGCAGGAACTTCGGGGCGTCGGCCCGGGAGAGCGGCCACAGCCTCGAGCCGATCCCGCCGGCGGGGATCACGCTGTAGAAGCGGTCGAGCGGGGCGCGGCCATCGGTCTCAGGTGATGTCATGTCCGCAGGATACAAGGGAGCCCGAGCGCGACCGTCCGTTCACCCGGGCGCGCGCCGCCGTTCATCCCGCCGCCGTAGCGTCCGGGGCGTGAGAGTCGCGGTCGTCACCGAGAGCTTCCTGCCGTCGTTGAACGGCGTGACCACGAGCGTCCTGCGGGTGCTCGACGAGTTCGCGGAGCGCGGGATCGAGGCGCTCGTCGTCTGCCCGGCCGCGGGGGCGCCGGGCCACTACGCGGGCCACCGCGTCGTGGAGCACCCGGCGATCGCCTACCGCGACTTCCCGGTCGGAATCCCCACGCTGGCCCTCACCCGGGAGCTGGCCGACTTCGAGCCCGACGTGGTGCACGTAGCCTCGCCCTTCCTCCTCGGCGCCCGCGCCATCGCCTCGGCCGGCCGGCTCGGGGTGCCGAGTGTCGCGATCTACCAGACGGACGTCGCGCGATTCGCGGCCCGCTACGGCATCCGCGGCGCCCGCGCCCTCGCCTGGCGGGTGATCCGCCAGATCCACGCCGGGGCGGACCTGACCCTCGCCCCCTCCACCAGCGCCCTCGACGACCTCGCCGCCGCCGGCATCGAGCGCACCGCGCTGTGGGGCCGCGGCGTGCAGAGCGAGCGCTTCCACCCGCGCCGCCGCTCCTCCCCCTACGCGCAGGCCGTCCGAGCCGGACTCGGCGCCGATGATGCGCTCGTCGGCTACATCGGGCGCCTCTCCCCCGAGAAGAGGGTGGAGCGGATGGCGGCACTCGCCTCCCTCCCGCACGCGGAGCTGGTCGTGGGCGGCTACGGCCCCTCCTCCGCCCGGGTCGCCGCCGCCCTCGGCCCGGCGGCGCGGATGCTCGGCCGGCTCGACGGCGACCGGCTGCCGGCGGTCTTCGCCGCGCTCGACGTCTTCGTGCACACCGGCACGGAGGAGACGTTCGGCCAGACGGTCCAGGAGGCGCAGGCGTCCGGCACCGCCGTGGTCGCGCCGCACGCGGGCGGCCCCACCGACCTCATCGAGCACGGCGTGGACGGCCTGCTCTACGCGCCCGAGAGCGACTCCGACCTCCGCCGGCAGGTGGAGCGCCTGGTCCGAGATCCCGCACTGCGCGCCCGGCTCGGCGAGGCGGGCCGCCGCCGCGTGCTCCACCGCACCTGGAGCGCGCTCACCGACGAGCTCCTCGCGCACTACGCGACCGCGGGGGCGCCCGCCCTCGCCCTGCCCCGCAGCTAAGGCTCGCCTAAGCCGCGCCCGCCTGCGAGCGCGCTTAGAATCGGAGGGCGAGTTTCTCGTCGCTCCCCGCCCCGTCCCCGTCCACGCGACGTGGGAACAGGTCAGGCCGTCGGAGCACAACCAGGGAGGGTTGTTCGTGTCAGTTCAAGCTGCTCAAACCCTCGCACCCCGGAAGCAGGGGAAGATCCGGCGTCCGGCCGGCACCCTGTACCGCGGTCGCGAAGGCATGTGGTCGTGGGTGCTCCACCGGATCACCGGTGTCGCCATCTTCTTCTTCCTCCTCGTCCACGTCCTCGACTCCGCTCTCATCGCCGTGAGCCCCGAGGCGTACAACGCGGTCATCGGGACGTACAAGAACCCGATCATGGGACTCGGCGAGACCGGGCTCGTGGGCGCCATCGCGTTCCACGCGCTGAACGGCCTGCGGATCATCCTGGTCGACTTCTGGAGCTGGGCGACCCGCAACCAGCGCGTCCTCTTCTGGGTCGTCATGGGCCTCTGGGTCGTGCTGATGCTCGGCTTCGCGCCGCGCCACCTGATCAACGTCTTCAGCGAGGGGGGTGCGCATTGAGCACCGTCGCCGCACCGCGGACCCCGCACACCCCGACCCGCTCCTCCGGCACCAACTGGGAGAAGTGGGGCTGGATCTACATGCGCGCCTCCGGCGTCGTGCTGATCGTCCTGATCTTCGGGCACCTCATCTACAACCTGCTACTGGGCGACGGCATCAAGGCCATCGACTTCGGCTTCGTCGGCGGCAAGCTGGCGAACCCGTTCTGGCAGTGGTGGGACGTCCTCATGCTGTGGCTCGCGCTGATCCACGGCGGCAACGGCATGCGCACGCTGGTCAACGACTACGCGACCTCGCCCCTGCTGGCCAAGGCCTTCAAGGGCGGCATCCTCGTCGCCGTCGTCGCGCTGATCGCGCTCGGCACCTGGGTCGTCTTCGCGTTCGACCCGTGCCCCGCCGGCACCGCCGCGGACCTGCTGCCCTCCTTCTGCGCAGCGTGACCACGGTGCCGCGGATCGGAGAGGGGCCCGCGCCCCTCCCGGTCCGCGGCACCGCGTCCCGGCACCTCCCCCTCCCATCCCCGTACGACGGAGCACCCACCCCGTGAGCACACCAGGCCACACCCACACCGGCGCCGACCAGAGCGCCTTCGCGCAGACCGTCGGACCCGACGGCGTCCACTACCACCAGTTCGACGTCGTCATCGTCGGCGCCGGCGGTGCCGGGATGCGCGCGGCCATCGAGGCCGGCCCCAAGGCGAAGACGGCCGTGATCTCGAAGCTGTACCCGACCCGCTCCCACACCGGAGCGGCGCAGGGCGGCATGGCCGCCGCCCTCGCGAACGTCGAGGAGGACAGCTGGGAGTGGCACACCTTCGACACCGTCAAGGGCGGCGACTACCTCGTCGACCAGGACGCGGCCGAGATCCTCGCGAAGGAGGCCATCGACGCGGTCATCGACCTCGAGAACATGGGCCTGCCCTTCAACCGCACCGAGGAGGGCAAGATCGACCAGCGCCGCTTCGGCGGCCACACCCGCGACCACGGCAAGGCGCCCGTCCGCCGGGCCTGCTACGCGGCCGACCGCACCGGCCACATGATCCTGCAGACGCTGTTCCAGAACTGCGTCCGGCTCGGCATCAACTTCTACAACGAGTTCTACGTCCTCGACCTGGTGATGACCGAGGTCGACGGAGTGGCCAAGCCCTCCGGCGTCGTCGCCTACGAGCTGGCCACGGGCGAGCTGCACGTCTTCCAGGCGAAGGCGATCATCTTCGCGACCGGCGGCTTCGGCAAGATCTACAAGACCACCTCCAACGCGCACACCCTCACCGGCGACGGCGTCGGCATCATCTGGCGCAAGGGCCTCCCCCTGGAGGACATGGAGTTCTTCCAGTTCCACCCGACCGGCCTCGCCGGCCTCGGCATCCTCCTCACCGAGGGAGCGCGAGGAGAGGGTGCGATCCTCCGCAACGCCTCGGGCGAGCGCTTCATGGAGCGCTACGCCCCCACCATCAAGGACCTCGCGCCGCGCGACATCGTCGCCCGCTGCATGGTCCAGGAGGTGGCGGAGGGACGCGGCGCCGGACCGCACAAGGACTACGTGCTGCTGGACTGCACCCACCTGGGCGCCGAGGTCCTCGAGACCAAGCTCCCCGACATCACCGAGTTCGCCCGCACCTACCTGGGCGTCGACCCCGTCGTCGAGCCGGTCCCCGTCATGCCGACCGCGCACTACGCGATGGGCGGCATCCCGACCAACGTCAAGGCCGAGGTGCTCTCGGACAACACGACCGTCGTCCCGGGCCTCTACGCCGCCGGCGAGTGCGCGTGCGTCTCGGTGCACGGCTCCAACCGCCTCGGCACCAACTCCCTCCTCGACATCAACGTCTTCGGCAAGCGCAGCGGCAACAACGCCGCCGACTACGCCAAGACGGTCGACTTCACCCCCCTGCCCGCCGACCCGGCCGGAGCGATCCGCGACATGCTCGCCTCGCTCCGCTCCGCGACCGGCACCGAGCGGATCGCCTCGATCCGCAAGGAGCTGCAGGACGAGATGGACAAGAACGCTCAGGTGTTCCGCACCGACGAGTCCCTCGAGGCCGTCACCGGGACCATCCAGCGCCTGCGCGACCGGTTCCGCAACATCTCGGTGCAGGACAAGGGCAAGCGCTTCAACACCGACCTCCTCGAGGCCGTCGAGCTGGGCTTCCTGCTCGACCTCGCCGAGGTCGTCGTCTACTCGGCGCGCAACCGCAAGGAGAGCCGCGGCGGCCACATGCGCGACGACTTCCCGAAGCGCGACGACGAGAACTACATGCAGCACACGATGGCGTACCTCTCCGGTGACGCCCACTCCTCCGACGCCGGTGACCACATCCGGCTCGACTGGAAGCCCGTCGTGATCACCCGGTACCAGCCGATGGAGAGGAAGTACTAGCCATGTCGACCGCTACCCTCGAGCAGCCGCCCGCCGCCCCCGCGGCCCCGGAGGCGTTCACCGTCACGTTCATCATCCGCCGTTTCGACCCCGAGGTGGACGCCGAGCCGCGCTGGCAGGACTTCGACGTCGAGATGTACTCGACCGACCGCGTCCTCGACGCCCTGCACCGCATCAAGTGGGACCAGGACGGATCGCTGACCTTCCGCCGCTCGTGCGCGCACGGCATCTGCGGATCCGACGCGATGCGGATCAACGGCCGCAACCGCCTGGCCTGCAAGACGCTGATCAAGGATCTCGACATCTCGCAGCCGATCTACATCGAGGCGATCAAGGGCCTGCCCCTCGAGAAGGACCTCGTCGTCGACATGGAGCCGTTCTTCGCCTCCTACCGCGAGGTGCAGCCGTTCCTGGTCGCCAACACCCCGGCAGCCAAGGGCAAGGAGCGCGTGCAGTCGGTCGCCGACCGCGCCCGCTTCGACGACACCACGAAGTGCATCCTCTGCGCCGCGTGCACGTCGTCCTGCCCCGTGTTCTGGACCGACGGGCAGTACTTCGGCCCTGCGGCGATCGTGAACGCCCACCGCTTCATCTTCGACTCGCGCGACGACGCCGGTGGAGCGCGCCTGGACATCCTCAACGACAAGGAGGGCGTGTGGCGCTGCCGCACGACCTTCAACTGCACGGAGGCGTGCCCGCGCGGCATCCAGATCACGCAGGCGATCGCCGAGGTGAAGCAGGCCGTCATCCGCGGCCGCGCCTGATCCTCCCCCTCGCGAACGCGTCCGGCCCGCCGGGATCCTCGGATCCGGCGGGCCGGACGCGTTCCTGCGTGCAGGCGGGCGCGTGCACGGGAGCGCCGCGAGGCCTCAGTACGCTGGAGGAATGACCGAGGCGGCCGACACTCCCCGCGGGATCCCGGGCCTGTTCGAGCGGGTCATGCGGACGCGGCCGGTGCGGGTGATGCTCCACTACTCCGAGACCGGCGGGCCCCTCTTCGCCTCCGGACTCGCCTTCCAGGCCCTGTTCGCGGTCTTCGCGGCGCTCTTCGTCTTCTTCGCCGTCTTCGGCTTCTGGGTGCGCGACGACTCGGTGCTGCGCGACTCCCTCCTCGACCTGGTGACCCGCTCCGTCCCCGGCCTGATCGGCGGGAAGAACGCCCTCGTGTCGGTGGACGACCTGCTCGACTCGTCGATCCTCGGCTGGACGGGTGCGATCGCGGCCGCCGGCCTGCTCTGGACGGCGCTCAACTTCCTGGGGAGCCTGCGCCAGGCGGTCCGGCTGCTCTTCTCGCTCCCCGGACCCACGACCCTCTTCGTCCTGCTCAAGCTCAAGGACGCGGGGCTCGCCCTGGTCTTCGGGGCGGTGCTGCTGGTCTCGGCCGGTCTCTCGGTGTTCTCGACCTCGCTGGTGGACGTGGCGTTCGGCTTCCTCGGGATCGGCAGCGAGTCGATGCCGGCCCGTCTCGCCGGCAGCGCGGTCGGCCTGCTGATCATGCTCGCCCTGGACACGGGCACGCTCGCCGGCTCCTTCCGCATCCTCTCGGGCATCTCGATCCCCTGGAAGAACCTCTGGGCGGGCTCTCTGCTCGGCGGGATCGCTCTCGGCGCGCTCAAGGTCCTCGGGACGCAGCTGCTGGGCGGTGCCTCCCGCAATCCGCTGCTCGCCTCGTTCGCGGTCCTCATCGGTCTGCTGATCTGGTTCAACCTCGTCTGCCAGGTGATCCTGATCGCCGCGTCGTGGATCTCCGTCGGGATGAGCGACGCCGGGATCTCGGCGCGCAAGCTCACGCCGGAGGAGCGCGAGAAGGAGCGGGAGGAGCAGCTGCGCACCGCCCGCCGCACCCTCGCCGAGGCCGAGCGCGAGCGGCTTCGCGCCGCGCTGCCGGAGGCGTCCCTCCTGAAACGACGGCGCCTGGAGCGCCAGCTCGCGCAGCTCGAGGAGGAGCTCGAGCAGCTCGCCGCCTGACCCGGCGGTCCGCTTCTCGGTCTTCCCGGCGTCGCCGGGCCCGATTCCGCCTGCCGAGTCTGTCCGTTTCTGTTGACTTCCCTCCCGAACGGGTCTAAAAAGAGGTAAACGCAGATCCGAGGTCGGCAACGACACCGCGTATCCGGCGCACCACCCACGGCGAGACGACGGAGTCCACATGTACGCACCGGAGCGGCACCAGGCGATCCTGGACCGCGCCCGCACCGACGGGCGCGTCGAGGTCCGCGACCTCGCCCTCTCCCTCGCCGTGACGCCGGAGACGATCCGCCGCGATCTCACCAGCCTCGAGAAGCGGGGCCTGCTGCGCCGTGCGCACGGCGGCGCCATCCCCGTCGAGCGGCTGGGCATCGAGCCCGAGGTCGCCGCCCGCGAGGGACACCTCGCCGGCGAGAAGGACCGCATCGCCACCGCGGCCCTCGCCGAGGTGCCCGACGGCGGCTCGATCGCCATCGACGCCGGCACCACCACGGTGCGGCTGGCGGAGCTGCTCCCCCTGGACCGCCGGCTGACGGTCGTCACCCACTCCCTCCCCGTCGCGATGGCGCTCGTCGGCCGGCCCAACATCGACCTCCACCTCATCGGCGGGCACCTGCGCGGAGTCACGCAGGCCGCCGTCGGGCCGTGGGCCGCCCAGGCCCTCTCCACGGTCTCGGTGGACGTCGCCTTCATCGGCACGAACGGCCTCAGCCTCGAGCGCGGGCTCACCACCCCCGATCTCGACGAGGCCGTCGTCAAGTCCGCGATCATCGCCTCCGCGCGCCGGGTCGTGGTCCTCGCCGACCACTCGAAGTTCGGCCGGCAGGACTTCGGGCACGTCGCTCCGCTGTCCGCGGTCGACACCGTCATCACCGACGCCGATGTCGACGACGAGCTCGCCGACGACATCGAGTCGGCCGGCCCGGAGGTCGTCCGCGCATGATCGTCACCGTCACCGCCAACCCGAGCATCGACGTCACCCTCTCCACGAGCGGCTTCGCCGTCGGCGAGGTCAACCGCGCGCACGACGTGCGGCGCGACCCGGCCGGCAAGGGCGTCAACGTCGCCCGTGCCCTCGCCCGCAACGGCGTCGAGGCGACCGCGGTCTACCCGGCCGACGCCTCCACCGGCCTCGACCTGTCCACGATGCTCCGGGCCGCCGGAGTCCGCTCGGCCAGTGCGGCGATCGCCCACTCGATCCGCACCAACATCACCGTGGTCGACGACAAGACGGGCCGCACCACGAAGATCAACGAGCCCGGCCCCGCCGTCACGGAGGAGGAGGCCCGCGCCCTCTCCGAGCTGATCGGCGAGCACGTCTCGGCCTCGCCCCGCTGGCTCGTCGCCTGCGGCAGCGTCCCCCCGGGACTGGGAGCGGACTTCTACCCCGCCCTCGGCCGCCTCGCCCTGCACTTCGGCGTCCCCCTCGCCGTCGACACCTCGGGAGCCCCCCTGACCGCGATCATCGCGGCCGGCACTGCCACCCTGGTGAAGCCCAACCTCGAGGAGCTCGAGGAGCTCCTCGGCCGCTCCCTGACGACGGTCGGAGACGTCGTCGCCGGAGCCCGTGAACTCCTGCAGCTGCCCGACGCGCGAGCGCTCGTCAGCCTCGGAGAGCACGGCGCCCTCCTCGTCACGGCGCACGCGTCGTGGTGGGCGGGCGCCCCCGCCGTCGTGCCCCTCAGCACCGTCGGCGCCGGCGACAGCACGCTCGCCGGCTACCTCTCGGCCGTCGACGCCACGGAGGCGGAGCGCCTCGCGACAGCAGTCGCGTGGGGTACCGCCGCCGTCCAGCTCCCGGGCAGCGAAGCCCCGGGTCCCGACTCCCTCCGCCTCGACGACGTCTCCGTCGTCGAGAACCCCGACCCCACCCTCCCGATTGGAGAACTGAGCGCATGACTGCTCTCACCGAGGCGTCGACGGTCATCGTCGACCTCACCGCCGCCACGAAGGACGAGGCCACCGCGCAGCTCGCGAAGACGCTCGCCGACGCCGGCCGCGTCACCGACCTCGACGGCTTCCTCGCCGACGTCCGCGACCGCGAGTCGCAGATGGCGACCGGGATGCCCGGCGGCATCGGGATCCCCCACGCCCGCTCCTCCCACGTCGTCTCGCCCAGCGTGGCGGTCGGCATCGCGAAGCAGGGCGTCGACTTCGGCGCCCCCGACGGCCCGGCCGACCTGATCTTCCTGATCGCGGCTCCGGACGGCGCCGACCAGGCGCACCTCAAGATCCTCGCCCAGCTCGCCCGCAAGCTGATCCACGAGTCCTTCACCGGTTCCCTCCGCGCCGCCGCCAGCGGCCAGGAGGTCGCGGACATCATCGCCCGAGAGGTCGTCGTCTCATGAGGATCGTCGCCGTCACGAGCTGCATCGCCGGCATCGCGCACACCTACATGGCGGCCGAGGCCCTCGAGCAGGCCGCGAAGAAGAAGGGGTACGAGATCCAGGTCGAGACCCAGGGCGCCGCGGGCTCCGATCCCATGTCGGACCGGACCATCGCCGACGCCGACGTCGTGATCCTCGCCGCCGACCTCGAGGTCCGCGGCAAGGAGCGCTTCGCCGGGAAGCCCACCCTCGAGGTGGGCACGTCGGAGGCGCTCGCGAAGGCGGCCGACGTCATCGACCGCGCCGTGGCGAAGGTGCAGGACGCGCCCGCCGCGAGCCCCGCCTCCGGCCCGCGCTTCGTCGCCGTGACCAGCTGCATCGCGGGCATCGCCCACACGTACATGGCGGCGGAGGCGCTCGAGCAGGCCGCGAAGAAGCGCGGCTACCCGATCCACGTCGAGACCCAGGGCGCGGCCGGCTCGGACGAGATGACCGCGGCCGACATCGCCGCCGCGGACGTCGTCATCCTCGCCGCCGACCTCGAGGTCCGCGGCAAGGACCGCTTCGCCGGCAAGCCGATCCTCCAGGTGGGCGTCGCCGAGGCACTGTCCAAGCCGGACGAGGTCCTCGACCGCGCTCTGGCCCTCCGCGGCTCCGGCTCCGCCGCGTCCGCCCCCGCCCGCTCGACTCCGGCCGCGGCCCCCGCCGCGCCGAAGAAGGTCGGCGTCGGCACGCGCATCCGCCAGAACCTGATGACCGGCGTCTCCTACATGATCCCGTTCGTCGCGGCGGGCGGTCTGCTGATCGCGCTGTCGTTCCTGTTCGGCGGCTACCGGATCGTCGACTTCACGGCCCAGCAGATCATCGACGACGGCTTCAACGTCGCGAACATCACCGACTGGGCCGGAGTGATGTTCCTGATCGGAAGCGCGACCTTCGCGTTCCTGGTGCCGGTGCTCTCGGGCTTCATCGCCTTCGGCATCGCCGACCGTCCCGGCATCGCGCCGGGCTTCCTCGGCGGCGCGGTCGCGGTCACCGTCGGCGCGGGCTTCCTGGGCGGCCTCGCCTCCGGCTTCATCGCCGGCTACGCGGCCCTCTACATCTCGCGGATCAAGCTCCCCGCGGCGTTCAAGTCGCTGATGCCCGTCGTGATCATCCCCCTGATCGCCACCTTCATCACCGGCTTCCTGATGTTCGTGGTGCTCGGAGCGCCGCTCCGCGCACTGAGCGAGGGCCTGTCGTCCTGGCTCTCGGGCCTCTCGGGCGGCAACCTGATCATCCTGGGGATCATCCTCGGCCTCATGATGGCGTTCGACATGGGCGGTCCGGTCAACAAGGTGGCCTACGCCTTCGCGACCACCGGCCTCGCCTCCGTCCCCGCCGACGGCGACCCGAACTCCGTGCAGTTCAAGGTGATGGCGATCGTCATGGCCGCCGGCATGACCCCGCCGCTGGGTCTGGCCCTGGCCACGACGCTCCGCAAGCGCCTGTTCACCGACGCCGAGCGCCAGAACGGCAAGGCCGCCTACCTGCTGGGCGCGTCCTTCATCTCGGAGGGGGCCATCCCGTTCGCCGCGGTCGACCCGCTGCGCGTGATCCCGTCCGCCATGGTCGGCTCGGCCGTCACGGGTGCGCTCGTCGCGCTCTTCGGCTCCACCCTCCGCGCCCCGCACGGCGGCGTCTGGGTCACCGGGCTCGTCGGGCAGCCGATCCTCTACCTGGTCGCCATCCTGGTGGGCATGGTCGTCACGGCCGTCTGCGTGATCATCGCGAAGAGCATCAAGCGCGCCCCAGTGGTCGCCGAGGTGCCCGAGCCCGCCACCGCGCAAGCCGTCCCCGCCTGATCCCCTCCGACCGACCGTCCTGAGCGGTCCCGCCGGCGGTCGCCTCCGCGCTCCTCCCCCTCTCCGAGGGAGTCGCGCGAGGCGGCCGCCGGCTTCCGCGTTCCGGGGTGCGAGCGCGGCCGGGCGGCCCGCTCCGCGGCTCCGAATAGACTGCTCCGGTGACTCGCAGCACCCTCCGCATCGCCTCCGTCAACGTGAACGGCGTCCGCGCCGCCTACCGCAAGGGGATGGGCGACTGGCTCGCCGCTCGCGACGTCGACGTCCTGGCCCTGCAGGAGGTCCGCGCCTCCACGGACGACCTCACGGGGCTCCTCGGGGACGAGTGGGACGTGCTGCACGACGAGGCGACCGCCAAGGGGCGCGCCGGAGTCGCTCTCGCCTCGCGCAGGCGCGCCACGATCCACCGCGTGACCTTCGGCGCCGACGACTTCGACTCGGCCGGACGCTGGCTCGAGGCCGACTACGAGGTCGGCGGCCGCTCGCTCACCGTCGTCTCCACCTACGTCCACTCCGGCGAGGTCGGCACCCCCAAGCAGGTCGAGAAGTACCGCTTCCTCGACGCGATGGAAGCGCGCCTGCCCGAGATCCGGGCGCACAGCGAGCTCGCCGTGGTGATGGGCGACCTCAACGTCGGCCACCGCACGCTCGACATCAAGAACTGGAAGGGCAACGTCAAGAAGGCAGGCTTCCTCCCGGAGGAGCGCGCCTACGTCGACCGCTTCGTCGGCGCCGAGGGCGACCCGGACTACAACGCCGGTGCCGGACTGGGCTGGGTCGACCTCGGCCGCCGGTTCGCGGGCGAGGTGCCCGGACCGTACACGTGGTGGTCGCAGCGCGGCCAGGCCTTCGACACCGACACCGGCTGGCGCCTCGACTACCAGCTCGCCACGCCCGCGCTCGCCGACCTCGCCCGCAGCTACGAGGTCGACCGCGCCGCCTCCTACGACACCCGCTGGTCCGACCACTCCCCCGTGGTCGTCGACTACGAGCTCTGACCCTCTCCCCCGCGAACCGACCCCTCGAGGCCACCCATGACTCCCAGCACCCCGGGCGCCAAGCCCGTCATCTTCTCCGGCATGCAGCCCTCCTCCGGGTCGCTGCACCTCGGCAACTACATCGGCGCGCTGACCCAGTGGGTCGCGATGCAGGAGGACTTCGACGCCTACTTCTGCGTCGTCGACCTGCACGCGATCACGGTCCCGCAGGACCCGCAGCAGCTCCGCGAGCGCACCCGCGCGACCGCCGCGCAGTACATCGCCGCGGGCATCGACCCCGCGCGCTCGACCCTCTTCATCCAGTCCCACGTGCCCGCTCACGCCGAGCTCGCCTGGGTCCTCAACACCCTGACCGGCTTCGGCGAGGCCAGCCGGATGACGCAGTTCAAGGACAAGTCGGCGAAGCAGGGCGCTGAGGCCGCCTCGGTGGGCCTGTTCACCTACCCGATCCTGATGGCGGCCGACATCCTGCTCTACCAGACGGACGCGGTGCCGGTCGGCGAGGACCAGCGCCAGCACCTGGAGCTCACCCGCGATCTCGCCGCGCGCTTCAACTCGCGCTTCGGCGAGACCTTCGCCGTGCCGGAGCCCCACATCGTGCGCGAGACCGCGAAGATCTTCGACCTGCAGAACCCGGGCGCCAAGATGTCGAAGTCGGCGGAGTCGGATGCGGGCCTGCTCAGCGTGCTCGACGAGCCGAAGGCGACCGCGAAGAAGATCATGCGCGCCGTGACGGACACCGAGTCGGAGGTGCGCTTCGACCGGGCGGCGAAGCCCGGCGTCTCGAACCTGCTGACGATCTACTCGGTCCTCGCCGACCGCTCCGTCGAGTCGCTGGAGCAGGAGTACGCGGGCCGCGGCTACGGGGACCTCAAGAAGGGCCTCGTCGAGGTGGTCGCCGCCACCTTCGACCCGATCCGCGCGCGGACCGCGGAGCTGCTCGCCGACCCGGCCGAGCTCGACCGGGTCCTCTCCCTCGCCGCCGACCGCGCGTCCGAGACCGCGGAGCGCACGCTCACCGCCGTCTACGACTCCGTCGGCCTCCTCCGCCGCGTCCGCTGAGGCGGCCGTGCTGCGGCTCGCGCTCTTCGACCTCGACGACACCCTCTTCGCCCATGCCCGCGCTGTGCGGGAGGGGATCGTCGCGTACGCCGCCTCGCTCGGCGCCGCCTACGCCGGCGAGCCGGCCGACGTGCAGCGCCGCTGGCACCTGCTCGAGGAGGAGCACTACCACCGCTACCTCGCGGGCGAGCTCGACTACGAGGGCCAGCGCCGGGCGCGCGCCACGGACTTCGCCGCGGAGGCCGGAGTCGGGCTGACTCCCGAGGAGGCGAGCTCCTGGTTCCGCGGGTACCTCGAGCACTACGTCGCCGCCTGGACCCTCCACGACGACGCGCTGCCCGTCCTCGACCGGCTCGACGCCGCCGGGGTCCGCCTCGGCGTCATCACCAACGGCGTGCTCGACTTCCAGCGGGGGAAGATCGAGGGCACGGGCCTCTCCGGTCGCTTCGAGCACGTGGTCGCCTCCGGCGACGTCGGCGTCACCAAGCCGGACGCGCGGATCTTCGCGATCGCCTGCGAGCGGTTCGGGGTCTCTCCGGAGGAGGCCCTCTACGTCGGCGACCGGCTCGGCACCGACGCCGTCGGAGCGGCCGCTGCGGGCCTGCGCGGCGTCTGGCTCGACCGCGTCGGCGGTCCCGAGCACGGCCGCGTGCTGCCGCCCGAGGCGGTCGAGCTGGGCGTGCGCCGGATCGGCTCCCTGGACGAGCTGGACGCGCAGCTCGGGCTGTCGGCGGACTGAGGCCCCGCCCGGGTCTGGTCTCGATAAGCCGCCTGCAGCGACTAAGCGACCAGCATGCACGTCCGAATTGCCGGGTCTCGATGAGCCGTCTGCGGCGACCACTCGACCAGCATGGGTGTCCCCGAACCACCCCGTTGCGATAGCCGTTGCGCCGTCGTCGGAACGACGAAGCGCCCCACCCGACCCGAGGGTCGGACAGGGCGCTTCACGTGAACGGACTCACGCCATCCGCTCGTTGCGCAAGGCGAACGGGGAGGACGCGTGTCAGCGTCGTCCCCTAGCCGGACGGAACCCGCTCCCCGAGACGCGACCACCTCGATGAGCCGACCGCGCCGCGGCAGGCAGGGACTGCCGCGGAAGGAACTACTGCACGTCCTCGTCGATCCAGTCGAAGGTCTTGGTGACGGCCTTCTTCCAGAGGCGGTACTGGCGGGCGGCCTCGTCCTGGTCCATCTGCGGGGTCCAGCGCGAGTCCTCCTGCCAGTTCTGGCGCAGGTCGTCGAGGTTCTCCCAGAAGCCGACCGCGAGTCCGGCTGCGTAGGCCGCTCCGAGCGCAGTGGTCTCCGCGACGACCGGTCGGACGACCGGGACGCCGAGGATGTCGGCCTGGAACTGCATGAGCAGGTTGTTGGCGATCATGCCGCCGTCGACCTTGAGCTCCTGCAGGGGGACGCCGGAGTCGGCGTTGACCGCGTCCAGGACCTCGCGGGTCTGGAAGGCGGTCGCCTCGAGCGCGGCGCGGGCGATGTGGCCCTTGTTGACGTAGCGGGTGAGGCCGACGAGGGCTCCGCGGGCGTCGGAGCGCCAGTAGGGGGCGAACAGACCAGAGAAGGCGGGGACGAAGTACGCGCCTCCGTTGTCCTCGACCGTGGCGGCCAGCGCCTCGACCTCGGGGGCCGAGCCGATGAGGCCCAGGTTGTCGCGCAGCCACTGGATCAGCGAGCCGGAGACCGCGATCGAGCCCTCGAGCGCGTAGTGCACCTCGCCGTCGCCGAGCTTGTAGCCGATGGTGGTGAGCAGACCGTTCTTCGAGTGGACGATCTCGGTGCCCGTGTTGAAGATCAGGAAGTTGCCGGTGCCGTAGGTGTTCTTCGCCTCGCCCGGGTCGAACGCCGCCTGGCCGAAGGTCGCGGCCTGCTGGTCGCCGAGGATGCCGGCGATCGGGACCTCGCGCAGCAGCGACGAGGACTCGACGTGGCCGTAGACCTCGGAGGAGGAGCAGACCTCGGGGAGCATCGACTTCGGGACCCCGAAGGCCTCGAGGATGTCGTCGCGCCACTCGAGGGTCTCGAGGTCGAGGAACAGGGTGCGGGAGGCGTTGGTGACGTCGGTCTTGTGGACGCCGCCGTCGATGCCGCCGGTCAGGTTCCAGAGGACCCAGGTGTCCGTCGTGCCGAAGATCAGGTCGCCCGCCTCGGCCTTCTCGCGAGCACCCTCGACGTTCTCGAGGATCCAGACGATCTTGGTGCCGGAGAAGTAGGTCGCGAGCGGGAGGCCCACGATCGACTTGAAGCGGTCCGCGCCCTCGTCGCCGGCGAGGCGGTCGACGATCGACTGGGTGCGGGTGTCCTGCCAGACGATGGCGTTGTAGACGGGCTTGCCGGTCGTCCTGTCCCAGACGACAGCGGTCTCGCGCTGGTTGGTGATGCCGACGGAGGCGATGTCGTGGCGGGTCAGGTCGGCGCGGGAGAGAGCCTGGCCGATCACCTCGCGGACGTTGTTCCAGATCTCGATCGGGTCGTGCTCGACCCAGCCGGCGCGCGGGAAGATCTGCTCGTGCTCCTTCTGGCCGGTGGAGACGATCGATCCCTTCTTGTCGAAGATGATCGCGCGGGACGACGTGGTCCCCTGGTCGATAGCGATGACGTAGTCAGCCATGAATGATTACTCCTTCGTAACGGGGGTGAAAGGAAGCGCGGCGGTCTAGAGGACCGGGAGCAGCACGAGCGAGGCGAGGCCCGCGAGCACTCCACCGACGATCGGGCCGGCGACGGGCACCCAGGCGTAGCTCCAGTCGCTCGAGCCCTTGCCCTTGATCGGCAGGAGAGCGTGCGCGATGCGGGGGCCGAGGTCGCGGGCGGGGTTGATGGCGTAGCCGGTCGGGCCGCCGAGGGAGGCGCCGATCGCGATCACCAGGATGGCGACGGGCAGCGCGCCGAGCGCGGCCAGACCGCCGTCGCCCTGACGTCCGCCGCCGAAGCCGATGACGACGAAGACGAGGACGAAGGTGCCGATGACCTCGGTGACGAAGTTCCAGCCGTACGAGCGGATCGCCGGGCCGGTCGAGAAGACGCCGAGCTTGTTCGCCGCGTCGGGCTCCTCGTCGAAGTGCTGCTTGTAGGCGAGCCAGCAGAAGACGGCACCGAGGATCGCACCGATCATCTGGGCGAGGATGTAGACGAGGATCGAGACGATGTTGACGGGCACGCCGGATCCGAACTCGGTCGCTCCGCTCGCGACGAGGCCCAGGGTGACCGCGGGGTTGAGGTGCGCCCCCGAGTTGTACGAGACGATCACACCGGCGAAGACCGCGAAGCCCCAGCCGATGTTGACCATGAGGGTTCCGCCGTTGAGACCCTTGCTCTTCACGAGCGCGACGTTGGCGACGACACCGCAGCCGAGGAGCACGAGCATGGCCGTTCCCACGACTTCGGCGAGGAAGACCACTCCGAGATTGTCCACGTTGACCTTTTCCTTTTCGTAAGACGGACGCGCACAGGCGTCCGCGGCGGGCTTCGATGCCCGACGGTGTGAAGTTATCGGCGCCCTGTCCTAGCGACAAGGAACGGCGCGTGCACGTTTGTGCGTTGTCACGACGGAAGCCCCGGTCGAGGTGGTCCTCGGTCCGGGGCTTCCGTCGATCCGCGCCTGATCGCCGATCAGGAGGCGGGCACGGCCGTCGGGGTCTGCACCGAGGTGCCCCCGACGTCGACGCCGTTGTACTCCTTGAGGTGCGCGATGGTCGCGTCGACCTCCGACGCGCGGGCGGCGTCGTCCCAGCCCAGCACGGCGCCCGTGTGCTCGGCGAGCTCCTCGAGGAGCTCGCGGCTCAGGCCGCCCGTGAAGGCGTGGTTGGTGCGGCGCATCACCAGGTCGATGAGGTGCACCACGCTCTCGCGCTGGGCGAGGTAGCGGATCTCACCGGTGGTGAAGTCCTTGTCGAAGTCGAGCGCCTCGTCGTGTCCGTCGGCCAGGGCCTCGATGACCTCCTGCGCGCGGGTGCCGTAGCGCTCGAGCAGCTGGCCCGTGCGGGCCGAGGAGAGCCCGGAGCGGTGCTGGCTGATCCACTGCGCGCGGGACGCGTCGGTGCGCGGGAAGCCCTTGCCGCCTCCGATGGGGGTCTTCACGGTGGAGACGCGACGGGTCACGCCGATCCGCTTGAAGACCTCGTTCGAGAGGTGCTCCGACAGGGCGCGGAACGTCGTCCACTTGCCGCCGACCAGGCTGAGCACGGGCGAGCCGTTGCCGGGGAGCGTCGAGGGCTCGATGCGGTAGTCGCGGGAGACGAAGCCCGGGGCCTCGTCGTCGTGGCGGGGCAGCGGGCGGATGCCGGAGAACTTGAAGACGATCTGCGAACGGTCCACGCGGATGGCCGGGAAGACGTGGTTGACGAGCTCGAAGAAGTAGTCGATCTCCTCCTCCGTGCACACCGCCGGCTTCGTGGGGTCGGCGTCGATGTCGGTCGTGCCGACCATCACGCGGCCCTTGAGCGGGTAGATGAGGACGATGCGTCCGTCGCTGTGCTCGAAGAACATCTCGCGACCCTCGCAGGCCTCGACCAGCTCGGGGTTGTCGAGCACGATGTGCGAGCCCTTGGTGCCGCCCATGAATTTCGTGGACGTGCCGAGGGCCGTGTTGGTGAAGTCGGTCCACGGTCCGGAGACGTTGACGACGACGTCCGCCGCGAAGGTGAACTCCTCGCCGGACTCGCGGTCGCGGAGGACGACGCCCTTCTCGTCGGCGCCGACGGCCTCGACGTAGTTGGCCGCGCGGGCCTTCCTGCCGCCGATCAGCGCGTCGTGGAGCACGTCGAGCGCGAGGCGCTCGGGCTCGTGCACGGAGGCGTCGAAGTAGGTGGCGGTGTACTTGATCTTCGGGTCGAGCTTGGGGAGCTCGTTCAGCGAGCGCTTGCGCCCGTGGAACTGGTGGCGCGGGACCGTGCCGCCGTCGCGGGAGAAGAAGTCGTACATCGTGAGGCCGACCTTGATCAGCAGCGCACCGCGCTCCTGCGGCTTGCCCGACTTGTGGGTCAGGAAGCGCAGCGGAGCCGCGAGGATGCCCGAGAACGTCGAGTAGATCGGGATCGTCGTCTGCAGCGGCTTCACGTAATGGGGAGCGATCTTCAGCAGGCCGTTGCGCTCGTGCACGCCCTCGTTGACGAGTCGGAACTCGCCGTTCTCGAGGTAGCGGATGCCGCCGTGGATCATGTGGCTCGAGGCGCTCGAGGCACCGGAGACGTAGTCGCCGCGCTCGACGAGGGCGACGTCGACGCCGTTGAGCGCGAGCTCGCGGAAGGTCCCGATGCCGTTGATGCCACCGCCGATGACCAGGACCGTGGCGCGGGGGTTGTCGCGGAGAGCAGCGACGCTCTCGCGCAGAGCGGAGTTTCCGGGAGTTCCGTCGGACTGTGCCACTTCGTACTCGCCTTCGTGTCGTAGGGGTGTCGTCGAGGCCTCCGCACCAGCGTGCACCGGGGAGATGACCGATTGATTTCGCGGAGGAATACAGCCATCCTTGACCCGACAACACATCCGGTCAAGACGGGTGGAAATCCGTGCAGGGAGCGCTATGACCCCGGTGAGACCGGTCGTCGAACTCGACGAGACGACCCACGCGACCCATCCCGACAAGACGCGGGACGCGCTGCGTGCGGCCCAGCTGTACTACATGCAGGATCTGACGATGGACGCGATCGCGCACGAGCTGCACACGTCGCGCTCCTCCGTCTCGCGCCTGCTCTCGCACGCCCGCGCGACCGGCCTGGTCGACATCCAGATCCGCTCCCCCCTCGACCGGGCGAGCGCCCTCTCGGCCGAGGTGCGGTCCCACTTCGACATCACGGCGCACATCGTGCCGGTGCCGGACCACACCAGCGAGATCGACCGGCTCGAGCGGGTCGCCCTGTCCGCAGCGAGGATCCTCGGGCAGTTCATCGACTCGAACATGATCGTCGGCATCGCCTGGGGCTCCACGATGAGCGCGATCAGCCGCCACCTGATCGCCAAGGAGACGCACAACACGCAGATCGTGCAGCTGAACGGCGCCGGCAACACCGAGACCACGGGCATCAACTACTCGAGCGAGATCCTCCGCCGCTTCGGTGACGCCTACGCGGCGAAGGTCCAGCAGTTCCCGGTGCCGGCGTTCTTCGACGACCCGACCACCAAGCAGGCGGTGTGGCGCGAGCGCTCCACCCGACGGGTCCTGGAGCTGCAGCAGCGGATGGACGTGGCGCTGTTCGGGCTCGGGTCGCCGTTCGCGGCGGTCCCCTCGAAGGTCTACATCGGCGGCTACCTGGAGCCGAGCGACTTCACCTCGCTCAGCGGCTCCGGGGTCGTCGGCGACGTCGCGACGGTGTTCTACCGGTCCGACGGCAGCTGGGACGACATCCCCATGAACGAACGTGCAAGCGGTCCGGACCTCTCCACGGTGCGCCGCGCGTCGCGCCGGATCTGCGTCGTGTCGGGCGCCTCGAAGCTGCCGGGCCTGCGCGGCGCCCTGGCGGCCGGCCTCATCACCGACCTCATCCTCGACGAGGGAACGGCCCGCGCCCTCATCTCGGACTGACGACTCCCGCCCTTCCGCGGGACGCGCTCGGGTACGCGGCACGCCGACCCAGGCGCACCGGAGCGGCGTCTCGCGGGAGCGGTCAGGACTCGCGAGCGTGCGCGTCGAGGAACTCGTAGACCTCGGCGTCGTCGATGCCGGGGAAGGTCCCCGACGGCAGCGGCGCGAGCACGTGCGCGTGCAGGCGCGCGCTCGGCCAGGCGTTGCCGTCCCAGCGCGCGGCGAGCTCCGACGGGGCGCGTCGGCAGCAGGACTCGTCGGGGCAGCGGGAGAGCTCGCGGCGGTCGGTGTCGCGGCCTCGGAAGAAGCGGGCCTCGGCGAACGGGACGCCCACGGTGATCGAGAACTCCTCGGTGGCGGTCGTGCCGGTCTGCGACGCCGACCAGAAGGTGCCCGCCGGAGTGTCGACGTACTGGTAGTACTCCGTCGTCCGGTTGGTCCGGGTGAACGCGGAGCGCGCCGACCAGTAGCGGCAGACGACCTGGCCCTCGACGGCCCCGGTGACGTCGGTCGGCAGCGGCAGCCCGTCGTTCTCGTAGGCCTTCTGGATCGAGCCGTCTCCCAGCACCCGCAGGAAGTGCATCCGGATGTCGAGGTGCGAGGTGAGCAGGTTCGTGAAGCGCAGGGCGGCGGCCTCGTGGGTGACGCCGAAGCCGTCGCGGAAGTCCTCCACCGAGATGTCCCGCTCGCGCTTCGCCTCCTGGAGGAACGCGACCGCCGGCTCCAGCGGCATCAGGCACGCGGCGGCGAAGTAGTTGATCTCGAGGCGCTGGCGGAGGAAGTCGGCGTAGGTCACCGGCCGCTCGTGCCCGAGGAGGCGGTGCGCCATCGCCTGCAGCGCCAGCGCCCGCAGGCCGTGCCCCCCGGGGATCGAGGCGGGCGGGAGGTAGATCCTGCCGTTCGCGAGGTCGATCACCGAGCGGGCGGAGTGCGGCAGGTCGCCGACGTGGATGATCTCGAAGCCGAGGTGCCGGGCCATCTTCGAGACGGAGCTGTGGGTCAGTGCTCCTCCGCGGTGCCCGACGGTCCGGAGCATCTCGCCCGCCACCTCCTCGATCTCGGGCAGGTAGGAGCTGCGCTCGCGCAGCTGGAGCCGCTGGGCGGTGTTGGCCCGGCGCGCCTCCTCCGGTGTGGCACTCGCCTCGCTCCGGCGACGGGCGAGCTCGCGGTAGACGCCGAGGAACGCCTCCAGCACGGGCGTGCTCAGCCCCTTGTTGACCTTGAACTCGGGCAGGCCGAGCGAGCGGTACAGCGACCCCTTCTGCACGCGCGCCAGCTCGATCTCGAGCGCGGCCCGCTCGCTCGGCGGCTCGTCCGAGAGCAGCGCCGCCAGCTCGACGCCGAGCGCGGCCGCGAGGCGCTGCAGGAGGGAGAGGCGCGGCTCGCGGCGCCCCGTCTCGATCAGCGAGAGCTGGCTCCCCGACACGTCGACGCGCTCGGCGAGCTGCCCGAGGGTCAGTCCGCGCCGGGTGCGGAAGTGGCGCAGGCGCTGCCCGAGCAGCACGGCGTCGGAGCCCGGGGCGGGCGTCGAGGGATCGGTCACGGCGAGCTCCAGCGATCGGTTGTGACGGAAGCGCAAAAAGGTGGTTTCTTGACCGCCTGAGCGCCGGGAATACCTCCCGATCCTCCTCCATCCTGGCTTCAGGCGCCACTGAGCGCCCCTCCCGGCCCGGCCGGCCTCTTCCCGGCTGCGGCCGGCGACTCCCCACCCCCGTCGACGACGACCACCGAAAGCGGAGCCAGCATGAGCATCTACAGCAACACCGTCCGACTCGAGCCGAGCACCATGACCGCGCCGACGTCCGTCCCCGCGCCCGTCGTGCCGCCGGCGCCCCTCGCCCTCCGCCGCTGGGTGCGCGAGACCGCCGCGATCCTCAAGCCCGACGCGATCGAGTGGAGCGACGGCTCCCCCGCGGAGTGGTACCGCCTGACCGAGCGGCTCGTCGCCTCCGGCACGCTCCTCCCGCTCAATCCGGAGTGGCGGCCCGGCTCGTTCCTGGCCCGCACCGACCCGGACGACGTCGCCCGGGTCGAGGACCGCACCTTCATCTGCACGACCGACGAGGCCGACGCGGGACCGACCAACAACTGGCGCGAGCCCGCCGCGATGAGGGCCGAGCTCGCTCCCCTCCTCGACGGAGCGATGCGCGGACGGACGATGTACGTCGTCCCGTTCTCGATGGGGCCCGTCGGTGGTCCGCTCTCGCAGCTGGGCGTCCAGGTCACCGACTCGGCCTACGCGGTGCTGAACCTGCGGATCATGGCGCGCGTGGGCTCCGAGCCGCTCGCCGCCTTCACCGAGGAGACCCCGTTCGTCCGCGGCGTGCACACCGTGGGGCTGCCCCTCCGCGACGCGGACGGCGTCACCCGCGAGGACGTCGCCTGGCCGTGCAGCCCCGTGAAGTACATCACCCAGTTCCCGGAGACGCGCGAGATCGTCTCGTACGGCTCCGGCTACGGCGGCAACGCCCTGCTGGCGAAGAAGTGCTTCGCCCTGCGGATCGCCTCGGCGATGGGGCGCGAGGAGGGCTGGCTCGCCGAGCACATGCTGCTGATCCGCATCGTCTCGCCTGAGGGACGGCGCTACCACGTCGCCGCCGCCTTCCCGAGCGCGTGCGGCAAGACCAACCTCGCGATGATGCAGCCCGCGATCCCCGGCTGGCGGGTCGAGACGCTGGGCGACGACATCACCTGGATGCGCCGCGGGGAGGACGGACGCCTCTGGGCGATGAACCCCGAGACGGGCTTCTTCGGCGTCGCTCCCGGCACCGGGGAGAGCTCGAACCCGAACGCCGTGCAGACGCTCTGGGGCAACACGATCTTCACCAACGTCGCGCTCCGCGAGGACGGCGACGTGTGGTGGGAGGGCCTGACCGACGAGGTCCCGGAGCGGCTGACCGACTGGCGCGGGCAGCCGTGGACGCCGGCGTCCGGCACGCCCGCCGCGCACCCCAACTCCCGCTTCACCGCGCCGGCCGCGCAGTGCCCGTCGCTCTCCGCCGACTGGGACGCCCACGAGGGCGTGCCGCTGGACGCGATCGTCTTCGGTGGCCGACGGGCGAGCAACGTCCCGCTGGTCACGCAGGCCACCTCGTGGCAGCACGGCGTCTTCCTGGGTGCGACCGTCGCCTCCGAGAAGACCGCGGCCGCGGAGGGCACGGTCGGGGAGCTGCGCCGCGATCCGTTCGCGATGCTCCCCTTCTGCGGCTACAACATGGCCGACTACTTCGCGCACTGGCTCGCGATCGGCGCTGAGCTCGGCGATGCGGCGCCGGCGGTCTTCCAGGTCAACTGGTTCCGGAAGGACACGGACGGCGAGTTCCTCTGGCCGGGCTTCGGCGAGAACGCACGGGTGCTGCAGTGGCTCGTCCGCCGCCTGGAGGGGCTGGCGGAGGCGCGGCGGAGCCCCCTCGGCGACCTGCCGGTCGCGATCGACACGCACGGGCTCCGGCTCTCCGCGGCCCAGAAGGAGGAGCTGTTCTCCGTCCCTGTCGAGGCGTGGCTGGAGGAGTGCGCGCTCACGGAGGAGTTCTTCACGCGGTTCGGCGACCGGCTGCCGCCCGAGCTGACCGCCGAGCTCCAGGCCCTGCGGCTCCGGCTCCTCGCCGAGAAGCTGCCACTGGCGGCCTGATCCCCCTGACCGAGCCGGCTCCTGCCGGACACCCCTGTGGCCCGCGGGCGGATCATCCCCCTTTCCTCGCACCCCCGCGGGTCCACTCCCCCCTTCCGCTCCCACGTCGACGGGCACCATGACCGACCGCATCACGCTCCGCTTCCTCGCCGCCCCGCAGGACGCCACCGCCGACGGCCGCAGCGCCCAGGCCGGCCGCGTCCTCGAGTGGATCGACAAGGCCGGCTACGCCTGCGCCGTGGGCTGGAGCGGCGGCTACTGCGTGACGGCGTACGTCGGCAACGTCCACTTCACCCGGCCCATCTCGGTCGGCAACCTGATCGAGGCGACCGCCCGCGTCATCCACACCGGGCGCACGAGCATGCACGTGCTGGTGCAGGTCGCGCAGGCGGATCCGCGGACCGGCCTCTACGAGGACGCCACGCACTGCCTCCTCGTGTTCGTGGCCGTCGACGACGAGAAGAGGCCGCGGTCGGTCCTGGAGTGGCGGCCCCGCTCGATCGAGGACCTGTCCCTCGCCGAGGGCGCCGCCGCGCGCATCGAGGGCCGCCGACGGCTGCACGACGTGATGCGCGCCCAGGAGTACACCGAGGAGGGCACCGGTCCGCGGATCGTGTTCCGCTTCCTCGCGGCGCCGGGCGACGTCAACTGGGGCGGCAACGCCCACGGCGGGATCGTGATGCGCTGGATCGACGAGGCGGCCGACGCGGTCGCACAGCGCTGGACCGGCCGCGACGCGGTGGCCGTCTACTCCGGCGGGATCCACTTCTACCGTCCGGTGCGCATCGGGCACCTCGTCGAGGTGGAGGCGCGCCTCATCCACACGAGCGCCCGGAGCATGCACCTGGCGGTGCACGTGCGCTCCGGGGACCCGCGGACCGGCGAGCTGGAGCTGACCACGCAGTGCCGGAGCGTCTTCGTGGTGCGGGGCTCCGACGGGGCGGCCGAGCCGGTCCCGCCTCTCGAGCCGCGGACCGAGGAGGACCGGCGTCTGGACGCCCATGCGCGCGAGCTGATCCTCCTGCGCGCGGCGCTACCGCCGCTCCCGCTCGCGGGGACGGCCGGCGCTAGGGTCGGAGCGTGAAGCTGCCGATCCTCGTCCTCAACGGCCCGAACCTGAACCTGCTCGGCACCCGCGAGCCCGAGCTCTACGGCTCGGACACCCTCGCCGACGCCGAGGCGCTGGCGGCGGAGGCGGCCGAGCGGCACGGCTTCACGGTCGAGACCTTCCAGAGCAGCTCGGAGGGCGCGATCGTCGACCGGCTGCACGCGGCTCGCGGCTCCGTCTCGGGAGTGGTGCTCAACGCCGGGGCGTTCACGCACACGTCGATCGCGATCCGCGACGCCGTCCTCGCGACCGAGCTGCCGATGGTCGAGGTCCACGTGAGCAACGTGCACCGGCGCGAGCCGTTCCGGCAGCACTCCTACCTCTCGGACGTCGCGATCGCCGTGATCGTCGGCGCGGGGATCGCCGGCTACGGCTACGCGGTGGACGTGCTCGCGCGGGCGGCGGAGAAGCGATGAGCGGCCTCGGACGCTCCTTCGGCAGCGCGGTCGACGCCTACGACCGCGGGCGGCCCGGCTACCCCGACGACGCCGTCGACTGGATCGTGGGGCACGCCCCCGCGCGGGTGGCGGGCGCCTTCATCCCGGAGCGGGCCCGCGCGGCGGGAGCCGACGCCTCCGATCGGCTGCGCGCCGTGGACCTCGGCGCGGGAACGGGCAAGTTCACCGCGTCGCTCGCGTCCCGCGGCCTCGACGTGACCGCGGTCGAGCCCGACGCGGAGATGCTCGCGCGGCTCGCCTCGAATCTGCCGGGGGTCCGCCCCGAGGAGGGGACGGCCGAGGCGATCCCCGCCGCGGACGCCTCCGCGGAGCTCGTCACCGCCGCGCAGTCGTGGCACTGGGTCGACGCCGAGCGCGCGGGAGCCGAAGTCGCCCGCGTCCTGGTGCCGGAGGGCGTGCTCGCGCTGGTGTGGAACATCCGCGACGAGTCGGTCCCCTGGGTGCGCCGGCTCGGCGAGGTCGCCGGGGCCTCCACCGCCGAGCGCTTCGAGACGCTCCGGCCGCCGCTCGGCTCCGCTCTCGAGCGGGTGGCGTTCGCGGCCTTCGAGTGGTCCTTCGAGCTGGACCGAGCCGGGGTGCGGGACATGTTCGCGTCCCGCAGCTCCGTCATCGCGATGCCCGACGAGGAGCGCGCCGCGGTCCTCGCGGCGGTCGACGCCGTGGTGGACGAGGAGTCGGGCGGGAGCGGGACCGTCGCGATGCCGTACTCGACGCGCGTGACGATCGCGCGCCGCTCCTCCTCCGCCTGACTCCGCGCCGCGCGCCGCGGACCGCCCCGCCCGCCGACTACCCTCGGAGGGCGCCGCACCGGCGCGAGCACCGAGAGCACGAGGAGAGACGCACGTGAGCATCATCGCCGCCGCAGACGGGTCCGCACTGGGCAACCCCGGCCCCGCCGGCTGGGCCTGGTACGTCGACGACGAGCGCTGGGCCGCGGGCGGCTGGTCGCACGGCACGAACAACATCGGCGAGCTCACCGCGGTGCTCGAGCTGCTGCGCGCGACCGCGCAGGAGGAGGAGCCGCTGCACATCCTCTGCGACAGCCAGTACGCCATCAAGGCCTGCACCGAGTGGCTGCCGGGCTGGAAGCGGAAGGGCTGGCGCAAGGCCGACGGCAAGCCGGTGATGAACGTCGAGATCATCAAGGCGCTCGACGAGGAGCTGCAGGGCCGGGCGGTCACCTTCGAGTGGGTGAAGGGGCACGCCAACCACCGGATGAACGAAGCCGCCGACGTCCGCGCCCGGAGCGCCGCGACCGCCTACCAGCGCCGGCAGCCCGTCGACGCCGGACCCGGATGGCCGACGGCCGCCGCCGCGCCTGCCGCGGCCGCTGCGCCCCCCGTCGAGGACTCCGCCACCCTCTTCTAGCCGCGTTCCCCCTGGGGCAGCCGCAGCAGCCCCGTCGCCACCAGCTCGCGCACCCGCGGCAGCACCGAGTCGGACACCGCCTCCTCCTCGACCTGGAGGAGCGAGGCGACCGCCGCCGCGATCGCCGCCACCGTGAGCTCGCCGTCGCAGGCGCCGACCACGGCGGCGAGCGCCGTGTCGACCTCCTCGACCCGGGCGAAGCCGCCGCCCTGGCGCAGCCGCAGCACCGTCGGATCGTCGTTGCCCGGCCAGTAGTGCCGCTCCTCCGTGACGTCTCCGGCGACGACCAGGGCGAGACCCGCCAGAGCGCGATCGTCGATCGACGCGAGGGCCTCGGCCGCGTCGAGGCAGGCGGCGAGGTGGCCGCCCAGGCCCGCGGTCGCGACCGGCGTGGTGATCCGCTCGAGGCGGCGGATCGGCGGGCGGGGCTGCTCGGGCAGGCGGAGGGTGACGTAGCCGAAGCCGACGCCGGTCACCCCGCGCCGCTCGAAGTCGGTCAGCCAGGCGTCGACCAGCGCGTCGAACGCGGGGCCGCGAGTCGTGCCGCCGTCCCGGATCCAGGTCTCGGCGTAGACCGCCGGATCCTGACGCTCGCGCTCCACGACCCAGACGTCCAGCGGAGAGGCGGTCCCGCCCATCCAGGCGTCGAGCCCCTCGGGCCCCGCCTCGAGCGCCTGCTCCAGCGGGCTGCGGGCGTCGGCGAGCCAGTCCGCGATCCGGTCGAAGGCGTCTGCGCCCTCCCGGTACTCCCAGTTCCCCAGGAGCTGGGCGACACCGCCGGGCACCAGGTGCTCGGCTGCTCCGAGGATCACGCGGCGCACGATCTCGTCGCCCTCCAGCCCGCCGTCGCGGTACTCGTAGGAGGGGACGCCCTCGGCTCGCGGCGTGATGACGAACGGCGGGTTCGTGACGATGTGGTCGAAGCGCTCCCCCGCGACCGGCTCGTAGAGGCTGCCGAGGCGGAACTCGATGTTCTCGATCCCGTTGAGGGCCGCGGTGAAGGAGGCGAGCGCGAGCGCGCGCTCGGAGATGTCGGTGGCGACCACCTGCTCGGCGTGGCGGGAGGCGTGCAGCGCCTGGATCCCGCAGCCGGTCCCCAGGTCGAGCACGCGGCCGACGGGCCGCTGGATCATCAGGCCGGTCAGCGTGAGGCTCGCGCCGCCGACGCCGAGCACGTGGTCCTCGTCGAGCGCGCGGCCGAGGGCGAGCTCCCCGAGGTCGGAGGCGATCCACCAGGAGGCCGCGCCGCGCTGGTCGACCACGTCGTAGGGGCGCAGGTCGAGGGCCGCGGTGACGACGGCTCCGGCCTCGACGCGCACCAGGCCGAGCTCCACCGCCCCCTCCAGCGCGAGAGCGCCGAACGCCTCGTCCGCGTCGTCGGCCGAGACGGGATCGGCCAGGAGGAACAGGCGGGCGAGGGTGGCCAGCGCGTCGTGGTCGCCGCTGCGCTCGAGGGCGCGGCGGGCGGGGACCCGGTCGCCGCGGTGCAGCGCCTCGGCCGCTTCGTCGCCCCAGAGCCCCCGCACGGCGTCCACGCCGTAGCGGGCGCGGATCAGATCGTCGCGCAGGAGGGCGATGCGGGCTCGGTCGAACGGGTCTGCGGAGAACACCGCTCCATCCTCCTGCACGCGGGTCGGCCACCGGGGCCGCCGCGGCCGTACGATCGGAGGCATGCCGCTGACCGGAGAGTACGAACCCAGCACGTCCGAGTGGGCCCGCGAGCAGGCGGAGCTCTACGAGCGGACCGGCGGAGCCGAGGGGAACCTCCTCCGCGGCCGCCCCATCATCGTCCTGACCACCGTCGGCTCGAAGAGCGGGAAGCTCCGCAAGACCGCGCTGATGCGCGTCGAGCACGAGGGCGAGTACGTGGTCGTCGCGTCCAAGGGCGGCGCGCCCGAGCACCCCGTCTGGTACGGCAACATGCTCAAGGAGCCGCACGTCGAGCTGCAGGACGGGCCCGTGAAGAAGGACTACGCCGCGAGCGTGCTCGAGGGCGATCTGCGCGCGGCCTGGTGGGAGCGCGCGGTCGCCGCGTGGCCGGACTACGCCGAGTACCAGACGAAGACCGAGCGGCAGATCCCGCTCGTGCTGCTGACGCCCTGGTCCTGATCCGCACGGCGGGGCTCGGCGCTCTCCGCCCTCTGACAGGGGTACTTGAAGCGAACGATCCTAACGAAGGCCGCACCGATCGCTTGTAGAAGGCAGTTTCCAGACTCGCTCCCGAGCAAGTCGAAGAAGTCTCCGATTTTCAAGCATAGCCCCAGGCCTTCTTCTCTTATATAGTCTCTCGTAGCCGACATGGTCGGTCAGGCTTGGCGCCGAGCTTTCACGCGGAATCGCGATTGAGGCCGCGAGCACCAAAGCTCGCGGCTGTGGGAACGTACTTTCTCCTCGGCCCAGCCGCCCCCTCTTTTTTGGAGAATCGTTGCTTCGGATTAGCGAGAAACAACTCCGCGACGAATGTTTGAAGCTTATTCAGAAGCACGAGCGCTACATGCGCGAGCTTCGGAACGAAGACGTTCGACGCAAACGGCGGGTCACCTCGCCTCACGTCGGAGAGATCCGTAGGCCGACGTACTGGAGCATCAACGGGTTCAATCCCTACCATGTTCGCTCAAAGGCTCGTTCCATCGTGCGCGCAGTGAATTTGGCTCTCAGGTCGGGAAATTATTCCCCTAGGGCTCCACTTGCTCATGAAGTGAAGAAGGCGAGCGGTGGATCTAGAACAGTTTCGATTTTCCAGATCGTCGATTCGGTAATTTCTCGTGAAATCTTTAAATCACTCTCCTCCAAAAATCGCGCACTGATGAGCGCACGGTCTTATGCGTACCGTGATGACCTATCTACGCACGATGCTATTCAGTACATTTCTAGCGAGTTTCGGACGGCGGAACGCTTATTCATCGCCGAGTATGACTTCTCGAGCTACTTCGACTCAATCTCACACGATCATCTTTGGAATGTTCTTGAGGAGCAAGAGTTCCTCATGACTAAGCTCGAACGCGAAGTGATTCGAGCGTTCCTCGACGTGGCCGCCGAAGAAGAAGCGTCCTACGGGAAGCACCCGAGGCGCTCGCGTGGTCAATTTGGTGTCCCGCAGGGGACATCACTTTCGCTTTTTCTCGCAAACGTTGCGGCATGGCACATGGACAGATCGCTCGAAAAATTGGGCGTAGGCTTTGTGCGATATGCCGACGATACGCTCATTTGGTCTCAGGACTACGGACAAATTAATGCTGCTGTCAACGTGCTGAAACGCGAAAGCCTCCGGATCGGCGCCTCCATGAACGCTAAGAAGTCCGAAGGCGTGAGGCTGTTCGCAGAGCCCGGCCAGCGTTCGGAAATTCGAAGCACAGACACCGTTAGCTTTGTGGGGTATAGGTTCACTCGGAACGGTGTTGGCCTTAACCGAGCCGTTGAAGTCCGCATCAAGCGAAGGCTTGAGTATCTCGTTTGGTCCAACCTTCTGCAGGCGCTACAACAAGGGACCTTCTCCAAAGGAAGGGTTGCTCCACCAATTGACAGGGATTATATCGTCCTGCTTGGACAAATTAGAAGGTACTTGTATGGACACTACTCAGAAACGAAGGTTCGCGAACTTGAAAGGGGAGCAGCTAAACGAGTAAGGTTCCCGGGCATTCTTTCTTACTTCCCTCTCGCAAGCGATCAAACTCAGCTGGCTGCTCTCGACGGCTGGTTGGCAAGCACGATCTTACAGGCCATGAAGAAAAGGGCGGATCTGCTCAAGTCTACAGGCGTCTCCTCGTTGCCGCACCCACACGGATTGTCAAAGCAAGACCTTATTGGTGCAACCGGGAGCCGAACGGACGGTACACTTGTCGATCTTCGCATTCCGTCCATTTCGCGCTTCGTGTCGATTTTACGACGTGCTGCCAATGCTTTCGGAGCCAACGCAGTCGGCAGAGGAACCGGAGCCGAGCAGTACCAATACGCGCTAAGTGACATGAACTATTAGTAAGTTCGCCGCTTTAGTAAAAGAAGATTTGCCAGCTTGCCGCCACGAATATTTTCTGCGAACGAGAAGGAAAAGCGCGCTCATCTATCACCGTCCGCGCTGCGACTCTCTGTAGCGTCGTCCTCCGGCTAGACCCGCGCCGCGATGAGGTCGAGCACCTTCGGGCTCGAGAGCAGCGCGAAGTGGCCGACCACCGAGACCGCGATGTTCTCGCGCGCCCCGGCGAGGCGGCTCCCTCCGGGGATGTACTGGTCGCGCATCCCGTAGATCGACGTGATGCGCGCGTCGGCCTCGCGCTCAGCCAGCAGGGTTCGGATCAGCGGGCGGTGGGGCGCGAACTCCCGGAGCGCCCGCGCCGGGGCGATCCGTGCGAGCGACGAGCCGTTGAACGGGGTCGAGACGGCGATCATGCGCTCGATCCGCCCGTCCTCGCGGTCGTCGACGACCATCATGTGCTTGCCGATCAGGCCGCCCTTGCTGTGCGCGACGACGACGACTCCGCGCAGATCGTGCTCGCGCAGGTAGTCCTGGCCGAGTCCGGCCGACGCGACGATCGGCCGCGTGTTGTAGCCGAGCGCGGGCAGCACGTGGATCGGATGGCCCGCCGCGTGCAACCTCTCGGCGATGGGCCGGAGGAACTGCCACGTCTCGTAGATCCCGGGGATGAGCAGCACCGGAGCGCCGTCGCCGGACGCGTACCGCGACACGTCCCAGCCCTCCCGCAGGTGCACGAAGCGCGAGCCGTAGGCGTAGCGGTAGTCGCGGAGGTACGCGCGCCGCAGCGAGGTCGAGCGGCGCGGGCGGGCGGAGTCACGCGCCGGCATGGGCCCGCTCCAGCTCCGCGATGTCGAGGCGGCTCATCGCGAGCATCGCCTGCAGAGCGCGCGCGGACGCCTCGGGGTCGGCGCCTCCGAGCAGACGCGGGAGGACCTCCGGCACGATCTGCCAGGACAGCCCCCAGCGGTCGCGGAGCCAGCCGCACCGGCTCTCCTCGCCGCCGTCCGCGATCAGGGCGTCCCACAGCCGGTCGAGCTCGGACTGGTCGCCGACGGTCACGACGATCGAGACGGCCTCGGTGAACGGGAACCGCGGCCCGGCGTTGATCGCCTGGAACCGCTGCCCGTCGAGCTCGAACGTCACCGACAGCACCTCGCCGGGCGACGGGGAGCCCTCCGGCAGCACCTGGCTTCCGGTGATCCGCGAGTTCGGCACCAGCTCCGTGTAGAAGCGCGCCGCCTCCCCTGCGCCGTCGTCGAACCAGAGGAAGGTGCTGACCGCGCCCATCGGAGTCTCCGTCCTGCGCGGGAGGGTCTCCGCGGCTCCCTCAGTGTGCCGCGGAGGCGCGCTCCCCGCGACGGATCACAGCGGGTTGACGCCGAACGCCGTGGCCAGCTTGTCGATCTTCTTTGCGCGGCCCAGCCGGGGCAGGTCGCTGCCGTCGCGGATGACGCGGCCGCGGGCCTCGAAGTCGTCGAGGAAGTCGCGGGCCCAGGCGACGTCGGACGGCGTCGGGCTGATGACCTCGTTGATCACGGCGAGCTGCTCGGTGTCGAGGCAGAGCTTCCCGGTGAGGCCGAGCGAGACCGTGAGCGCGGACTGCTCGCGCAGCACGGGGTGGCTGTTCGAGACGGTCGGGCCGTCGATCGGGCCGGGCAGGTCGCCGATGCGCGAGGCGACGACCAGGCGCGAGCGCGGGTAGGCCATCGCGAGGTCGTCGGCGCTGGTGCCCGTGTCGCGGCGGTAGTCGCCACTGCCGAACGCGAGGCGGAAGGTGCCGCGGGCGCGGGCGATCGAGACCGCCTCCTCGATGCCGAGGGCGGACTCGACCAGGGCGAGCACCGGGGTGGAGCCGCCGAGGCGATCGAAGGTCTCGGTGACGTGCTCAGCGGCCTCGGTCTTGGCGAGCATGACGCCGGCGAGGCCGGGCAGGCCCTTCAGCGCGTCGACGTCGTCGGACCAGAACGGGGTGGAGTGGTCGTTGATGCGGACCCAGGCGCGCTTCTCGCCGGTCAGCCACTCCGCGACGTCGGTCCGCGCGTCGGGCTTCGCCTTGGGGTCGACCGCGTCCTCGATGTCGAGGACGATCTGGTCGGCGCGGGACGCGTGCGCGGCGTCGAACGTCTCGGTGCGGGTGGCGTTCACCAGCAGCCAGGAGCGCGCGATCTCGGGGGCGACGTCGCGCCCCTTCCGCTTCGCGATGGCGGTGGTGGTGGTCTCGGGCAACGTCACGTTCGGGTCCTCTCGGTGGCGCGGTCCTCGCTCCGCGGACGCCACCGCTCTGCGACGGCGCCGGGGACAAGGGTAGCGGCTCCCCGTCGGCGGGGCTCCGGGCACTCCGGCGTCTCTCCACTCCGGGGCTGCGACGCCCCGAGCGCTCCGGATCAGCGGCCCTCCGGGCGCTCCCACAGCGTCAGCACCGTCGTCGGCACCCGGATCCGCTCGCGCGCGACGAACCCCGCCTCAGCGAGCACCGTGTCCGCCTCGCCCTCCGGCAGCGCCTGCCAGACCCGGTCCTCCCCGGCGAGCGCGGCGAGCAGGGCCTCGCCCTCCAGGAGCACGTCGGAGTACGTCCCCGTCGTCCCGTACGGAGCGGCGAGGGCGACGTCGTCCACGCCCGCGAACGCCTCCGGGTAGGCGGCGAGCGCCAGCCGGGGCCGGAGCGAGACCGTCCCGGAGGAGCTGAGGAGGACGGCGTCGCCCGGACGGGCCCGCTCCTCGACGGCGGCCGCCAGACCGCGGAGATCCTGCCCGGCCGGCTTCCCGGTGACCGTGCGCATCTGCACCAGGACCGGCAGGGCGGCCACCGCGATCAGGGCGAGGAGGGCGACGCCCGTCCGGGCCCTGAACGAGTCGAGCGCGAGGCCGAGGAGGACCGCGAGAGCGGGCGTGCTCGACGCGAGGTAGCGCGGAGTGAACATCGGCTCGACGAGGAGGGTCCCGAGCACCAGCACCGCCGTCGGCAGCACGATCCAGAGGACGAGGGCCGGCAGGAGCGGCCCGCGCAGGCCGCCCCGCACCGCGGCGACCGCGAGGAGCGCGACGGCGCTCCCGGCCAGCCACCACGCGGATCCGAAGAACGGCTCGACCAGGACGGTGAACGCGGTCACGGGCTGCAAGCGGAGCCAGCCGACCTGGCCGCTCTGCCCTGCGGCGAGGAGCAGCACCGGCACGGCGCCCAGTGCCGAGAGGGCGCTCGCCGGGAGAGCCCGCACGGCACCCCGGGGCGCCGCGGCCGCGGCGAGAGCGACGAGAGCCGGCAGCACCAGCACGGAGTAGAGGAACACGGCGTTCGCCAGACCTGCGACGGCCGCGAACGCGGTCCAGCGCAGGGCGCCTCCGGAGCGGGCCGCCCGCACGACGAGGACCGCCGCTCCCACCACGAGCGCGGTGGCCAGAGCGGAGGATCGCGCCTCGGTCCCCGAGAACGAGGACCGCGGGAGCAGCACGAGCACCGCGGCGGCGAGGAGTGCCGCCCGGGGCCGGTCGAACGAGCGCAGCAGGACGACGACGCCCGCCGCCGCCGCTCCCGTGGCGAGAGCGGACGGCGCGCGCACCGCGAGCTCCGACTCACCGGCGATCGCGATCCAGCCGTGCATCAGCAGGCCGTAGACCAGGTGCACCGCGTCCTTCTCCTGCACGAAGGCGAGGAGCTCCCCCACCGGGAGCCGTGCCAGGCGGAGGGTCGCGGCCTCGTCGTTCCAGTAGGAGGGGATCCAGGAGCCGACGAGGGTCAGCGCGGTGGCGAGGGCGAGGACCGCGCTTGCGGGCAGGGTCCGGAGCGCGCGCATCCCGCCAGCGTAGAGGCCGGGCTCAGCGCGCCGAGCGCTCGGCGAGACCCTTCGCGTACGCGGCCTGGCCGACGTGCTGCGTGTCGTCGTCGATCACCGAGACCAGCCGCACCCCGAGGGTCACCGGCGGATCCCACTGCTCGTCGACGACGCGCGCGAGGTCCTCGTCGCCGAGCGTGTCGAGGAGGGCGAGCGTCTGCCGGTGCACGGCGTCGGCGTACTCCGCGAGCAGCGCGGCCGGCACCGCGGCGAGCGCCGCCACCTCGGCCGGCTCCTGCCCGTAGCCGGTCTCGTCGGGCCCGAAGGGCAGGCCGGACCGGCCGTGGAAGCCGTCGGCCGTCCACACCTGCGCGTGGCCTGCGAGCGGGGCGAGGTGGTCGTCCTGCACCCGGACGAGATGCCAGACGAGCCAGGCGGGCGAGTTCGAGCGGGCGTCCGCGCGGAACGCGAGCTGATCGGGGGTGCTGTCGTCGAGGACGGCGTGCACGTTCTCGTGCACCCGGCCGAAGGCGTCGCGGAGGAGGTCGATGGCTGCGCTCATGCCGCCAGCCTGCCGCTCCCGCGCCCGGTGCGGCACCCCCTCCGCGCGCCTCGGAGGAAGTGCGGAGGCGGGTGCCCGATACTCGGCCCGTGACCTCCGGATCCTCGAACCTGGCGACGAAGCCGTGGCTGACCTCCTACGCGGAGGGCGTGCCCGCCGAGATCGACCCTCCCACCCAGACCCTCGTCGACCTGCTCGAGGACTCGGTCGCGCGGTACCGCCGCGGCACCGCCCTCGAGTTCTTCGGCGCCGAGACCAGCTACGCCGAGCTCGGCGAGCAGGTCGCGCGCGCGGCGGAGGGCCTGCGGCGCCTGGGCGTGCGCGCCGGCGACCGCGTCGCGCTGGTGCTCCCGAACTGCACGGAGCACGTGGTGGCGTTCTACGCCGCTCTCCGCCTCGGAGCGATCGTGGTCGAGCACAACCCGCTCTACACGCCGCGCGAGCTGCGGCGGCAGTTCGAGGACCACGGCGCCCGGTTCGCGGTCGTCTGGGACAAGATCGCCGACGTCGTCGCGACCATGCCCGCCGACCTGGGCATCGAGCGCGTCGTCTCCGTCGACCTCACCCGCTCCTTCCCGCTCGGCAAGCGCCTGGCGCTGCGGCTCCCCCTGCCGTCGGTGCGCCGGTCACGCGAGAAGCTCACCGCGACCCCCCGCAGCCGCTCCCTGGTGCCCTTCGCGTCGCTGCTGAAGAACCGCCGCATCGCGCGCTCGCACCCCCGCCCGGTCCTCGGCGACACGGCCCTGCTGCAGTACACGAGCGGCACCACCGGGACGCCCAAGGGCGCGATCCTCTCGCACGCGAACCTCCGCGCGAACGCCCTGCAGGGCCGCGCCTGGGTGCCGGGCCTGCGCGAGGGCGACGAGACGTTCTACGCGGTGCTCCCCCTGTTCCACGCCTACGGGCTGACGCTGTGCCTGACCTTCGCGATCAGCATCGGCGCGAAGGTCGTGCTGTTCCCGACCTTCGACGTCGGCCTCGTGAAGGCGGCCGCGAAGTCGTCGCCGCCCACCTTCCTCCCCGCGGTGCCGCCCGTGTACGACGCGCTGGCCCGCGCCTCCGAGCGCCACGAGCTCGACCTGCGCGGCATCCGCTTCGCGATCTCGGGAGCGATGAGCCTGCCGGTCGCGACGGTCGACCGCTGGGAGCGCGCGAGCCGGGGACTCCTGGTCGAGGGCTACGGCATGACCGAGAGCTCGCCGGTCGCCCTCGGGAACCCGGTCGGCCCGACCCGCCGGCCCGGCACCGTGGGCGTGCCGTTCCCCAGCACGACGATCCGCCTCGTCGACCCCGCCGATCCGTCGGTCGACCGCGGCCCGGGCGAGTCCGGCGAGCTCCTGCTCCGGGGGCCGCAGGTGTTCCAGGGGTACTGGAAGCGGCCGGAGGAGACGGCCGAGGCCCTCCTCCCCGGCGGCTGGCTGCGCACGGGCGACATCGCGACCGTCTCGGCCGACGGCTTCGTGACGATCGTCGACCGGGCCAAGGAGCTCATCATCACCGGCGGCTTCAACGTCTCCCCCTCCGAGGTCGAGGGAGTGCTGGAGTCGCACCCGGACGTGACGCGCGCGGCCGTCGTCGGACTCCCCCGCGAGGACGGCGGCGAGAGCGTCGCGGCGGCCGTGGTCCTGCGGGCCGGGACGGCCGTGGATCCGGAGGCGCTGCGCGACTTCTGCCGGCTGCACCTGACGCCCTACAAGGTGCCCAGGCGGATCGTCCCGGTGGACGAGCTGCCGACCTCGCTGATCGGCAAGGTGCTGCGCCGCCAGGTGCGCGAGAGTCTGCTGGACTGAGGCGACCGGAGCGGGCGGTGGCCCGCGAGGAGGAGGACGACATGGCGAGGATCGTGCAGTACGAGCGGATCGGCGGGCCCGAGGTGCTCGAGACCGTCGAGGCGCCGGAGCCCGAGGCGGGGCCCGGCACCGTGGTGGTCGCCGTCCGCGCGGCCGGCGTGAACCCGATCGAGTGGAAGGTGCGCTCCGGCCTGCGCCCGAGCCCGCCGTTCGACGGTCCGCGGAGGCTCGGGTCGGACGGCTCCGGCGTGGTCTCCGCCGTCGGTCCGGGCGTGACCGGTTGGAGCGTCGGAGACCGGGTGATCGTCAGCGGCGCCACCGGCACCTACGCGACCGCCGTCGCGGTCTCCCCCGACTCCCTCGATCCGCTCCCCGACGGACTCGGCTTCGAGGAGGCGGCCGCGCTCGGCATCCCGGTCTCCACCGCCTACCAGGCGGTGGTCTCTCTCGGCGTCGCGGAGGGATCGACGTTCGTGGTCCACGCGGGCGCCGGCGCGGTAGGACGGGCGGCGATCCAGTTCGCCGTCGACCGCGGAGCCCGGGTGATCGCCACGGCGAGCCCGGCGAACCACGAGGCGCTGCGCGCGCTCGGAGCGGTGCCGGTCGCCTACGGGCCCGGGCTGCTCGAGCGGCTGCGCGCCGCAGCGCCCGAAGGCGTCGACCGCGTGCTCGACGCGGCCGGGACGGACGAGGCGCTCGCCGCCTCGCTCGCGCTGGTGGCGGATCCGCAGCACGTCGGAACGGTGGTCGCCGGCCCTCGTGCGGCAGAGCTGGGCATCCGGGCGTGGAGCGGCGGCAGTCCCGTGCCGCTGACCGAAAAGGAGCAGCGCCTCCGCCGCGAGGGCGTGCCGCTCGCCGCCCGGCTGGCGAGCGAGGGGCGCTTCGCGGTCGCGACCGGTCCGCGCCTCCCGCTCGAGCAGGCCGCCGAGGCGCATCGGCTCAGCGAGGACGGCCACGTCCGCGGGAAGATCCTGCTCGTTCCCTGACCCGGGCCGGCATCCGGCATCCGTCTCCCCACCGCTTCCCCCGCGCTCACCGTCGAGAAGGAGTCCCCGTGTCCACTGACGACACCACCCCCGTGATCCTGGGGGGCGCCCGCACCCCGTTCGCCCGCTTCTCCGGAGCCTTCGCGCCGCTCTCGGGCGTCGAGCTCGGCGCCGCTGCCATCCGAGGGGCTCTCGAGCGCTCGGGCGCCTCCGCGGCCGACGTCGACGCGGTCGTGCTCGGCCAGGTGATCCAGGCCGGAGCCGGTCAGGGCCCCGCCCGGCAGGCCGCGGTCCTCGCGGGCCTGGGCTGGGACGTCCCGGCGGTCACGATCAACAAGCTCTGCCTGTCGGGTCTCACCGCGGTGATCGACGCGGCGCGGATGATCCGGCTCGGCGAGGCGCAGGTGGTCGTCGCCGGAGGGCAGGAGTCGATGACCAACGCGCCGCACCTCCTGCTCGGATCCCGCTCGGGCCTGGGTGTCGGTCCGCGTCCGCTCGAGGACGCACTCCTCCACGACGGCCTGCTCGATCCGTTCGACCGCCGCCTGATGGGGAGGGTGACCGACGACGGCAACGCCGCACGGGGCATCCGCCGCGAGCGCCAGGACGCCTTCGCCGCGCTCTCGCACCAGCGGGCCGCCGCGGCACGGTCCACCGGCGTGCTCGCCGAGGAGATCGTGCCGGTCGCGGTTCCGCAGCGGCGCGGACCGGACCTCGTCGTGTCCGCCGACGACGGGATCCGGGAGGACAGCACAGTCGAGACGCTCGCCCGGCTGGCCCCCGCGTTCTCGCCCGAGGGCACGATCACGGCGGGCAGCTCGTCCCCGATCACGGACGGCGCCGCCGCGCTGGTCGTCGTGTCCCGCGGCTGGGCCCGCGAGCGCGGACTGCCCTGGCTCGCGACCGTCGCCGAGCACGGGCAGGTCGCCGGACCGGACAACTCCCTGCATTCACAGCCGTCGGCGGCGATCCTCCGGGCGCTCGGCCGCCGCGGTGCAGCGGTGTCCGACCTGGACCTGATCGAGATCAACGAGGCGTTCGCCTCCGTCGTCCTCCAGTCGGCGGACGATCTCGGCGTCGAGCCCGAGGCGGTCAACCCCGACGGCGGGGCGATCGCGCTCGGCCACCCTGTGGGCGCCTCCGGAGCACGGCTGGCCCTGCACCTGGCGCTGGCCCTCCGTCGCCGGGGCGGCGGGCTCGGCGTCGCCGCGCTCTGCGGCGGAGGCGGCCAGGGCGAGGCGCTGATCCTCGAGGACTGACCGGCGGTCCGCCCCCAGGAGCGCGTCGGCGCCTCCGGCTACGCTCGCGGGATGAGCATCCTGAGCGCCGACGGCCTCGCCTTCGTCACCGAGCGCCACCTGGCCACCCTCTCCACCCCCGGCCGCCAGGGCCGCCTGCACGTGGTCGCCGTGGGCTTCACCTACGAGGACGGCGTCGTCCGCGTCATCACCTCCCGCGAGAGCCAGAAGGTGCTCAACGTCCGGCGGGGCGGCACCGCGACGGTCGGGCAGGTCGACGGCATCCGGTGGCTGAGCCTGGGCGGTCCGGCCACGATCGAGGAGGAGCCGGACGCCGTGCAGCACGCCGTCGAGCTCTACTCCCAGCGCTACCGCACCCCGCGCCCGAACCCCCTCCGCGTCGCGATCCGCATCGACGTCGACTTCGCCCTCGCCTCCTCCGGCCTGCGCGCGGAGTAGCCGGGTGGCCCGCGGCGACGCGCTGGGCGGGGGCGGCGCCGTCTCCTCCCTCCGCACCTACCGCTACGTCCGCCTCTCCCTGGTGGCGGCCGTGGTGCTCCTCACGGCCGGCCTCGTCCACCAGCTCGTCGTCGGAGGCCCGCTGCGCTCGATCAGCGCCTCGTACTACACCCCGGTCCGCTCCCTCTTCACCGGGGCGCTCTTCGCGGTCGGCGTCGCGCTGGTCGTCCTCGCCGGGAGGAGCGTGCGGCGCTTCCTCCTGCTGCTGGCGGGCATGACGGCGCCGGTCATCGCGATCGTGCCGGTGCCCCTCGCCTCGGAGGAGCTGCAGCGCCTCCAGGGAGCGGTGTGCCCGGCGGGAGGGGCGTCGTGCCTTCCCGCGACGGCCGCGGGTGAGGTCGCCGCCTCCCTGCCCGCCTACCTGGTCACGGCCGCGGCCGTCCTCGTCGCCTCCGTGATCCTGCTCGCCCTCGACCGGGTCCTCGACCGCTGGGCGCTCGTCCGCACCGCGATCGCCGCCGCCCTCCTGATCGCTCTGGCGGCCTGGAGCACGCTCCCGTCGTTCCTGCGGCTCGGCCACTACGCCGCCGCCGGCGTCTTCTTCCTCCTCATCGCCGTCACCGCGGGTCTGCACGCCGTCGCGGTGCGCGAGGAGGGAGCGAGCGGGCCGGGGACGCCGCGCTTCTACTCCCGCTGCTACGCCGTTCTCGCGGTGCTGATCGCCGCGGTCGATGCGGCGCTGGTGCTCCTGCTTCTCACGGGGCGGGGAGCGGAACTTCTCGGCGAGCAGTGGCTCCTGCTCGGCGAGGCCGTCGCGCTCGCCCTCTTCGGGATCTTCTGGGTGCTGCAGACCGTCGAGAACTGGGATCGTCCCGACGTGCTGCTCGTCGCGCGGGGCTGAGGGGGCCGGTGACGGACGGCCCCCTCAGCCGCTCAGCGCTTGAGGGTGATCGAAGAGCTCCGCCCGAGGTTCCCTGCGGCGTCGTAGGCGTGCGCGACGATCGCGTACCGCCCGGCCGGGTAGGAGGAGGCCGAGACGGTCAGGCGCCACGTGCCGTCCGACGCCCTCGTCGCGTCGCCCAGCCGCGTGGCTCCGCTCCAGAAGCTCAGCTTCGTCGTGCCGACGTCGTCCTTGGCGGTGGCGACCAGGGTGACAGAGCCGCGCACCGTCGATCCGCTCGTCGGCGCGGTGATGACGGTCTTCGGAGCCGTCGTGTCGCGCGACGGCGCGGGCGAGCCCGTGGGTGCCGGAGCAGGAGCCGCGGTGGGCGCCGACGTGGGAGTCGGGGTCGGGGTCGGAGCCGGTTCGTCGCCGAGGCCCCAGGCCGTCCACAGCTCCTCCGCGATCATCGCCTGGCCGGCGACGTTCGGGTGGAAGTAGTCGACGTCCGTCGAGAGCTGGTCGAGCGAGATCGGAGCCGCCGTGAGGGCGCCGCCGTCCCAGACGCAGTCGTTCGCGGCGGATGCGCAGGCCGATTCGAGTGCCTCGTTGAAGGCGGCCTCCCGGTCCTCCGCCGCCGCGAGCGAGGCAGTGTAGGCCGAGCCGGTCAGCGGGGCTCCGGTCGTGGCGTCGACTCCGCGCTGGGTCCGGCAGACCCCGCCCCAGGCCCAGATCGCGGCGCCCGGCGTCGGCTTCACGGCCTCCCACTCCGACTCGATGTCCGGGACCGAGCCGACGAGCACCGTCGCCTCCGGCCACTCCTCGCCGATCGAGCGCAGGATCCGGGTCGCCGACGCGGCGAAGGAGGCCGCGGGCGTCATCGCGTAGCCGTCGCGGGAGTCGGGCGAGAGGCTCAGCGAGCAGAGGTCGTTGCCGCCGATCAGCAGCGTAACCACGTCCGGCTCCTCCCCGGCCGCGACCGCGGCGTCGATCCGCGACTCGACTCCGCTGATGACCGCGCCCGACTTCGCGTAGTTCACCGCGCGGACCGCCGTCCGCGGATCCGCCGCCGCCATCCGGTTCGCGATCGAGTCGACCGCGGGCGCCGATCCCGTCGCCCAGGAGTTCTCGACGCAGTCGCGGTTCACCCCGCAGGTCGTGGCCGCGCGCGTGATCGAGTCGCCGAGCGCGAGCAGCGTCTGCGTCCCGGACGCCTGCGCCGGCGGTGCCGCCAGGAGCCCCGCCAGGAGCGCGATCGCCCCCGCGCCGACCCCTGCCGCTCTCCGCCGTGCCCTGTGTGCTGTGGTCCCCATGTCGTCCCGTCCCCTGGTCGTCCATCGTTCGAGTGCCTCGCGTGCTGCGAGAGCACGAGGGGCGAGCGTACGTCGCCGCGGCTCCCCCGACGGACCGGAGGAGGGCGGCTCCCGTCAGGCGCGGCCCGGATGGGGGACACGGAGGACGCACGGAGGCGAGCGGCCCACAGCTTCGGGCGCCCGATCGTCAGGACCTGCACGACCGGCCCGCGCGCTCTCCCGCCCGGAGAGCACGTGGACCGACGGCTCCTCCTCGATACTCTGAAGCGATGATCGGCCGTCGCCGCGGAGGGAAGAGGGATCAGCATGGACTACTCGAACGAGGACGATCTCAAGCAGAGGATCGGTATCGACTCTTGGAGGAATCTGTCGAAAGAGAAGTTCATAGCGTTCGCATCCGAGCTGCCGAACATGAGCGAGGAGCTCGCCCTGAAGGTCGTCGAGCAGTTCCCGGATTTCAAGAATCTCGTCCTCGACTCGTTCAGTGAAGTGCGAGATCAGGCGAGTTCAGCCGTTCGAGCCAACTGGAAGAGTCAGAAGAAGGTTCACAGGGCCTTCGCCGAGTACCGCGCCGTCCTGAACCGCGAGCTGGATCGTGACACCCTGAGCGCGGCGGACCGCTACTCGGTCCTTCGGCTGTTCAAAGAAGCGATCGACGACGAAGCACTCAAGGATTCGGAGCACAAGGCGTTCGTGCTCCGGGCACTGGGCATCGTCGCGATGGTCGCAGTCGCCGGAGTCTCGACGGGAGTCGCCGTCCTCGGCGGTCGAGCCAGGATCGGCGGAGACGCCTAGTACCGAAGCCGATCCAACGGACCACTCCTCCGCCGACGAGCGCGTCGAGGCCGCGAGGCGGTCGACCCGCCGAACAGGCGAGGTTCCCGATCCGGCCGCCGGCACAAAGCAGAAGGCCCGCTTTCTCGAGCGGGCCTTCCGTAGTGGTGGACCTGTCCGGAGCCGACTCGAAAAGATGGCGACCCCTGTTAAACGCAGTTGCTGCGGCCCAGCGACCGGCTCGTCCTGAGATTGAGCGGGCCTTCGATCCGAAAACAACTGTCAAGGTACGTCAGCGGCAGGTTCGGTTGGACGAGGCCAACGTTGCTGCAGTCGTAGCCGGGTACGAGGCCGGCGCCACGGTTTACGAGTTGGCGGGCCGCTTCGGCTGCGAGCGCAGAACGGTCAGCGACCACCTGCGACGAGCCAACGTTGTGATGCGACGAACACCCCCATCGAACGAGATCGTCGCCGAGATGGTCCGACTCTACGAGTCAGGACTCTCACTGCAACGCGTCGGCGAGCGAGTGAATGCCGATGCAGCGACGGTGCGCAAGTACATTGGGCTCGCGGGAGTTCGAATCCGCTCCCCACATGAACACACAAAGCCCATGCGATCCCCAAGGCCCGACGCCTACGGCAAGTAGATCAATCAGACAACCAAACCACTCGAGGATAAACGCGAATCATACGCACTTTTCCGAGCGAGACGCATATATGGCGACTGGGATAGAACGATCCTGCCTGAACCAACGGTGGTCGCACAGCGTATGCAGAGTGAGCACTTTCAGGCCCCACTAGCCAAATAGCCGCGACAGAAGCCGCGGCTGGGAATAGCCTTCAGTAGTCGCAGTGGCAATCGCTAAGCGACATTCACGAAGCCGAGAAAGGGCATGCGCAGAGGCCGCTCTTCGCTGGTTAGGGGATCGACAAGTACGTGGGAGCCGTCTGCTGCCGTGAGCGACTACGCGATCTCAATGCGATCCGACTGGGCAAGATTGCCCGCGGCAACGAGCAGCTGCGCGAGAACGAATGTTTGGCACGCCGACGCCGCTGTCTCGTTGAGAGTCGGCGGATACTCGCGACCTCGAAAAAGCTGTCGTTCGTGACCTTAGCCCAGGTAGTTCGCATGGTCCCAGTCGAGATCCGGCGCGAATTCGAGGTAGACGAGCGTCGCAGTGAGCACCAAGTAACTCAACGCCTCAAGGCCAAGCTGGTGCCAACTCCCACGCCATCCCTCCATCGCCGAGACCCGCATCGCGCTGCGCCACAGTCCGCCGATACTGCTCAAATCCAAACCACGGAGGAACACGAGGACACTCACATCATCATCGACGGCCGCGCTGATGATGCCGGACAAGGCTTGGGCCTCCTCTTCATCGAACGCAGTACGGTCCTCCGCGGAGTCGAGGAAGACGTAGACCTCACCAAACGCCTGTTCGGGCGCAGGCTCATCGCGAACCTCATCGGGGCTGTACCGGTACCCGTACTCCGCAAACGCCGGTGACTGCCATAACAAGGTCTGCGCGAGGGCACCGCGGATGACCGTTAGCTCGCCCACCCGATCCCGCGAAACCTCGCGGAAGTCATGCGCCTCCAGGATCCGCGTGACCATCTCGCCCCACGCCTGGGCCGACGGGCGCGCGAGCACCGATCTGAGCGGGTCAATCCGGTGCCCGAGCGGGCGGCCCCGGAATGCGGGGCCGTCGATACGCATGCTGCGGTGGTCCACTTGCGCCGCGACTCGGTCGAGATCCATGAACGCAGTAGTCGGTACGTGCACAGCAACATCGCCGGTGCGGTCGCGCATGGACGCGTAGAACGTCTGCTGCCACTCTCGTTCGACCAGCTCGCGGACATCGATGCCGATGAAGATGTCGACCGACTCGACGTACACGACCAGGTAGACCGGCTCCGGCGCGGCGAACCAGAACTTTAGGTGCTCGACTCCCACAGCGACTGCGATACGTTCGGTGCTGTTGAACGCATCCGCTGACATCGTCGATGCGTGGACGCCTTTGAGCTGGAACCAGACGCGACTGGCCAGCGCACGCCAATATTGCCGCTCATCGCCGCCCTTCGTGGTCTTCACGCCACGCGCGAACAAGTGAAGGCCGGTGTCGATACCGGCACGGTCGCGATACCCGACAATCACGCAGCTTTGGCTCAGCAGCGCCTCGAACTTCGGCATGTACCGGTTCTCAAGCTCGTCGTGCTCTCCCATCCCCACCATGCCACTGAGTTTAACAGCGTTGCCCAAGTACTTCTCGTTGAACGTTGGTCTGCGCGTTGAAGCACGCGGCCAAAGCAGCCCTCGCCTCGCTGCTAACGAAGTCGATGTCAATGCGTCGTCATTGCGGTCGACTTTTCCCTCGAAGGCCGTCGAGGATCAGAGCGAGCATGCGCGACGAACAGTCCGCCGACGTCGATGGCCTCACGACCTAAGCCGCCATGGATCCGAACCACCGGCTTGGAGCAGCTTCCGCCCACTCATCAAGGCGAATGGACGGGAACCCGAAGTACCCCAGCATCGTCAGCGCGGACTTGTAGGCGGTGATGCAGCCCAGCCGAACCTGGAAGTTGATGACCCTCGGGGTCGCCGGATAAGTCGTAGACGTGACGCCAGCGACATCCGATGCAGTGGCCTGGAAGGCGAGCGAGATCACCGATGGATGCGAGTTGTCGGAGAGCACGTCATACAGCGCTGTCCCATTGGTCAGGTTGAGCTCAAGGAAGAGACTGACTGCCCTCCCGAGGGGCAGCATCGTCTCCCCACCAATCCGCCACTCGTCGATCTGCTGAGGATTCTCCATCGGCGTGTAGACGTCATCGAACAGTGCGCCGATGCGCGTGAGGAGCGCGTCTCGCTTGTCTTTGAACTGCTTCGCTCGCGGTTTGTCCCATTTGCCGGCCGTGAAACGCTGCCGTTGGAGTGCAGCCAGGTGCTCGAGCGTCCCGCGCGCGACCCTGAGGGTGCCCGCCTCCTCGCCGGGGAGCGGTTCCAACAGCCATGCGACCCGGCCGGCGTACTCGAGCTCCGACCGCACGAGGGGCCACAGCCCGAGAGGGACCATCGGGTCCGCGCGCAGCAGCGTTACCACCGACTGCAGTTGGAGGAAGATCGCGTTGACCATCTGGCCGGCCATCTGCCCGTGCGCGTACTCGAGGTTCGGCGGCATGCCCTGCGGGAACGCCCTTCGGATAGAGAGCACGTCCAGCGCCGCCGCCGAGCCCGCCGCAGCCCCCTGTGCAGAGAGCGCAGCATCTTGATGCCACGCGGCGATAAGCGCCTCGCAGACATCGGCGAGCTCAGCCGGACCCAGGTCGCCGTCATCACTAGCCGTGGCCCGGTTGTATACGGTCATGAGCCCCATTATTCCCGCGCTACGCGGCGCGTGTAAGTTCCCGGCTCATCCCTCGCTTGCGAACGGACCTGACTCGCATCGCGCTGGCACTCCCGACGCTAGCGAACCCGCATCCTCCACTCGCGTCAGAGATTCCATGTGGTACTCGCGCGGAAGGGTGCCCGTGCACCTCGGTTCTTGGCCTGCCAGTGCACACAGGTTTCAGTCCGGGCAGCCGAAGATGCGCGGGCCGCGGCGTCCTCGCACTAAGCGTCATATCCTTATTCGTCGGCGCCAATGGCGTCGCAGCCTGGCAGGCCGCCCCGCTCCGCCTACAGGGACGAGAAGTAGCCAAGATTTGGCTTGTCGAAGGTGCCGATGAGCAGTCCGCGGTCGAGGAACTGGTTGTATTCCTCGCAGCTCGTCTCGGGGAGGAGGGCGCATCCGTGGCATGCGGCGCCGTTGCAGGAGTTCACTCCTTGGCCCTTTTCGCCCGCGTCCATGCAGACTGGATCGGTCGAGCACCACCGCGCATCGGAGATGGCGGACTGCACGACCGGAACGAGGTTCTCCGGACGCGCCATCCGGACTAGTCCGCCCATAGTCCCCTCGGAATCCCCTGCCGCTGTGTAGATCAGCACGGCGGCCATCTCAGCGCCTGCCGCATGGGACACGTAAAGTCGCTCGCGCAGCGACGCGGAACTGTACCCGCAGGTGAAGATCAATTCATTGATGAGGACATGCGCGAAGGTGTGGAGCATGACGAAGCGCGGGGAGATGTCACGCGACTGCAACCCGCGAGTCTGTGCCGCGACGCCCTGCCTGGCCTGAATCAAGCCAGCTCGCGCCTGCACCTCGGGAAGCTGTTCCCAGACCTCCATGGCCTTCGGGTCGAACTCGAGATAGATGCCCTCGCCCTTGACCACGTAGGCGGGTAGCCAGTCCTGCTCAGGCAAAAGAGGCGACCGGCGCAGCAACGCCTTGCCAGACGAGATCCTCAGCGAGTCGTCGCGCACTCTAGTGAAGCCGTAGAGCGCTCTTGTCTCTCGAAGCACGTCGACGCTCCGCACCCTCGTAATGAATGGAGAGAGGGCGGGATCCAGTCCAGGGTCGCTGGCCGCGAGACGGGAGTCCGACGGAGTCTCCCGCATGGCGCGGAACTCCGGAAGCCGCCAGATCTCGTCGGCAGAGGGAGCTTCCGCCGCAGCGTCTTCGAGCGACTGTTGGACGTCTTCCCCGCCAATACCGAAACGATCCCGGTAAGCCGCGAGCAATTCGTCGTCGCTGACGGGAAGGATGCGCTCGGGCGGAACACTCCGGGTAAGTACCTTCCGAAGCGTCGCGGCATCGAGGTCCGAACCGTACGCGACGTGAAGAGCATTGAGCGCGCCGGTCACTGAGGGATGGCCGAGCAGGTCGTGGACCTCGGTGCTGACCGCTCCCTCCTCGATCGGAATGTAGATCGACGACTGGACCTTCGGGAAATACACGTTGCCGGACCCCCGGAGCGCGCCCCGGATCGGCAGGCCGCACGGGCTGGAGTCGACCGCGAGCCACGGCTTCGCGCCGGGACATTCGTAGACGTCGCCGCCGTCGGCGAGCCGATCCGAAAGCGTCGTGCGCTCCTCGCCGTTCTCGGTCCGGGAGTCGGTGATCCCACGGAGCGACCGACTCTTGCCGCACTCGCAGCTAACGGTCTGGCCCTCGAGGCCGCCGCCGCCCGAAGACTTCAGGCGGAGGACCCTAGCGCACGTCGGATTCGTTGAGCGGTGCACCCACTCGGAGAACGGGAAGTCGTCGAGGTGGGCGTCCGCGCAGATCGCAACGAACGGAACCTGGGTCATGCGTGGCTTAAACTTCGCGTCGTTGTGCGCCTTGTCTTTGCAGCGCTCGATCTGGCGCATCGTCAGTGTGCTCAACTCGATGCGCTTGCAGTAAGGACAGAAGTTCCACCGGGGAAAGCGCAGCACCGGCACTTTGAGCCCGCGGTTGCGCTGGTCCCCTTGTCCCGAGTTCCTGCGGTAGTCCGGGGGCAACCTGAAGGCCGCGACCGCGAGACGCTCTTGCAAACGCCAGTCATGCTCCTCGTACTCCGAGAGTTCAAAGTTCGGGTTCTCCCCCGGTCCCGGATACCAGTGGTCAATGCCGGCGGTAATCACGGAGGTGCCGTTCACGAGCACGCTCATCGCCCCAACTCCAAACGGCGTGACGAGCTGTGCCCGCCGCATGTTTCCGGTGCTCATTGAGCGTCTCCGTTCGCCAGTCCATCCGCGACTGCATACGCGGTCGAGATTTCGATCGAGCACTCGGCGTCGACGTTTCGCATGCTCATGGGCACGTCCCACATCGTCGCCTTACTTCCAAGGTCCGGAAGCTCGCCCGCCGACCGCATGAGCCCTTGCAGCGGATCGCCCCCGCCGTAGGCGTTCGCCGACCACTCCGTTCGCTGCCAGGCGCTCCACTGCCGTCGGCGCTCACCGACGAGCAAATCGAACGCGGGAAGTTCTTCTGAGTTCACCGACTCGGCGCGCTTCCGGAGAAGTTCAACAGCCTCGTCGAACTCCGCCTCGGGAAACGGGTTGGGTAGCAGCGCGGGCGAGGTCTGCCGGATGCGGGCAATAACCGCGGCGTGCAGCGCGCGCCGAAGCACCGGGTTGGCAAACGGCGTGACCGATGTCGGCTCAACCTGCGCGTAAAGCTGCTGGTGGTACGTCCTGAACCGTTCGTAGTGGCTACGGTCACGCGGTTTGGCCGCGCCATAGAGGGTGAGCACGAGACCTGGGGACACATCTGGCTTGCGGCCGACGCGGCCGCTGACCTGAATGTACTGAGCCGTGGTCTTGGGCTGTCCCACGATCGTCATCAGCGCGAGCCGGTCGATGTCGACGCCAACCTCGATGATGTTCGACGCCAAACAGATGTCGATGCACCCCTTCTCGCCGTACTGCTTCTTGAGGAGATCGATCGCCTCGGGAATCTCGTCGCTGCGACGTCGCGATGTCAGTTCCATCACGATCCGCGGCCAGCGCGGGCGCTCGAGGCCGTCACGGAAGCGCAGCCCTGTCAGGTAGTCCGGGACGTCGGACTCGAGAAGGTAGACGGTGTTGCCAAGTTCGCGAAGCGAGTTCAGGAAGTTCAGGTTGGTCCAGTAACCGTCGCGGTCCGCCTCGTTCGGAACGCTCGCCGCGCCGTTAAGGGTAGCCGCGGTGACGCGCACCTGCACCGTCTGCATCGAGCCGAGGGAGCCGCTCATGATGCCGAGGTACCGGCGGCCCGGCGCCCGCGAGCCGTCGTCGAGCATCTCCGGCTCGGCGAAGAAGGAGTGGCCCTCCTCCAGTCCGTGCGGGGGAAACAGTGCCACGTCGCCCCGCCCAAACACGCCGAGAACTTGGTCTTCGTATCGTCGGATCGTCGCCGTCGACGCGATGATCTTCGGAGGGATCGCTTCGTCCCCTCGACGATCGGTACAGAGATCGTCGATCACGGGTTCGTAAAGGCCGACCATCGACCCGAGCGGCCCGGAGATGAGATGCAGCTCGTCCTGGACGATCAGGTTGGGCGGAGACACGACTCGGCCGCCGTCGCGGCCGAGTCCGAACAGCGATCGGGCGTCCGGCGTCCACGCGAGCATGGCGAACTTGTCGACAGTTCCAATCACGAGGCTCGGTCGCTTCTCGTAAATGTCCTGGTCGACTACGTGGACGGGCAATGTTCGGGTGCGGCCTCCGAACCGGCAATCGGGGTCCGGACAGCGGAACACGACTCGGTCATGAAGCTCGATATACCCCACGACGTCCGTGCTGTCGTTGTCGGGAGTCCGCCCCATGCGAGTGCCGCACCAGGGGCATCGCGACAGCAGGAACGGATTCTCTTGTCGGGCATCGGTCTTCATTTTCCGGAGGCCGACAATCGCCTGCTTCCAGTTGTTAGGCGTCGAAGAGCGCCCGAGCCAGATGCCGATGCCGAACGGGGAGCCGCCGAGTTCGGCTTCCGCGCGAGACCGGATGTCTTCAAGGACACAAATGAGCGCCGCGGCCCTAAGGAACTGCTGCGCGGTGAGAAGCCGGAGCGTGTACCGCATCAGCGTGTCCGTCCCGACGTCGTCGGGGTCGCGCAGCCGTCGCGCGAGTAGTGAAACGGCGGCGGCACCGAGATACGCCTCCGTCTTGCCCCCGCCGGTCGGGAAGAAGATCAGGTCGACGACCGACCGGTGCGCCTCGGACGGCAGGATGAGCTCGGGCAGGGTCGCTAACACGAAGGCGATTTGGAACGGGCGCCACTGCCCCTGCTGCGGAGTCGGGACAACCTCCGGAGTAGGGCTAGTAATGATAGGGCCACTCTTCGTCGGCGTGACCGTGCGATCAGGCAGGCGCGAGCGAAGCTGCTGGTAGAGCATCGCGTCGTTGGCGAGCGCGAACGCCCGCGCGGCGACCGGGTGGGATTGCACGAGCTGCCAGCCCGCCTCCATCCGCCCCAGCGCTTCGTCGCACAGATCCATGTGCCGGGCGGCCGCTTCGTGAAAGCGCTCGGGAAGATCCGAGATTTGCGCCCGCTGTTCCTCGATCCACTGCCCGTACAGGCGAAGGACGAGGCCGACCTGCCGACGTCCGCTCTCGCTTCCCGCCGCCAGCTCCTGCATGGAAACGGTCACGGCGCGGCGCTTACCGCTGGCATCCGTGAGATACGCGCCGTTCTGGTCGCGGAGATAGACGTTGGGCGTGAGGCTTACAACCTCGTAGGAGGGCATTGGGTCAGTCCGAACCCACCTTGCCGAGCGTCCGGTGTCTTCGTCCCAAAGCGCTGCGCAGCCGTGACCGATCGCGAATGTCGACTTGTTGCGGTAGAGGAGATTGATGGAGCGCTCTTCATCGTCGCGCTCGGTGAGATGCACAGAAGGGTACGGCTGGATCGAGGCCCCGCTGGCGGCCCGAACCTCAAATCCGCTTTGGAAAAGCGCGTGAGCGTTGCCCGAGCCGGGATCGACGTTGACGAGCGCGACCGTGACGAGACGGCTCTGCGGGTCGGACTCTCCCGGCACAGGCCGGGCGTAAAGCTGTACCTGCGGGAGCAGCCGATGAAGCGTCGCATCTTCCGAGCCATCCTCGTTCACCGGGCGGACCGGCACCACGAGCCGTTCGAACGTCCCTGACAGCAGGCTCGAGCCAGCGACCATGCCCGCGAGGGCGAACGGTTGGCGAAGCCACCACTCCGCCTGATTGTGGACACCAGGGATAGTGACGCTGTAGCGCTTATAGGAAGCTCCCCAGACGCGCAGCTCCAGCAAGGCCCTGTCCGGCACCCGCACTTTGAACGATACCGCCATCGCCGAAGGCTTGAGGCTGTTGGCGTCGGTGAGATCGAAGTCGTCGTCGTCGGGACGATCCTGATGAACGGATCCGGTGAACGTGACGTCCGGGCTATCCGGATCGATGTCGTTGACTTCGAGCCCGGACACCCACGTCGTGTCAATGTCAGGATCATCCTCGGGGCCTGATGCAGCCACGCCGATGGCGGACAGCGCTGCGGCTCCGCCGCCGAAAAGCACGCCAACCCCATAGCGCCGGAGCGGATCCATCTTGGTCAGAAGCTCCTGCCCCGTTTCGGCGTCGTGATAGACGAACGCCTTCGCCTGCTCGTCGGAGAGAACAATGTTCGCTCCCGCGCATTCGACGGGCGTCCCCAGGTGCAGATCGTCGCCCGGCCCGAACAGCTCGCGCCGCACCGCCCGTTCGACGTGGTCCCGCGCTTCAACACCGCTCATGCCGCTCCCCCAAGTAATGACCGCATCGTGCTCGTCTCGATAAGGGCCACCAGCCTGTCGGTGGCCCGTGTGATACCGACGTACAGCAGCGCTTCGAACGTCGCCGCTCCGTCGCGGTCCAGATCCGTCAGGATCACTGCAGGCGCCTCCAGCCCTTTGAAGGCATGGATTGTAGAGTAGACGACCTTGCCTGCGTGCCTACGCCGCCCGTCGGCGGGAACCAGGATTTGCCGAAGCCAAACGTCCGTGGAACTTGCGGCGGCCGAATCTGCGCGCCGGGGACTCAGCACCGCGATCTCGCTCAGCTCGTACCCCTCCTTGCGCAGCGATCGGATGGCGCCCGCGAGCTTGTCAGACTGGTCTCCCCCGCGCTCGAAGCGGACGAATGTCGGTGCTAATCCGTCGTCCTGTCGCCGGTACCCCTGATACCCGGGGAATACGTTAAAGGTTTCGGTCGCGTGGGCGATCCGGGGCAGATTGCGGCAGTTCACCTTCAGCGCGTACGTTGTCAGATCGACCACCCGCTCCCGAAGCACCGGCCGGTTGTCCTTCAGGTCGTAGATCGCTTGGCGCTCGAAGTCGCCGAACAGGAGCAAGCGTCCGCCGGCGAGACCGCCTTTAAGGAGAAGATCGATTGCGTCGAGGACTGCGGGCCGCGCGAGGTCCTGAGCTTCGTCGATGACGACAAAATCGGCGCGCTTCTCTTCGTCCCACTCGAGCATGGCCTCGAGAGCCGAGTCGACGAGCTCGCCGTCCCAGAAGTCCGATCCGGCGTCGGCCGGCGCAGACTCGAGCCCGGCAATTTCAAGCAGTTGAGCGTGGAAAGTACCGGCAACGACGCCGTCGCACTCGGCGAACGAGTCCTTGAGCTGGCGACCCAGATAGGCGTTGAAGCACATCAGCCTTCCGGTTCGCCCCTGCAACGCCTCTCGGCGCGCCGCTTCGGAGGCCAGGAGCGTCTTGCCGGTACCGGCCGGACCGGTGAACAGAACCGCGCGGTTATCCGCCATCGCATCGAGAGCAAGATACTGCTCGTCGATAAACCGGATCAACTCGCCCTCTCGCGACCGGCGCCGGTCTCCGAACGTCGTCGCGAATTCAAATCGCGGCCGCAGGGCGCTCGCGATCCGATCCGTCTGGGACTGATCAGGGCCCAAGTCACCATGGAAGACGTGAAGAACCGAGTCAAGATGCGCCGAGCCGTCCCGCAGCGTCCGAAGGATTGCGCTCGCCGCTCCGCGCTCCAGGTCGACCGAGTCGAGGATCTGCCAGTCGAGCCACTCTGGGCTCGAAGGGATATGCGCTCGCGCACGTGTGTGCGTGAACCATGCCGCGCATACGAACGGCACCCCGTGAGAGTTCACCTGATTCTTCGCGAGGTACTCGCGGATGGAGTGCATGGCTTCGTCCGCTTGCCTCACGGGGCCCCGAGCAGTCGGCGCACTGTTACCCAACCGCCATCGTCCGTCGGCGAGCATCGCGACGCTCTGGTGCGACTTTACTTCGATCACGAGCACACCGTGGTTCGGGACGATCACCACGAAGTCCGCTTCGCCTTCGACCTGCCGGACATGTCTCGCTACGCCGAGCGAATGTAGGACGGTCCAATCCTCGGTTGCTGCGTCCGAGGCCAGTGCCGCGAAGAGATTCCTTTCCCCGGGCGGGGCGCTCTCAGCGCAATAGTTGGGAATCATTCGAGCCATCGGCCGCCCCCGTCGAGGAAAGGCTCCCGTGCATCGTGACGGGGAATGACGTTGGTGTGGGGCGAAATCGCAAGCACTCGGGTCGCGATGATGTCGGCAAACCCCGCGCCATCGACCTTTACGTGACCTCGCGCGCGGAGCTCCTCGATGTCGGCGCTCGCCATGGCAAGCTCGAGCTGCTCTCGCATGCGGGAGGCTGCCCGGAAGCGCGCCCGCCGAAACTCGGTTGCATTGGAGAACGCTGGTTCCTCTGCTAACTCCAGCCATTGCAGCAACAGCTTGAAGTCGGAGTCGAGCTGAGGGCGCGCAAGCGTCGGCCGCGTCCATGCCTCCGCTTGCTCGGCCGCCCTTACGCCGAGACGCCGAATCGCCGACTCAACGTGGGGACGCCCTGCACTCCGGAGCCGACCGAGCAGTGCCTGCTTCCAGCGTTCCTGGGACGACTCGACTACCGCGCGGCGGCGGACGCCCATCGATGCCAATGTCGCCTCGTAGAGAACCGCCCGCTCGGTCACGCCGAGACGGAGCACGAGGTAGGTGCCGGGTTCGACGGCCGCGACGTCGGCGTAACTGACTCTCTCTCCGGCCGGCTGCGACGGGTCCAGGGTGCGGATCCGCTCACCGTCATCCATCCAGATCGCATAGCCGCCGCTAAGTAGCACCTTTCGCACTACCACCTCGTCGACGCTGGGCTCCCGATGAGCGCTGACCTGTGATCCCCACACGGGAGGCGGGGCGAAGTCCTCGATCGGCTCCGGCTCTGCTGGCACCTCATCGGCGGTCGGCTTCAGGGTGCCGAGCTCGAAAACGCGAACCCGGGGGCGAATCGCCCCTTGCGCGTAGTCGGCAATGACGGTCTCCGGTAGGCTCCGGTCGCCGAACCAGGACGGCACGAAGAAGGACACCTCGGGGCTCGGCGGGGCCGTGACGAGAGAGGTTCGCATCAACCGAGGTGGTCCGACAACGTACGCAATGTCCGCGATCAAGGTCGCGTCGGCGAGCATCCCCGGGGACAGGACGCGGAATCCGAGAGGCCCAAGCCAAGAGCCGATTTCGCCGCGCGAATGGGTTCCGTCCGCCACTACCATGCAAGCCGTCGGCCCTACTTCCAAGACGGACTCCAGCAGATAGGCGCCAACTGGTGGATCTTCCGCTGCGACGCGCTCAGCCGCCTCCGTAAGGGCGTCCAGCAGAGCGGCGCCGTCATCGCCGAGCGCAGGCCGGAGCGCGTCAGCTTGGGCGGCGACGGCATGGGCAGCAGTCGTTACGGACGGGTTGAACTCGAGAGGCTGCGGCCGAAATGCGAGCTGCCAGCGGAGGGACTTCGCAGCGCCGAGGACGTCCTCCCAGAGGTCGCTTCCGTCCTCCGCGCCCATGCGCGCCACGGCGCGTACGGCCGCGTTGAGTGCCGCGCCGTTCTCATCGGCGACCACGAAGAGGCTGACGCCGTCGCTGGCCACGGCCGTGGTCGCGCGGTACCGCTCGTTGACTGCGGCCACCCTGCTCACAGCCTCACCTCGAATCCCATGATCTCGATGCCGACCGGCGGGCGCCAGCCGAGCAGATCGGCAACGTCGACAGTGGTCCCCTCTGTGCGGCGCATATTGACGAGGCTTTCGGCCTGGGTCTCGTCCGCCACCGAGCGGTCGATGACGCACACGACGACCGGAGACAATATCTCGGCAATGTACTTGATCGCCCCTTGGCCATCGAGCAGGACTGCCTTGTAGCCGCTCGGGGCCTCCTCAAGCGTGGCCGACGAATAGATCCGGCTGAACCAAGTGGCGGCACCGCGCCTCCACGGCTTGAGAAGGGTATCGAGCCGATCGCCGTCGGACTCTCCGAGCCTACAGAGCTCGGCCTCGAGATCGGCCCTCAACCGCGATTCGGTGCCGACAAGCGCGAGGTCCTGCGCTGGCGCGACGAGACGGTCATCCCAGCTCTCGATCGCGCGGGTATAGCGCAGGATGCTCCCCGGCTGGACACGCTCCTCACGGCGCTCGCTGTCGAGTGCGGGCGCGGGCGCCATCCTCAGAAAACTGGCTACTTTGAAGTGAGATCCGGCGTATCGCACCCGGGCGGGGCTGACAGCCTCGTTGAGCTCGCTAAGCTCGCCAATATAGACGTAGCTGGCGTTGAGGGCTCGGTACCATGCATGGGAACCGCCGTCCCGAGCAACCTGCAGCGGATTCCCGGCTCCGGTCGGAACGGGACGCGTTAACGTCCACCCGGCCCCGACCAACGTCGCAACGTAATCGCGCCGCGGCACGGAAATGACGACAATCAGTTGCTTGCGATCGAGCGAGTCAGCATGCCTCGCCAGCCGCGCTCCGAGGGCCAGATAGCTTCCCGCCCAGGACACCTCAACAGGCTCCGCCTCGGCATTCTCGGCAAGCGAAAATACAGGGCGCATACTCCCCAGTGCCGCCGATTGCGCCATCTGCCCCGCCTCCCAGCCGACAAGCATGACGATACTGACGGCTTCCGTCTTCGAGTGGGAATCCGGACAGCGTGTCGCTCAGGGCAACTGCGATGGCTGGTCCGTCGCGGATACTGGCCACATGAGCCTGTCGACCGAGCATCCCGGGGTTCCCGAGAACCCGCGTCGGCGGAACATGCAGGCCAACCGCCGGAAGGATACGAAACCGGAGCTCGCGGTCCGAGCGCTCCTCCACGCGGCCGGACTCCGGTACCGGTGCGACCTCCGCCTCAAAACTGGTGAACGCGCGGTGCGCCCTGACATCGTCTTCACCCGCCGGAAGGTCGCGGTATTCGTCGATGGGTGCTTCTGGCACTCATGCCCAGAGCACGGCGCTGCGCCAAGGAAGAACACGAACTACTGGAATCCGAAGCTCGCACGCAACCGCGGACGGGACGCGGAGAACACCGCCGCGCTAGAGTCAACGACCGCGGACTCACGACTGTCCCCACGCCGCGGCTTCCCGGGAAGCCCGTCACCGAACGCCACATTCACGGCATGCTGAAAAACCCCTACTACAAGGGAATCGTCACCTTTCAAGGCGCCGAGTACGCCGGAACCCACCAACCGCTCATCGACGAGGCGACCTGGCAACAAGTCCAGACAGTCCTGGAACTGCACCGGCAAGGCGAACGTACGCGCCAACACCCGCACTACCTGAAGTCGAGCATCTACTGCGGCGGCTGCGGGAGCCGCTTGCTCGTCCAGGTCTCCACCGCACGGAACGGCGACAAGTACGAGTACTTCATGTGCGGAGGCCGGCACACGAAGACCACCACCTGCAAGCGCAAAGTGGTCCTGATCTACGAAGTCGAAGACCGTATCGCCGACTACTACCGCACCATCGCGCTCGACCACGACCTGCGCGAGGGACTTGAAGAACTCCTCCGCGAGGAACTCGCCGGGCGATTCGAAGTCGCCGACACCGAGCGACGGGAGCTCAAGACCGAGCATGACCGTCTGAATCGCAAACGAAGCAAACTCCTCGAAGCACAGTACGACGGCGCGATCCCGATCGACCTACTGCGCACCGAGCAAGAACGGCTGACCATCCAGATGAGTCAGATCCTGCAACGACTCGAACGAGCCGAGCAGAACTACAACCACATCGAAACGATGCTCCACGACGAACTCAACCTCGCCGAGCACTGCGGCACCGCCTACGGCAACGCGCCCGAGCACGTCCGACGGCTCTTTAACCAAGTCTTCTTTGAGCGCATCCTCATCAACCCCGACGAGACCATCACCACCGACAAGGTCGCCCTGTTCGCGACTCTCCTGGGCCCTGAAGCCGGCGTCGCCGCTCGTACGCGGATCGCCAAGACCACCCTTCAGAAACGCAAAAGCCCCGCTCCTAAGAGCGGGGCTCGCGCCGAAGTCAGTTCGGCGTTTACTTTTGCGAATGTTTTGAATAACGACACTCTGGTGGATCCGAGGGGATTCGAACCCCTGACCTCTTCATTGCGAACGAAGCGCGCTACCAACTGCGCCACGGACCCGTGCCTTCCGAGCCGTCACCGGCCCGAACAACTCGTCCACACTAGCACGGACGAGCAGGCGCCTCGCACTCGGGTCAGGCCCCGCGGCGGCGCTGCAGCGCCTGGTCGAGGTCGATCGCGTCGACGCCGTCCACGACGCCCATCGCGGCGAAGCGGGAGGAGGGACGCGGCGCCTCGGGAGCGGGAGCGGCGGCACGCGGGACGCGCAGCGGCGCCACCTCGGGAGCGGTCGCGGCGGCGCGCTGGGCGAGCTCCGCCTCCGCCGCGGCGGTGCGCAGGCGCTCCACGGCGTCGATCGACGCCATCGCGGAGGCGGCCACCGTGCCCCGGGAGAGGTAGAGCGGCTTGGGGAGCGGCTGCGGCGTCCAGCTCGCACGGTCCTCGGCGAGCTCCTCGGAGGCGTCGTCCGCCGCCTCCTCGGCGAGCTCGGCCTCGAAGACCTCGGCGCGCCGGCGCTCGGTCGCGGCGGCCGTCGTCGCTGTCGCGGCCGGAGCGGCGGCGCGGCGGCGACCCGGAGCCAGCAGGATCAGCGTGCCGAGCCCCGCGACGGCGAGGAGCAGGCCGACGAGCGGCACCGCACCCGTGCCGCCGAAGGGCAGCATCACGAGCCCGACCAGCGCGGCGACCGCCCCGACCAGCACGGCCAGCGCGGCGCCCTGGCGCCAGCGCAGGACCGAGGGCCCTGACCGCGTGCTCCGCCGTGCGCTCGCGGTCGCCCGTCGCAGCGCGTCGCGCGCCGCCTTCTCCGCCTGTGCCAGCTCCATCGCCTGTGCCTTCTCTTCGGCTCGTCGTCGTGTCTCGGTCACCCGGAGCCGGCGCTGCTGCAGCGCCACCTCGCGGGCTGTCGCCTCCGCACGCACGTGCTCGGGCACTTCCGCGGTCTCGGCGAGGATCCGCAGCGTCTGCTGCAGCCTCACCGCGTTGCGCTCGGTCGCGTTGTACGACCGCCTGCGCATCCACGTGGGGATCAGGTAGGCGACCCACAGAACGGCGGCGAGCGCCCAGACGACGCCCCCGCCCAGCCAGTCGCTACTCATGCGGACAACGCTAGGAGCACCGGGCACTCCCGTCCGTCATTACGGGTAGGTGTGTCCGTGCGGATCGCGGATCAGTCGGGGCCCCGTCGGAGGGACACCGGCGCCGTCGGAGGGTCCGGAGAGACCCGAGCGGCGCGAGGCGCGGAGATCCGCGTCGGTCGGCACGCCGACCTCCGACGGGACCTGCCCGTCGAGGTAGCGGCGGAGCACGCCGCGGGGCACCTCCTCCGCCACGAGGGCGAAGCAGAAGTGGTCGCGCCAGTCGCCGTTGATGTGGATGAAGCGTCGCCGCAGGCACTCGTAGCGGAAGCCGAGCTTCTCGACCACGCGCAGGCTCGGCCGGTTCTCCGGGCGGATGCAGATCTCGATCCGGTGCAGCCCCAGGTCGAGGAAGGCGTGGTCGGCCGCGAGGGCCACGGCGATCGGAGTGATCCCCCGCCCGGCGTAGCGCTCGGACACCCAGTAGCCGATCGACCCGGAGGAGAGCGAGCCGTACCCGATGTTCGAGATGTTGAGCTGCCCGGCGAGCTCGCCGTCCCAGTCGATGAGGAACGGCACTCCCCCGCCGGCCCGCGCGTTCTGCTGCAGCGAGCGGATGCTGGCGCGCACGTCGAATGCGGCGCCTCCCCGGGGGTCGGACGCCTCCCACTGGCGCAGCCACGACCGGTTCGCGATCAGCTCCCGCTCGAGAGGGCGGGCGTCGCGCACGCGGATGGGGCGGACGGTGACACGACCCTCGGTGAGCGTCGGGATCGGGAGCGGCATGATGCGACCCTACTGCTCCGCCGCACTGCGGGAGGGGGACTGGACTCCGCGGCGTTCCGTGCTATCGGGGAACGGACGAACGGACGGGAACCCGTGCCGCAGCAGGGGGTCCCGTCCGTTCCGGAGGAGCGCTCGCCGGGGCTCAGAGGCCGGCGACGAAGTCCTTCAGCCAGGGCTTGAGGTCCTTGCCGAGGTCGTCGCGGTCGGAGGCGAGCTGCACGATGGCCTTGATGTAGTCGAGCTTGTCGCCGGTGTCGTAGCGGCGGCCGCGGAACACGACGCCGTAGACGCCGCCGAACTCGGCCGGGTCCTGCGCCATGCGCTCCAGCGCGTCGGTCAGCTGGATCTCGCCGCCCTTGCCCGGAGCGGTGTGCTCGAGCACGCCGAACACGTCGGGCTTCAGCACGTAGCGGCCGATGATCGCGAGGTTCGAGGGGGCGTCCTCCTTGGAGGGCTTCTCGACCAGCCCGGTGATCCGCACCACGTCGTCCTCGTCGGTCGCCTCGACCGCCGCGCAGCCGTAGAGGTGGATCTGGTCGGGGTCGACCTCGAGCAGCGCGACCACCGTGGTGTCGCGCTGCTCGGCGACGTCGATCATGCGGGAGAGCAGCGGGTAGCGGGCGTCGATCAGGTCGTCGCCGAGGAGCACGGCGAAGGGCTCGTCGCCGACGTGGCGTTGCGCGCGGGAGACCGCGTGGCCGAGGCCCTTCGGCTCGCCCTGACGGACGAAGTGCACGTCGGCGAGGTCGCTGGCGTACTTGACGTGCTCGAGCTTCTTGTCGTCCTTCTTCTGGGACAGGTTCTGCTCGAGCTCGGGCACCGAGTCGAAGTGGTTGGCGAGCGCGTTCTTGTTGCGCCCGATGATCACGAGCACGTCCTGGAGGCCGGCGTCCGCAGCCTCCTCGACCACGTACTGGATCGCCGGCTTGTCGACGACCGGCAGCATCTCCTTGGGGATGGCCTTCGTCGCCGGCAGGAAGCGGGTGCCGAGACCTGCGGCGGGGATGACTGCTTTGCGGATTCGAGTGCCCATGGGGCGCCATCCTAGCGGCGGGGGAAGTCGCGGGAGTTTCGCGCCAGGACCGGCGACGGAAGGCGCCGGACCCCGTTCCGGGGCGGTCCGGGACGAGCGTCCCTCAGGGTCGTCCGCGCGGAGGCCGGCGCGGGGCCCGGTTCTAGACTGAGCGCATGCCAGCCGACATCACGCACGAGAAGCGGGCGCTGCGCGCCGAGCTGCGCGAGCGCCGCCGCACGCAGACCTCGACCGCTCGCGACCAGGCCGCGGAGCAGATCACCGCCCACCTGATCGAGCTCGCCACCCGCGTGGGGGCCCGCTCCCTCGCGTGCTACCTCTCCGCTCCGGACGAGCCGAGCACCCGGCCGTTCCTGGGCTGGGCCGAGAGCCACGGCATCCGCGTCCTCTTCCCCGTCTCGCGCCAGGACGGCCTGCTCGACTGGGCGGTCGGCGACGGCCACACCGAGACCCAGGGCCTGTTCGGCATGCCCGAGCCCGTCGGGCAGCTGCTCGGCCCCATCGCGATCAACGACGTCGACCTCATCGTCGTCCCGGCCGCCACCGTCGACCGGCAGGGGATGCGGATGGGCTGGGGGCGCGGCTACTTCGACAAGACCCTCGGCTCGATGGAGAAGTGCCCGCCGGTCTACGCCGTCGTCTTCGACAGCGAGCTCGTCGACCGGGTGCCCAGCGAGGTCCACGACCAGGCCGTCGACGGAGTCGTCACTCCCTCCGGCATCGTCGACTTGCGCCACTGACCCCGTCCTCCTTCTCCCCCACCCGCCTCCGAGGAGCCCCCTGTGCCCACCTACTCCTACCGCTGCACGCAGTGCGGCAACGCCTTCGACATCCAGCAGAAGTTCACCGACGACACGCTCACCGAGTGCCCGAGCTGCCAGGGGGCGCTGCGCAAGGTGTTCAGCGCGGTCGGCGTGACCTTCAACGGCTCGGGCTTCTACCGCACCGACTCCCGCTCCGGCGGGAAGTCGAGCGAGGGCGGCTCCTCCTCCTCGGGTTCCGGCTCGTCCGGCTCGGGCGCATCCGGCTCCGGCTCATCCGACTCGTCGTCGGGCTCCTCGGGATCGGGCGGCTCCTCCTCCGGATCCTCGGGTTCATCGGGCTCGGGCGGCTCCTCGTCCGACTCGGGGTCCTCGGGCTCCGGATCGTCCTCCTCCTCGTCGTCCTCGGGCTCCTCCGGGTCCTCCTCCTCGGGTTCCTCCTCCGGGAGCTGACCCGCCACCCACCGCTCACGGCAGAAACGGAACAATCATGATCAACGGCTTCAAGGAGTTCATCCTCCGCGGCAACGTCATCGACCTGGCTGTCGCCGTGGTCATCGGCGCCGCCTTCACGACCATCGTCAACGCGATCGTGACGGGGATCTTCAACCCGCTCATCGGCGTGATCTTCGACGCCTCCTCCCTCGAGGCCCTGGTCTGGCCCATCCGACCGGGAGAGAACGGCGAGGACCCGACCGTCATCGCCTACGGCTCGGTCGTCTCGGCCCTGATCCAGTTCGTGATCGTCGCCTTCGTCCTCTACTTCGCGTTCGTCCTGCCGATCAACCACCTCAAGAACGCCGCGTTCGCCAAGAAGGCCGCCGACGCCCCCGCCGCGGAGGACAAGGCCCCCACCGAGCTCGAGCTCCTCGCCGACATCCGCGACCTGCTCGCCAACAACGGCACCGCAACCACCGCGAACTCCGGCAAGCACGTCGACTGAGTTGTCCTGTCTTCTTCCGCCGGAGGCGGAAGAGGACCGCGGTCGGCTTCCCGATGGAGAGCGTTCCGTGGAGCGGTGTGCGAACAGTGCGTTCGAAACGCTGGCACGCGTTTCGGACGACACCTGCACCCTCGGCAGGTCGCCTATCGGGGCCTTCAGCGTCTCCGGCGGGGACTGATCGTTCCTGTGTCCACGCCTTCATCGGACATCGCCGGGCATGAGGCGGAAAGCGGTCGATCAGCTAGGCACCGGACGGACGCGATCGTCCGCAGGCACCGGACGGGAAGCAGCCGGTCACCGTCGCCGGGTCCGACGTGAGCGGTCGCCGGACAGCGGCGTGACGCGTTCGCTCGTCGAGGCGGGGCGCGGCGGGGTGAGGTCCGAGGTCGTCGACGGGTCGAGCGCCGACTCGCGGATCACCGACCGGTCCGGCTGACGTCAGTAGTGCGGGGGGACGTCCTGGCGCAGGCGCGCGTCGTTCGGGCCGGTGCCGGGGCGCGCGGTCGGCGCGGAGGGGTCGGCGATCGGAGCGTCGTGCGGGGACGGATCGGTGCCGGGCTTCGCGGGGAGCGTCGCCCGCCGACCGCCGCGGGTGCGCCGCAACGGGCGGTCGGCACCCGCGGGGGCGTCGGGATCCGGCGCCACGATCAGTCGTGCGGCAGCGGCTCGACGGGCTGCGTCTCCCCCGATGCCGGAGCGGCGGCGGCGGCAGGAGCGGCGGGAGCAGCAGGAGCCTCGCCGGCGGCGGGAGCAGGGGTCTGCTCCTCCCCCGCGGTCGCACCGATCAGCCCGGCCACCCGCGCGGCCACGGCCTCGGGGTCGGCGAACAGCTCGAAGTTGTGCACCCGCAGGTAGTGCCAGCCCAGCCGGCGCAGCAGCTCCGGACGCAGGCGCAGCGACACGCGCAGGCTCTGCGTGCTCACGTCGCGGTCGGTCTCGACCACCACGGCACGGGTCCCGTGCGCGGCGACGAGGGCCAGCTTGCCCTTGTGCCCGATGTTGACCCGGAGTCCGCGGCGCTCGAGGCGCGCGGCGAGATCCACCAGCATCGGCTCCGAGTAGTCGTCGCGATCGCTCGGCTGGACGCGGTCCTCCGCCTCCTGCAGCACCTGCGCGAGCGCGACCATGCCGTATCGCATGCGCGACTCGTCGATGTCGCCCGGGCGGAAGCACGAGACGATGTCCATCGAGCGGCGGGCACGGGTCATCCCGACCGCCAGCAGACGCTCTCCACCCGGCTCCGCGAGCGCGCCGAAGTTCGACAGCAGGCGGCCGTGGGGCGTCCGGCCGTAGCCGATCGAGAAGATGACGCGGTCGCGGCTCTGCGCGACCGACTGCTCCAGAGTCACGACGGCGAAGGGCTCGGGCCGATCGCCGAGGATGAAGTCGCTCAGGTCGGTGCGCTTGGCGAAGGCCGTCAGCACCGCCTGCTGCACCCGCACGGCGTGGCGAGGGCTCGCGGTGATGACCATCAGCGACTCGCGCGGACGGATCACGGCGTGCTCGAGCACCAGCTCGACCACCTTCGCGACCTCGGCGTCGACGGACTCGACGGCTCCGGAGTCGTTCTCGGGCATGCCGTGCCCGCTCGCGATGTAGTGGAAGCGGAGCGAGTCGTGTCCGAGGAAGGAGCCGGCCCAGGGCAGGGAGTCGATGCGGCCGCCGTAGAAGCGGCGGTTGACCAGCTCGGCCAGGTCCTCGCCGCCCGCGCGGTAGCTGCGGGTGAGCGTGACGGTGTTGAGCAGCTCGCCGAGTCGGGCGAGCGCCGACTGGGCGTGCAGCGCCTCCACGTCGGTCCGCGAGGCGGTGGAGCCGAACTCCGGCGTCTCGTCGACGCGCAGGCCGAAGGGAGTGGGGGTCTGCGTGACCGGGTCGCCGAACGCGACGACCTGCTTCGCCCGGCGGATCGCTCCGACGTTCTCGGCCAGCGTGGTCGCCCCGGCGTCGACGAGGAACACCGCGTCGAAGGTCGTCTCGGTGCCGATGCGGTGCACCTCGTACGGAGAGGCGAGCCACGCCGGAGCGAGCACGCGCGAGAGGTGCGGAGCGGCCTTCTGCAGCTCCTGAGGGGTCGTCGCCGCCTCGGTGCGCAGCAGCGCGCGCAGCGCGTCGCGCTCCTGCGGCCAGTCGACGAGCCCGATCTTCCAGGTCTCGGAGAGCTTCCAGGCCAGCAGCTCGGCGCTCGAGGCGGCGTGCGCCTCGTCGACGAGCTTGAAGTCGGCCTCGAGCCGGTCGAGCACGCTCGTGTTGCCGCCGAGCAATGCGCGCTCGTCGGTCAGCATGATCTCGAGCGCCGAGCGCCACCAGGCCAGGTCCAGCTCGCCCGCGACCAGCTCGGCCGGCACGTGGCGGCGCGAGAGGTCGGTGAGCAGCGGGTCCAGGCCCCAGTCGCGCAGGGTGGCGAGGAGGGTCGTCCGCTCCTGGAGGTTGGCCAGCACCTCGCTGTCCTCGGCGAGGCCGGACATCATCGAGGCCAGCTCCGCGAGAGGGAGCGAGGCGAGCTGCAGGTTCGTCCCGCGGCGGCCGAGCGGCTCGTCGAGACGGCTCAGCTGGTCGGTCACCTGCTGGTAGGCCACCTGCACGTCGGCGACGCCGACCGGGACCTCGGGGATCGTGCCGGCGACCGCGTAGCGCTGCCACAGCGTCCGCTGCTGCTGCACCCGGCGGAGCGCCGCGTTGAGGTCGGTGACGTGCGCGCCGGGACGCAGGTACTCGCGCGCGAGCTTCTTCAGGCGCCGGCGGTTGGTGGACGACATCTCGGCGGCCTCGCGGCGCGGCGAGGTGGCGACGATGAGGTCCTGGATCGAGCGGTCGAAGACGGCCGGCTGGAACTTGTCCAGCGTCTCGCGGACGTCCTGCAGCAGGCGCAGGTAGATGCCGAGCTCGGCGACCGACTCGAACGGGCGCATCCGCGTCTGGCCGATGACGTCCTGGGCGCGGTCGAGCAGGCGCGGCAGGTCGCGCAGGTGCAGGCGCTTGGCCAGCTCGTGGGCGATCTCGGCGTCGGCGGTGGAGTCGAACTGGGCCCCGTACCAGGGCGAGTCGCCCGGGCCGTAGCGGAACTCGCCCAGGCGCGCCGACTCGATCAGCATCCGGGTCGCCTCGGGGCGGCTGTGCGCGAGAGCGGTGACGGAGCGGCGGTCGAGGCGGGCGGCGGTCGACGGGGGCGTCCGCAGCTGCGAGAGGCGGGCGAGCTCCTCGAGGGCCTGCAGCGCCGAGACGCCGAAGCTCTCGTCGCGCCGGGAGAGCGCGCCGCGGTAGTCGAGCAGCACCTTCCGCAGCCGGAGCAGGGCGTCGTCGATCTCGCTGACGGAGGGGCGCGCGGCCTTCTCGTTGCGGCCGATCGACTGGATGAGGTCGCGGCGGAGCGTGCGGGGCCCGACTGCGATGCCGCCCAGGCCCGCCGAGAGCAGGCGCTGGTGGATGCTGTCGAGGCTCGACCGGCGGGCGCTGACGACCAGCACGCGCTTGTGCTGGGCGGCCAGGGCGCCGATCGCGTTGACGATGGTCTGGGTGCCGCCCGTGCCGGGAAGGGTCTTCACGACGAGCGAGTTGCCGGCCGCGATGTTCGCGATCACCTGCTCCTGCTCGGCGTCCGCGTCGAGGAGGAGGTTGTCGGTCGCCGGAGGACGCTCGTCCTGCGGGATGATCGACGCCACCTTCTGCGACTGCTGCAGCGCCCGCTTGGCGGCCGGGTTCCCGGCGACGGCGTCGAGGACCGGGTGCTCGAGCATCCGGGCGTCGCGGAGCATGTCGCCCGCCACGTCGGCGAAGCTCGAGACCACGAGGCGCGGGTGCACGGCGAACCACGGCAGGTGCGAGGTCAGGCCGCGCAACTGGTCGATGACCGGCTGCGGCTTGAAGACGCCGTTCTGCACGGCCAGCTCGACGAACTGCTCGGGGTCGATCGTGATGCCGAACTGCTGCTTGAGGGCGCGCGCGAGCTGCGGATTGAAGTAGGGCTGGCCCTTGAGCTTGAGCTCGAAGTCGCGGCCGTAGCGGCGGATGGCGAGCGGGCGCAGGAGCACGGGTGCGGTGAACTCCGTGTCGCCGGCGCGCCACTGGGCGAGGCCGATGGCGAGGTGGACGCCCTCGATGCCGCGGACCGAGCGCAGCTCGATCCCCTTGTCGGTGATCGCACCCGCGGCGTTCTTCGCGGTGCGCAGGGCGAGCTCGTCGCGGATGAGCGAGGAGAGGAGCGTCGTCTTGCCCGAGATGAACGGGGGCAGCCCGCCGGGGTGCGTGGTCGAGAGCTCGATGCGCGTCCGGGGCGAGTCCACGAAGTGGAGCAGGGGCGACGGACCGCCGACCTTGGCGAGCTCGTCGCGCCACGACTGCCACACCGGATCGGCCACGTTGCCGCCCTGGTAGCCGGCCTCGCCGCTCGTCACCTGCACGGGAGAGGTCGCCGTCGGGGAGAGCCGATGCGCGGACGCCTCCCCCTGGTCACCGGATTCGGGTGAGGTCGCCACCGGTCCGGCTCCTGGGAAATCGTCGACTCGTTGCACACGGACACCCTAAACCGGGCACCTCCGAAAGGCCGTAGCGACGCGGGTCGGCGGCACGGCACCTCCGAACGGCTCACCTGCCTGGAGCATCGGAGGAACGCGGAGCCCAGGGTCGGATCGGCGAGCCCGCCCGCCCGATCGGGGCGGGCGGGGGGCTCAGGAGGGCCAGACGGCCAGGGGCGCCGCCGTCTCGATCCGGCGCTCGTCGCCGACCACGCGGATCCGGCTGCTCACGCGGTGGTGCCCGGCGGCAGCGGCGACCGCGGTCATGACGAGCTGAGCGTGGTCGCGCGCGAGATGCCCGAAGGCGCTCCGCAGATCGACGGGACGGCCGGTGGCGAGCGACACGGCGATGCGGGCGACCGCCTCCTCCGAGAGGTCGAGGAGGCACGCCTGCTCGGCGAGGACGGCGAAGTCGATCCGCGGCGCGGCCTCCGTGGCGGCACCGGCCGCCCACGGGTGCTCGGGGCGGAGGCATCCGGCGCGGACGAGGAGCTGCTCCGCGGCCTCGAGGCCGGGCCCGGCGAGGACGGGGATCATGCCGCGGTCCGCTCGGCGCGGCGCCCGGAGGCGCGGACCCCGACGGACACGACGGCCGACAGCAGGCAGGCGACGCCGGCGATCAGCGGCGCGAGCCAGCCGAGGACGCTCACCTCGTCGACGTCCGCGCCGAAGTACTGCCAGTGCGCGATGGCGTAGACGAAGAGGGAGAAGAAGCAGAGCGCGACGCCCGTGAGCGCCGACACCAGGTCCGCCGGACGGACGAGGGGCTCGTGCTCCGCCGAGGCGGCCTGCTCGATCGCGGGCTCGGAGAGGGCGGCGGCCGAGACCTGCGGGAGGGTCGCGGTGGCGGGGTGCTGCGTCATGTCTCGAGGGAACCAGCCGCGCGGTGTCACGGTCGTCACTCGCTGGCATGACGTCCTGAGCCGAGCGGATGGTGGCGCGGTCGGCCGGTCAGGGAGCGACGGGGACGTCCGCTCGGGCCGGTCGGCGTCCGAGCGACGACTGGAACCGCAGCAGGTACCCGACCGGATCGGCCACCACCAGCTGACGGACGCCCGCCTCCTCCGCTCCGACCCGGTACCAGCGGGTCTCGAGCGGTGAGAACAGCGGCGTCCCGGCCTCGGCGAGCGCCGCTGCCGTCCGGTCGGCGTCGTCGACGTGCAGCTGCAGGTTCATTCCCCGGCCGAGCGGGCGCTCCAGCGGTGCAGCGATCCAGTTGCGGCCCCGCCCCGCCTCTTCGAGCATCACGTGCGCGGAGCCGAGGACCAGGTACGCGAAGCCCTCCTCGGGCCGGGCGTAGTGGATCCGGAACCCGCAGGGACCGCACCAGAATCCCAGGCTCCGGTCGAGGTCGGCGACGAGCAGCTCGGGGACGAGATCGGGATCGGCCATCCGCGCGGTCTACGCCTCGGCGCCCTCGGGGCGCTTCGTGCGGCCCGGGAGCAGGAGCAGGCCCGAGACGCCCACGACGATCAGCAGGATGGCCGCGACCGTGACGAAGGAGGCCAGCGCCAGCACGGGCATGATGATCGTCAGGACGCCCGCGATGACCGAGGCGATCCCTGCCGCGATCGGCAGCCACGCGGGGCCGGCGACGGTGCGGCCGCTGGTGATGCTCGAGACGCCGTCGAGGATCCAGCCCGCGCCGATCACGAGGCCCAGGACGCTCAGCGACTCGAACGGGTTCGACAGGCACAGGATGCCCGCGACCAGGATCAGGGCGCCGAGCAGGCCCGCGAGCCAGCGCACCCGGGCATCGAGCCGCGAGGCGGTGAAGGCCAGCAGCAGGCGGAAGACGCCCGCGGCGATCAGGTGGATGCCGAAGACGATGGCGACGGTCAGCAGCGTCGGACCGGGGATCAGGACGGCGATGACGCCGAGCACGATCGCGATCAGCGAGACGGCGATGATCCACCAGCGCTCGACGGAGATGCGGGACATCGTGGGCGCGGCGGTCTCGGACATGGCGTTCCTTCGCGTCGGGGAGTGCGGACCCCTCGAACGTTAGGGCACCGGGGCGGGGTGGCGCGGGGCCTTGCGCCCGCCCGCCCGTGGACGCAGGTCAGTGGCGCGATCCGGTGCGCGCCGCGGCACGGTGCCGCCGCACGCGGCGCACCACGAGCGCGAGCAGCAGCACGCCGAACGCGCTGTAGATGATCGCGTCGAGCACGCCCGCGTACTGGTCGACGAGCTCGTACTGCGTGCCCAGGGCTGCGCCGAGGCCGATCAGCAGGCCGTTCCAGACGCCGGAGCCGAGGATCGTCAGTCCCGAGAACAGCAGCAGGTTCATCCGCTCGGCCCCCGCGGGGAGCGAGATGAGGCTGCGCACGCCCGGGATGAGGCGACCGAAGAGGACCGCCCAGGTGCCGTGCCGGCGGAACCAGCCGACCGCCTTCTCGAAGTCCTCGCGGTCGACCAGCGGGAGCTTGGAGAGCAGGCGGATCGAGCGCTCCGTGCCGATGCGGTGGCCGAGCGCGTAGAGGATCAGGCCGCCGAGGTAGGCGCCGAGGGTCGCCGTGATCACGACCAGCACCAGGTTCATCCGGCCCTGCTGGGCGAGGAAGCCGGCCAGCGGCAGCACGAGCTCGCTCGGGATCGGCGGGAACACCGTCTCGATCAGCGTCAGCAGGCCGACGCCCGCCTCTCCGAGCGCGGCGATCACCCGCGCGGCGACGCCGACGAGTCCGGAGAGCTCGTCGATGCTGTCGGAGGAGGAGGCGGTCGCCACGGAGGCGGGGGCGAGGGCGAGGGTCGCGATCGTCATGACTGAGAAGCTACTCAGTCCGCGGAGCGCGCACCTGGGAATCCGGCGGCCCGCTCAGGGGCGGCCGGTGAGCACGACGGTGTCCGATCCCTGCAGCCGCACCTCGACCGAGGCGATCTCGGAGAGCGGGAGCCCGGTGGCGAGGCTGGGCTCCATCGTCGTCCCCGGCGCGCTCGTCCACGATCCGACGGCCTCGGTGCCGCCCGAGGTGTCCGTGACGTAGAGGACGTAACCGGCCGAGCCCGCGTACTGCTCGGCCGTGTCGGCCCAGCTGCAGTCCATGTCGATCCGCGTGCCCCACTGCTGCGGCACGAATCGCACGGAGGCCTCGACGGGGACGCCCGGAGCCGCGGCGAGCGAGACGGTCGAGCCGACGGTCTCGACGGGGGCGAGGGACGGGCCGATCGCGAGCGGCAGGGCGACGGCGGCGGCGGCCGAGACGCCCGCGGCGGCGAGCACCAGGCCCGCGATGCGCAGCCGCGTCCGGCGGCGGACGGAGTCGGTGGCCGCGGCGAGGCGGGTCAGCAGTGCCGCCGGAGCCGGATCGCCGGCCGCCTCCGGCTCCTCGACCAGGCGCATCGCCTCGTCCTGGGGCAGGTGGGCCAGCAGGCCCGGCAGCGGGACGAACTCGGCGAGGGACTCGCGGCAGCCGGGGCAGGCGCGCAGGTGCAGCTCGTACTCGCGGCGGTCGGCGGCGGTCAGGGATCCGAGGAGGTACGCGGCGTCCCAGTCGCGGAAGGGGTCGTCGTGCCGGTCGTCGGAGGAGGGGTCGCGGCTCACAGCTCCGTCACCCCCCGCTCCTGCAGTGCGAGCTTGAGGGCCCGCATCCCGTAGTGCATCCGCGACTTGACGGTGCCCGGGGCGATCCCCAGCAGCGCGGCGATCTCGGTGACCGTGCGGCCGCCGTAGTAGGCGTGCACGATGACCGCGCGGTGGTCGTGGCTCAGTCCGCTGAGCGCGTCCGAGAGCAGCCAGGCGTCGAGCACCTGGTCGGTGCGGTCGGCGGTCGGGCGCTCGGGGACCTCGTCCGTGCCCAGCTCCCGGGCGTAGCGGGCGCTGCGGCGGTCGTCGATGACGAGGTTCCGGGCCACGGTGTAGAGCCAGGAGCGGGCGGCGGCCTCGCCCTGGGCGAGGATCTCGGGGTGCTTCCAGGCGCGCAGCAGCGCCTCCTGCACGACGTCCTCCGCCATCTGGCGGTCGCCGGTCAGGCGCAGCACGAACCGCCAGAGCGCGCTGGCGTGCTCGTCGTGCAGCGCACGCAGCATCTGGGCCTGATCCTCGGACATCTCCACCTCTTCCTGCACCAACGTAACGGGGGCCCGAACGGTTCAGCCGGTTCGCGCGAGCGGCCGCACTCTGGTACTCCGGAGTCGATGACCTTCCCCGATGCCGACGACGCCGCCCGCGTGCGCTCCTTCCTCCGCGACAACCGCTCGCGGATGCTCGACGACGTCCGGCACCTCGTGATGATCGAGAGCCCCAGCGACTCCCTTGAGGCGCTCGGCGAGCTGCACGCCTTCCTGGTGCACTGGGTGGGAGAGCGGCTCGGGCACGACGCCGACGTGCAGCACCGGCGTGCGCAGGACGCGCCGACCGCGACCAGCTGGACCGTCCCGGCGAGCGGCGGCGCGAGACCGCACCGGGGCACGCGTCCGTTCGTGGCGCTGCTCGGCCACTACGACACGGTGTGGCCCCTGGGCACGACCCGCTCCTGGCCCTTCGCCGTCGACGGCGACCGCCTGAGCGGACCGGGCAGCTACGACATGAAGGCCGGGCTGGTGCAGATGGTGTGGCTGGTGGCCGCGCTCCGCCACGCCGGCGTCCCGCATCCGGCCGTCCGCCTGGTGATGAGCGGGGACGAGGAGATCGGCAGCGCCGCCTCCCGCCCGTTCCTGGAGCGGCAGTGCGCGGGCGCCGACGCGGTCCTGGTGTTCGAGGGCGCGATCGGCGACGCGGTCAAGACGGCGCGCAAGGGCATCGGGCGCTTCGTGATCGACGTGGTCGGGGTCGAGGCGCACGCCGGGGTCGAGCCGGAGAAGGGGGCGAGCGCGATCCACGAGCTCGGCTCGCTGATCCCGCGGGTGCTGGCGATCGCGCGGGAGGAGGAGGGCACCTCGGTCAACATCGGAGTGGTCTCCGGCGGCTCGCGGGTCAACGTGACGACGGCCCGCGTGCGCCTGGAGCTGGAGGCGCGGATCCGCGGATCCGCCGAGGCCGCCCGCGTCGAGGCCGAGCTCGACGCGCTCGCCGCCGCCGACCCGCGCATCCGGCTGGAGGTGCGCGGCTCCTGGGAGCGGCCCGTCTTCGAGCGGACCGCCTCCGTCGCCGCGCTCTACCGCAGGGCCGAGCGGGTCGCGAAGCGGATCGACGTCCCCCTCCGCGAGATCGCGGTCGGCGGGGCGAGCGACGGCAACCTCGTCGCCGCGCTGGGCCTGCCGGTCCTCGACGGGCTCGGCGCCCCGGGCGAGGGTGCGCACGCGCGCAGCGAGGCGATCGGCATCGAGGGCATGCTGGAGCGGACGGCGCTGGCCGCGCTGCTGGTCGCCAGCTTCGGCGACGAGCACTGACCGGCTGCAGAGGAAGGACGAGCGGATGACCCTGTACGAATCGCGCCCCGTGGGCGTCGTGATCGAGGCTCCGGCCGCGGAGGTGTACGCCTTCGTCTCCGACCCGGCGAACCTCCCGCGGTGGGCCGCGGGCCTCGCCTCCTCCGCGCTCGAGCAGGTCGACGGACGCTGGTTCGCCGACTCGCCGATGGGCCGGGTCGAGGTGCGCTTCGCCCCGCAGAACCCGTTCGGCGTCGCGGACCACGAGGTCACGCTCCCCGACGGGACGGTGGTGGACAATCCGCTCCGGGTGCTCGTGAACGGGGACGGCGCCGAGGTGGCCTTCACCGTGCGGCGGCGCCCCGGGATGAGCCTCGACGACTGGGACGAGGACTGCGCGCGGGTCGCGGACGACCTCGAATCGCTCCGGCTGCTGTTCGAGCGCGGGGCGCTGTAGGTTCGTCACAGCTCCGGCGCAGGGCCGGCACCCGTGAGAACGAGGACGCGATGACCTCCCCCGATCGTCCGAGCACCCGCCCCGCAAGCGGCATCGAGCTCAACGGCCTCGACACGATCCAGGAGTCGGAGCGGTACGGCCGCCCTCGCGACCTGTTCTGGCCGTGGTTCGCCGCGAACGTGTCCGTGCTCGGGCTGAGCTACGGCTCCTTCCTCCTCGGCTTCGGCCTCTCCTTCGGGCAGGCGACGCTCGTCAGCGTGATCGGGATCGTCGTCTCGTTCCTCTTCTGCGGTCTGGTCGCCGTCGCCGGCAAGCGCGGCTCCGCCCCCACGATGGTGCTCAGCCGGGCGGCCTTCGGGGTCGACGGCAACCGCCTCGTCTCGGTGATCTCCTGGCTGCTCACGGTGGGCTGGGAGACGGTGCTGGCCTCACTCGCGGTGCTCGCGACGGCGACGGTGTTCGAGGAGTTCGGCTGGGACGGGGGCGTGCTCACCAAGGTGGTCGCGCTGATCGTGGTCGCCGCGCTCATCGTGATCGCCGGGATCGCGGGCTTCCGCCTGATCATGCGGCTCCAGCTCGCGATCACCGTCGCGACCGCCGTGCTGACCGTGGTCTACGTCGTGCTCGTCCTCGACCGGATCGACCTCGCCGCCGTCGGCGCCCTGCCCGCGGGCTCGGCCGCCGCGGTCATCGGCGGGCTCGTGTTCATGATGACCGGCTTCGGGCTGGGCTGGGTGAACGCCGCGGCCGACTACTCCCGCTACCTCCCCCGCGGTGCCCGCACGAGCGGAGTGATCGCGTGGACGACGATCGGCGGAGCGGTCGCGCCCGTCGTGCTGGTGGTCGTCGGCCTGCTGCTGGCCGGCTCCTCGCAGGAGCTCTCGGACGCGATCGCCGCGGACCCGATCGGAGCGCTCGCCGGGATCCTGCCGACCTGGTTCCTGCTCCCCTTCATCGTCGTCGCGCTGCTCGGCCTGATCGGCGGGGCCGTGATGGACATCTACTCCTCGGGCCTGGCGCTGCTCAGCACGGGGCTCAAGGTCTCGCGTCCGGTGGCCGCCGGGATCGACGGCGTGCTGATGGTCCTCGGAGCGGTCTACGTCGTGTTCGTCGCGGGCGACTTCCTCGGCCCGTTCCAGGGCTTCCTGATCACCCTCGGCGTGCCGATCGCGGCCTGGCTCGGCGTCTTCCTCGCGGACCTCCTCCTCCGTCGGCGCGACTACGACCAGGAGGCTCTGTACGACTCCCGCGGCCGCTACGGCAGCGTCTCGGCGGTCCCCGTGGCCCTCGTGCTGATCGGCGCGGTCGTCGGCTGGGGCCTGGTGGTCAACTACTCCCCCGGGTTCGAGTGGGAGGGCTACCTCCTCGGCCCGCTCGGCGGCCGCGACGGCGACTGGGCCGGCGCCAACCTCGGCGTCCTCGTGGCGCTCGTGATCGGCTTCGCGGGAACGCTCGCCCTCTCGCGCGGGGCCGTCCGCCGCCAGGAGGCCTCGGCGTGAGCCTGCTCGTCGCGATCGACCTGCAGCACGTCTTCGCCGACGCCGAGTCGCCGTGGGGATCCGGCGGATTCGAGCGCGCGGCCGAGGGGACCCGCCGGCTCCTCCCGGCGTTCGGCGAGCGGGTCGTGACCACCCGCTTCGTCGCCCCGGAGCGGCCCGCCGGCGCGTGGATCCCCTACTACCGCGAATGGCCGTTCGCGCTCGTCCCCGAGAGCGACCGGCTCTACGAGCTCGTGGCCGGGTTCGAGGGCCATCGCACGATCACCGCCACGACCTTCGGCAAGTGGGGGCCCGAGCTCGAGGCCGAGCTCGACGACTCCCGCGAGCTCGTGCTCACCGGCGTCTCGACCGACTGCTGCGTGCTCTCGACGGCGCTGGCGGCCGCGGACGCCGGAGTGCGGGTCAGGGTCGCCGCGGACGCCTGCGCGGGCGCCTCCGAGGCCGACCACCAGCGCGCGCTCGACGCCATGTCCCTGTACGCGCCGCTGATCGAGATCACGAGCGTGGACGCGGTGCTGGCGGACCTGCGCGACCGGGGCTGAGACCGCGGTCGGGACGCGAGCCGCTCGCGCCGGTCGGCCCCGCGCGTCGCGGGGCGACCCCGTCACCCGGCATGATGTCGGCATGTCCTCCACCGACGAGCGCGTCAGCCCGGCTTCCCGCACCCTGGTCATCGGCGAGGCGCTGATCGACATCGTCGAGCGCGACGGCAGCGCCACGGAGCACGTCGGCGGCTCCCCGGCCAACGTCGCCCTCACGCTCGCCCGACTCGGGCGGCCCGCGACCCTCGTCACCGACATCGCCGACGACGAGCGCGGCCGCCGCATCAGCGCCCACCTCGAGGCCTCCGGCGTGGAGGTCCGGCACGGCGACTCGGAGCGCACCAGCACCGCTCGGGCGGTCCTCGCCGCGGACGGGTCGGCCCGCTACGTCTTCGACCTCTCCTGGAACCCGCCGGCGGCGGACCCGGAGGGCGCCTCCCACGTCCACACCGGTTCCATCGCGATCTTCCTCGAGCCGGGCGGATCCGCCGTGCTCGAGCTCCTCGAGGCACTGCCCGCCGGAGTGACGGCGAGCGTCGACGCGAACATCCGCCCGGCTCTGGTCGGCGCGCACGCCGAGGCGCTCGCGCGCTTCGAGCGGATCGCCGCCGCGTGCGAGGTCGTGAAGCTCAGCGACGAGGACGCGGAGTGGCTCTACCCGACGATGCAGCTCGACGAGGTCCTCAGCCGGCTGCTCTCCCTCGGGTCGCAGCTCGCGGTCGTCACACGCGGCGCGGAGGGACTTCTGCTGGCCTCGGCCGTCACGCGGGTGACCGTGCCCGCCGCCCGGATCGTGGTGGCGGACACGATCGGCGCCGGCGACTCCGCGATGGGCGCGATCCTCGACGAGGCGTTCCGCCAGGGCCTCGGCGCCGCGAACGGGATGCTGCTCGACGGCCCCGCCCTGCACGCGATCGGCCGCCACGCCGCGCACGTCGCCGGCATCACGACCTCCCGCTCCGGCGCGAACCCGCCCACCCGCGACGAGCTCTGAGGACCGGGGGCGGACCTTCTGCAGGACGCCCCTGGTGCTCGCGTCGGGACGCGGAGATACTGGGCGCACCTCGACGGAAAGGCGTGCCGTGCCCACTTCACTGAGCCCCTACATCGGCTTCGACGGCTCCGCGCAGGAGGCGATGGAGTTCTACCGGGACGTCCTCGGCGGCGAGCTCAGCTCCAGCCGTTTCGGCGACTTCGGGATGAGCGCGGATCCGGCCGACCAGGACCGGATCATGCACGCCCAGCTCGTCACGCCGAGCGGGATGATCCTGATGGGCTCCGACTCCCCCTCCTCGAGCCCGGCCGAGAGCGGCGCCCGCATCACGATCGCGCTCTTCGGCGACGACGACGCCGAGCTGAGCGGCTACTGGGACGGCCTGGCCGAGGGCGGCACGGTCGTCGAGCCGCTGGTCGCCTCGCCCTGGGGCGACCGCTTCGGGATGCTGGTCGACCGCTACGGCGTCGGCTGGATGGTGAACATCGCCGCTCCGCCGGCCTGACGCTCCTCCCCAGCGCGGGATCGGGGCACGCCTCCCCCGGGTGCGTCCACCCGTCCCGCCGGGCGCGGCGGCAGGCGCAGAATGGAGGGGCCGCTCCCGCTCCGGGAGCCGTCCCACCTCTCACGAAGGCTGCAGATGACGATCACGCTCGGGTACAAGGCATCGGCGGAGCAGTTCGGCGCCCGGGAGCTCGTCGAGCTCGCGGTCGGCGCCGAGCGGCACGGCTTCGAGACCGCGGTCGTCTCGGACCACTTCCAGCCGTGGCGGCACACGGGCGGGCACGCGCCGTTCTCCCTCGCCTGGCTCGCCGCGGCCGGTGAGCGCACCTCCACCATCACCCTCGGCACCTCCGTCATGACCCCGCACTACCGCTACAACCCCGCCGTCATCGCCCAGGCGTTCGGCACGCTCGGCGTGCTCTACCCCGAGCGGATCATGCTCGGCGTCGGCACCGGCGAGGCGCTGAACGAGGTCGCCACCGGCTATCAGGGCGCGGGCGAGCAGACCTGGCCCGACTTCAAGGAGCGCTTCGCCCGCCTGCGCGAGGCCGTGCGGCTGATGCGCGCGCTGTGGGCGGGCGACCGCGTCACCTTCGACGGCGAGTACTACTCCACGCACGAGGCGTCGATCTACGACAAGCCCGAGAGCGGCGTGCCGGTCTACATCGCGGCGGGCGGCCCCGTCGTCGCCAAGTACGCCGGCCGGGCGGGCGACGGCTTCATCTGCACGTCGGGCAAGGGCATGGAGCTCTACACCGAGAAGCTGCTCCCCGCCGTCGAGGAGGGCGCCGCGGCGGCCGATCGCGACTCCTCGACCATCGACCGCATGATCGAGATCAAGCTCTCCTACGATCCCGATCCGGCGCTCGCGCTCGAGAACACGCGCTTCTGGGCGCCGCTCTCGCTGTCGCCGGAGCAGAAGCACTCGCTGACCGATCCGGTCGACATGGAGCGCGCCGCCGACGAGCTGCCGATCGAGCAGGTCGCGAAGCGCTGGATCGTCGGCTCCGACCCCGAGGAGACGGTCGCGCAGATCAAGCCCTACGTCGACGCGGGCTTCACCCACCTGGTCTTCCACGCCCCGGGCGACGACCAGCAGCGCTTCTTCGACGCCTTCGAGCGCGACCTCGCGCCGCGGCTGCGCGCGCTCTGACCTCCCGCCTCCGCCACGACCCCCTTCGGAAGGGCCGCTCCCGCATGACCACGGCCACCCTGCTCGCCCGGCTCGACCGCGGCGAGGCGCTGACGCGCGAGACCGCCGAGGAGCTCCTCGGCGCGCGCGGCGACGACCTCGACCTGCTGCTGGAGGCCGCCGGCCGCCTGCGCGACGACGGACTCGCCCGCCGCGGACGGCCCGGCGTCGTCACCTACTCGCGGAAGGTCTTCGTCCCGCTGACCAAGCTCTGCCGCGACCGGTGCCACTACTGCGTCTTCGTGGAGACACCGGGCGGGCTCGCGGCCAAGCGCGAGTCGACCTTCATGGAGCCGGAGGAGATCCTCGAGGTCGCCCGCGCCGGTGCCGCGCTCGGCTGCAAGGAGGCCCTGTTCACGCTCGGCGACCGCCCGGAGGACCGGTGGCCGATCGCCCGCGCCTGGCTCGCCGAGCACGGCTACGCCTCGACGCTCGAGTACGTGCGCGCGATGGCCGTCCTGGTGATGAGCGAGACGGGCATGGTCACGCACCTGAACCCCGGCGTGATGTCGTGGGCCGAGCTGCAGCGGCTCCGCCCGGTCGCGCCCTCGATGGGCATGATGCTCGAGACGACCGCCGAGCGCCTCTGGTCCGAGAAGGGCGGTGTGCACTACGGCTCCCCGGACAAGGACCCGGCGCTGCGCCTGCGCGTGCTCGAGGACGCGGGACGCAGCCGCATCCCCTTCACCACCGGCGTGCTGCTGGGCATCGGCGAGAACGCGGCGGAGCGGGCGGACGCCCTCTTCGCGATCCGCGAGTCCCACGAGCGGTGGGGCCACGTGCAGGAGTGCATCGTCCAGAACTTCCGCGCGAAGCCGCGGACGGCCATGCAGAACGAGGTCGACCTCGAGCTGCAGGAGTACGTGGCCAACGTCGCGGTCGCGCGCCTCGTGCTGGGCGCTGAGGCGACGATCCAGGCGCCGCCGAACCTCACCGACGAGCAGGAGCTCGGGCTGCTGCTGCGCGCCGGGGTCGACGACTGGGGCGGTGTCAGCCCGCTCACGGCGGATCACGTGAATCCGGAGCGCCCCTGGCCGAACATCGACGACCTCGCGCGGCTCACCGCGGCGGCCGGCTACCGGCTGCACGAGCGGCTGACCGCCCACCCGCAGTACCTCCGCGACTCGGCCACCTGGATCGATCCGCGCGTCGCTCCCTACGTCGAGGCGCTCGCCGACCGCGGGACCTGGCTCGCCGACGAGGCGGCGGCGGTCCTCCCCCGGCCCTACCGCGACTCGCTCGACCCCCTGCCCCGACCGGTCGCGCCCGCCCTCGGCGCCGTGCTCGCCCGGGCGGAGACGGACCCCGCCGGTCTCGAGGACGCCGACTACCTCGCCCTGCTCGCAGCCGACGGCGACGACCTCGACGCCCTCTCCGCTCTGGCGGACGACCTGCGGCACGACGCCGCCGGCGACGAGGTCTCGGTCGTCGTGAACCGCAACATCGACACCTCGCTCTGGGGAGTCGGCGATCTGACCGTCGAGCGGCTGGAGGAGCTCGCCGACGAGGCGGTCGCGCTCGGCGCCACCGAGCTCTGCCTCCAGGGCGCGATCGGACCGGAGCACCCGGGCGACGATCTGCTGCTGATCGTCCGCACGCTGAAGCAGCGGCAGCCCTCGCTGCACCTGCACGCCTACCGGCCCGGCGAGATCCTCGAGGTCGCCCGGCGCACGGGCCGAACCCTGCCCGAGATGCTCGACGCTCTGCGCGAGGCCGGCGTGGACTCCGTCCCGGGGACCGCCGCCCGCATCCTCGACGACGACGTCCGCGCCGTCCTGAGCGAGGGGACGGACCCGACCGTGGCCGAGTGGCGGGAGGCGATCACGGCCGCGCACCGCAGCGGCCTCCGCTCCACCTCGACCATGGTCTACGGACACGTCGAGACCCCCGAGCAGCAGCTCGCGCACCTGCGCACGCTCGCGGCGATCCAGGACGAGACGGGCGGCTTCACCGAGTTCATCGCGATGCCCTTCGTCCCGGCGGAGGCGCCTCCTTCCGTGGTGCGCGCGAGCCGGGGCGGGCCGACCCTCCGCGAGACCCGCGCCGTGCACGCCGTCGCACGGCTCGTCCTCCACGGCCGGATCGCCCACGTGCAGACCGCCTGGACCAAGCTCGGACTGCACGCGGCGCAGGTCCTCCTCCGCGGCGGGGCGAACGACCTCGGCGGCCTGCTGCTCGACGGCGCCCTGCGGCCCGAGGCCGGAGCGGAGGCCTACCGCTCGCTCGACATCGCGACCGTCGCCCGGCTGAGCGGCGAGATCGGCCGCGGCTGGCGCCAGCGCACCACGACGTACGGCGTGGTCGCGCCGGAGAGGGCGCTGCGGGCGAGGCCCGTCGCAGCGGCGGGTCCTCAGCGGATGCGCCTCCCGGTCCGCGGGACCCGCCGGGCGTCATGACCCGCTCCGAGTACCTGCGGCGCCAGGCCGAGCTGGTCCGGGAGGAGCGGATCGAGTCGGACAGCGCCACCGTGCGGCTGCTGACCGCGGGCGCCGAGAGCCCGCGCGCGGTCCTGCTGCTGACCGGCGTCGGCCGGGGCGCGCGGAGCGACACCGGGCTGCTGCTGCCGATGCTGGCGCGGCGCCACCGCGTCGCCGCGCTCGAGCTCGCCGATCTCGGCGACCCCTGGCTCGACGGACCCGCCGCGGTCCGCGCCTCCCTGGACGCGCTCGGCGCCGAGGAGGCCGTCCTGATCGGCCACTCGCTCGGAGCCGCCGTGGCCCTCGCCGCGGGCGATCGGCGGGTGCGCGCCCTCGCCCTCGTGGCCGGATGGCTGCGCCCGACGGAGCGCCTCCTCCGCACGGCGCGCCTCTGGCCGATGCTGCCGCCCGACGCGCAGGAGGAGGCCGCTCGGCTCCTCGCCGTCCGCTCGGCCACCGCCTCCTCCCCGTGGGGCGCCGACGTCGCGCGGATGCTCGCCGCCTCCGCCCGGGCCGACGTCGCTGCGGCCGCCTCGGACTGCCGGGTTCCCGCCCTGGTGGTCGGCTGCTCCGCCGACGCTGTCGCCGGAGTCGAGGGCGCCGAGGCCCTGCTCGGCGCGATCGACGACGCCCGCTACGCCGTCCTCGACGCCGGTCACGCGGTGCTCGCCGAGCGGCCCGCCGAGCTCCTCGCCGTCCTCGAGCACTTCCTCGCCGATCCGCACCGCGACCCGGCGGGCAGCGTCCTGGCGAGGACGACGGTCTGATGGACGTCGACGTCGTCGTGATCGGCGCCGGGTTCGCCGGCCTCGGAGCCGCGGTCCGCCTGGAGCGCAGCGGCGGGACCTCGTTCGTCGTGCTGGAGCGCGCCGAGCGGATCGGCGGGACCTGGCGGGACAACGTCTACCCCGGGGTCTCCTGCGACATCCCCTCGCACCTCTACTCCTACTCCTTCGCCCCCGAGGCCGACTGGTCGGCGTTCTACGCCCCCGGGGCCGAGATCCAGGCCTACCTCGAGCGCGTCGTAGAGAAGGAGGGCCTGGCGCCCCGGCTCCGGCTGGGGACCGAGGTGCTCGAGGCGGTCTTCGACGAGGAGGCGCACCGCTGGCGGGTGCGCACCTCCCGGGGCGACTACTCTGCCGCGGTCCTCCTCGTCTGCGCGGGGCGCCTCTCCGAGCCACGCCTCCCGGCCGTACCGGGCCTGGATTCGTTCGCGGGTCCTGCCTTCCACTCCGCCCGCTGGCGGGACGACGTCGATCTCGACGGGAAGCGCGTCGGCATCGTCGGCTCGGGAGCCTCCGCCGTGCAGATCGTGCCGCACCTCGCCGAGCGCGCCGCCGAGGTGGTGCTCTTCCAGCGCTCGGCCCCGTACGTCGTCCCCCGCCGGAACCGCCCGTACCCGCCGGAGGAGCGCCGAGCCCTCTCCCGCGCGCCCGGGGCCCTGGCGAGGCTCCGCGAGGAGCTGTTCTGGCGCGCCGAGCTCGGCTTCGCCGGCCGCGTCGCCGTGCCCGAGGCCATCGACCGGCTGCGGGCGGAGGCGCTCGGCCACCTCGAGGCGCAGATCATCGATCCCGCGCTCCGCGCCGTGCTGACTCCGGACTACGAGATCGGCTGCAAGCGCGTGCTCCTCTCGGACGACTACTACCCCGCTCTCGCGCAGCCGCACGTCCGCGTCGTCCCCGGTCCGCTCCGGCGCCTCGAGGAGGGGGCCGCGCTCGGCGACGACGGCGTCCCGCACGGGGTCGACGTGCTCGTCTTCGCGACCGGCTTCCACTCCACGCGGCCGCCCTTCGCCCGGCGCATCCGCGGCCGCGGCGGCGTCCTCCTCGCCGACCGCTGGGCCGACGGCATGGTCGCGTACGAGTCGACCGCGGTCCACGGCTTCCCGAGCCTCTTCGTCGTCAACGGCCCCAACGCGAGCCTCGGCCACAACTCCGCGGTGCACATGATCGAGACGCAGATCGCCTACGTGCTCGCCGCGCTCGACCACCTCGCGGTCTCCGGCGCCGACCGGCTCGAGGTCACCGCCGAGGCCGAGGCCGCCTCCGTCGCCCGCCTCGACGCCCTCAGCGCCGACACCGTCTGGACCAACGGCGGCTGCGAGAGCTGGTACCTGGACGACAACCGGCGACTCACCCTGCTCTGGCCCGACTTCGCCTTCGCCTTCCGCGAGGAGCTCGGCCGGTTCGACCCCTCCGCCTACACGACCTGACCGCGGCTCGCTATCGTGACCGCATGACCGACCGCGTGCTCGCTCCCGAACCGCCCGCCGACGGTGCAAAGCCGAAGGGACCGGCCTCGTACTTCCCGAGCATCGAGAAGACCTACGACCGTCCCGTCCAGGACTGGCTGGACCTCGCCGACGAGCGTCTGCGCTCCGAGCCGCACATGCAGGTCGTCACCTGGCTGAAGACCGAGCACGGCCTGGGCCACGGCCACGCCAACGCGATCGTCGCCTACGTCCGGGCCGCCCGCGCCTGACCGGTCCGCCCGTCGTCCGCACAGGCTAGGCCCGCCGGCCTCCCCGGACCACCCGTCGTCGGCGCCCGCGCCGTCCGGGGATAATCGGGGCATGCGCGAAGACGACGATGTCGATCTGGTGATCGACGCGTGGGCCGGGGCCCTGCCCGACCTCGATTTCGCGCCTCTGGACGTCGTCTCCCGCCTCCGCCGGCTCAGCCCGCGCGTGCAGGAGGTGCGGCGGCAGTCCTTCGCCGTCAGCGATCTCGCCCCGTGGGAGTTCGAGCTCCTCTCGCTGCTGCGGCAGCGCGGGGAGGGCGGGATGACGCCCTCGGCCCTGGCCACGCACCTCGCGCTGTCCAGCGGCAACCTCGCCAGCCGCGTCGACCGCCTCGGGGCCCGCGGGCTCGTGGTCCGCGAGCAGAACGCCGCCGACTCACGCAGCAAGATCGTCTCGCTCACCCCGCGGGGCACGAAGCGGGTCGACGAGGCGATGCGGAATCTCGTCGCCGCCGAGGGCGAGGTGCTCGCCGACCTGGACGCCGCGCAGATGTCGGTCCTCATCGAGTGCCTGCGGCGGATCAGCGACACCCTCGACCGACTGCAGTGACGCGCTACGCCCGACGAGCCTGAGAGGTCAAGCCCGTTCGGAGAGACGGGCACCGGACGTAGCGTGAAGCGTGCACGGTCGAGGCGTCAGCCACCCGTGCGAATGATCGCGAAAGCGGAGAGCACCATGACACAGATTTCTTCTATCCAACCCGCGCGATGGAGCCGGAACGGAGTCAGGATCGTCGTCGTTCCCGGGGCGGAGCTGCCCCGGTTCCGACTCGAGATCGACGCCCGACTGACCACCGCGCCCTCCCTCGTCCCCACCGGACCCTTCTCGACCGTCGAGGAGGCCGAGCGGGCCGCCGAGGTCGCCGCCGGCCTGCTGGGGGCGAAGATCCCGGCCTGAGCGCACACCCGTCGAGACGGCCGGATCAGCCCGCGAGCTCCGCGAGCGATCCGGTCGGGACCGCGATCCACCCCTCGGCCTCCGCCGCCTCCTGCAGTTCGGGAGGCACCGGCAGGGTCGCGCCCAGGGCGTGGGCGCGGGCGTTGAGAGCGGCGACGACGGCGTCGAACGCGTCGTCGGAGCGGCTCATCAGCGCGAGCGCGGGCGCCGGCACATCGAGCCAGGGCGCGGCCCGTCGCAGCGACTCCGCGGCGAGCGCCACGGCCTCCGGTCGCGTCTTGTACCCCGTGGTGTCCACTCCCCAGAGCCGCAGCGCCGCCGCCGGGTACGCCTCGACGAGCCGTCCGCGCCCGGAGCGGTCGACGTCCTCTCCGCTCGCGGCGAAGGCGTCGAGCAGCTCCGCGCAGCGCATCGCGGTCATCCCGAGCCGGTCGGTCGAGACGCTGAGCGGCCAGCGGCCGGTGACCTCGCGCGCCACCCGGTCCGCCTCGCGGTACGCGAGGCGGCGGCGCCAGTCGCGTCCCGCGAGCGTCCGCGGCGAGACCTCCCGTCGCGTGTGCGCGGAGACGAACGCCGCGAACTCCACCGGCCAGCCGAACGCGCAGTCGATCCCGATGACCGCCGCGTCCCGTGACGCATCGACGATCGTCGCGTCCTCGGCGCCGAGTACGAGCGAGCGAACCACGGCTCGGCCGCCGGAGAACTCGAGGGCGGCGAGAGCGGTGCGAACCGGCTCCGCAGCGAGGTCGACACCGATCGTGAGCACGGGGACAGGGTAGGCGCTCCGGCGCTACGCTCGAGCGATGACGCCGCCCGCTCCCTCCCCCCGGGCGGAGTCGGCCCGCGTGCCGGTCGCGCTCCTCCGCCTCCTCGTGGCCGCCGCCGTGCTCGTCGCCGTGATCGCGACGGCCGTCGACACCGCCTCTCAGACGCCGCTGAACCCGTTCAACTTCTTCGGCTTCTTCACCATCCAGAGCAACATCGTGCTGGCCGTCGTGCTCGGAGCCACCGCCGTGCTCGCGCTCCGCCGCCGTCCCGCGCCCGGCGGGCTCGTGCTGGTGAGGGGTGCCTTCACCGGGTACATCATCATCGTCGGCCTCGTCTACAACACCCTCCTCACCGATGTGGCGGGCGGAGTGGCGCTGCCGTGGGCCAACACCGTCATGCACGTGCTGTTCCCCGTCTACGGACTGCTCGACTGGCTGCTGCTCGCGGATCGCCCTCCGCTGCCGTGGCGGAGGCTCTGGCTGGTCGTGGTCTACCCGATCGTCTGGCTCGTCGTGGTGCTGATCCGCGGAGCGACGGACGGCTGGGTGCCCTATCCGTTCCTGGATCCCGCGACCGGGTACGGGCAGGTGTCGGTGTTCGTCGTCGGGATCGCGGTCGCGTTCCTCGCGTCGGGGGCGCTGGTCTGGGCGATGAGCCGGCTGCGGATCGTGCCGGTGGCAGGCGGCTGAGAGGACGCTCGCCTTCCAGACGGTTCCGCCCGCCGGACGACCGGATCCGCTGCCGTCGCGCACATCCGGCCCGTTCTGGGGTCACCCGTTCGGGGTCATCCGGGGCGCCGCTCCCCTAGCGTCAGCACCGACGGCTCCCCCACCGTCCTCCCCCTCGAGAACGGTCCCCCATGAGCCTCTCCCTCTCCCGCCCGCCGACCCCGAGCCGCCGCGTCCGCGCCCTCGCCGTCGGAGCCGCGCTCGCCCTCGCCGCCGCGCTGCTCCCGGCGCAGGCCGCCGCCGCCGCCACTCCCGCCACCCTCTCGGTGCTGAGCCTCGGCGACTCCATCACCCAGGCCTACGGGACCTGCGGCTCCTTCGCGGACTGCCCCCGCAACAACTGGTCCACCGGCACCAGCTCCTCCGTGAACTCCTTCGCCTCCCGCTTGCGGACCGCGCTCCCCGGCACCACCGTCACGACCGCGAACTTCGCCACCACCGGCGACGTCGTCGCGCAGGTCCCCTCGCGGATCGACGCCGCGGTCGCCGCCGGCGTGCGGCCGGACGTCGTCACCCTGCTCATCGGCGGCAACGACCTCTGCTCGCCCGACAACCGCGTCGCCTCCGACGGCTACACGATGACCCCGGCGAGCACGTTCCGCACCGGAGCCTCCGCCGCGATCACGAAGATCCGCACCACGTGGCCCTCCGCCCGCATCGTCCTCTCGTCGATGCCGAACGTGGCCTCCGAGTGGTCGGTCGTGAAGACCGGAGTCGGCGCGCTCGTCTGGGCGGGCGGCGACCTCTGCCGGACCACGCGCGGCGTCAGCTCCACCGGCCGCAGGCTCAGCAGCACCGCCGCTGCCGCCTCCGCCGCTGCCGCGAAGACGCGGACGACGCAGTACAACACCGCGCTGCAGACGGCGTGCAGCGCCGCCGGTCAGCTCTGCGACTGGGACGGCGGAGCGCTCACCGCGACCCCCGTCACCAAGGGCCTGATCGGGACCACCGACTACTTCCACCCGAGCGTCGCGGGTCAGGCGAAGATCGCCTCGATCCAGTGGGCGGCGTCGAACTTCTCGAAGTAGCGGCCTCCGGAGCGGCCGCTCACGCGTCGAGCGGCCGCTCACCCTCGCGGCGGCGACGCTGCTCCTCGGCGAGCCGCGCGTAGTGCGCCTCCTCGCGCTCGAGGTCGGCGAGCTGCTCCTCGGTGCTCTTCGGAGCGGGCCGCACCACCATCGGCGGCGGCGCCTGCTTCCGGCGGCGGGGCACTCGGCCGCCCGGCACGAAGGATCCGCCGTCGCCGCGCTTCCAGTCGTGCCCGAGCAGGAACCACAGCGAGACGCCGATGAGCGGGAGGAAGAAGATCAGCAGGATCCACACGATCTTGGGCAGGTTCTTGATGATGTTGTCCGGCTGCCGTACGACGTCGACCAGCGCGAGCACGGTCAGGACGATGATCAGCAGCGAGAAGACGAACCCCATGCAGACGAGGGTACGACGCCGCCGCGCGAGCAGAGTGCTACTCGGAGAGTCGCATCACGACTCCGGCGTCGAACACTCCGCGGTCCGCTCCTTTCCTCTCGCGCACCGCTTCGACCTCGCTCCAGGCCACTCCGAGCTCCGACGCGAGCGCATGCAGGACTTCCGCGACGTCCGCCAGCTCTTCGACGGACGGGGCAGCCAGGACCTCGTCGCATTCCTCCTTCAGCTTCGCCAGGAGCCAGGCCCGCCGCTCGCCGGCATCGACGGATCTGAAGCGCGCGTCGACACCGAGACCCCAAAGCAGTGCCGGTACACCGTCTCGGACGAGCTTCTCCCTCGTCATGTCAGCAGCCGGACGAGCTCTGATGCTGACGCGACGGACCCGCCCGCGTCGACGTCGGGGGCCCGGAGAGCGTCGACTGCACCACGGACATCGCTCCACGGAGGACGGTCTCCGGTCACATCGACGGCCGGGCCCCATCGAGTACCCTCCGCTGAAAGTGGACCGAGCACCTTCCCCCACCCCGACAACTCCACCCGATACCCGTTCGAACGCCTCTCCGGATTGTGACCTGGAAGAATGACGGCTGGCACCCCTGATGCCACGCACGTCGTCGCGATTCCATGTCCTCCGTGATGCACGACGGCAGCCAGCTCCGGAAACACTTCTTCGAGATCCCAGAGAGCCGCGACGTGGATGGCGTCCGGGACATGTCGATACGAATCCGCTGACGCCTGGTCTCCGGTCGCCACATAGATTTCTCCTTCCCAGTTCTCGAAAGCGTGCAGGAACTCCGAGTCGATTCCTCCTACCGTCCGATAGAACTGCAACCCGGATCCATGCAGACCCGCTTTGACCGGTCCGAGAACGCCAGTGAAAACCACTTCTCTCATACCGACGCGGCTCTCCATTACGTCAAGACTCGGCGCACTCGGTATTGCGGTCAGCCCGCGTTCGAACAGTTCTCGAACATCTCGATCGACCAGGGGAAGCCCTCGCCGCCCAAGAGCCTCGTTGACCGCCATGAGCGGTCCGGTCCAGATCTCGGACACTCCCTCGCCCTGATAGCGGTAGCCGACGAGCTGATTGTCTTGGCATAGCGTGACGATCGGGATGGAGAGCGAAGCGCAAGCTACGATCATCGACAATCGGTTATCGTTGATCACCCGGTCCGGCCTGAACCGCTGGAGCACAGCGACGTCAGCAACGACTGCTTTATCGAACACGCCAGGATCTCCCCATTCTGCCCATGGGTCGATGTCTGCGACACCTTCGCGGTAATAGGCTGTCGTGAAGATTCCCGCCTTCGAGACCAATCGATCGTGCACCGCATTCTGCCGACCGAGTAGAACACAGTCCCAACCCGCGGAGTGAAAAGCCCGACCTATGGCTACCAGGCGCGTGACGTGGCCGTTCCCCCTTCCCCACGAGACATGCAGTACAACGGGGCGCTTCATGTCGCCCTCGCAAACCGAAAATTCTCAACGAGCGCGACGACAGTCGAATGCGATGCAGCGGCGACCAGGCCCACCTCTTCTCCCGCGAGAGCGAGTTCCCAGTCGGCGAGATCTGGAGTTGCGTTCGCTCGCGCGATCACCGTACGCAGGTGATGCGGAGGAAGAGAGCGCGTCAATGGCGCGACGACCTTTTCGTGCGCATTGCCGATGACAACGTAGCCATCGACATCGCTACCAAGGGCTAGGACGTCTCGCCATGATGAGATCTCGATCTCTTGCGCTATTCCTGCATAGCTCCGCAGGTCTAGGGCGCCGGGGATCATGTGGACGTGCATGTGATGACAGAGGCGCTCTCCAGGACGACTTCGAAGACAGTGACCGGTACGCCCGTGCTCGAACAGAACGTAGTCCCCGAACTCTGCACAGATGCGCTTACCGAGGTCGGCCTCCAATGCGTCGAGCCGCTCTGCCGCCTGCGCATCCATGTCTGCGGCCGATGGATAGTGCTCGGTTGTGTAGATGAGGAGGTGACCCTGCCGAAGGGGAGCTGGATCAGAACAGACCGCGAGTCCGTCTTCCTCCCACACTCGACGCGGATTCGACCTGCAGAAGACGCATTCGGGGTCCCAGGTGACCGACATTCTTCATCATTTCCTTTCGCTCGAACTCGATGAGATGGACTGGACTGCGGCAAGTGCTAGATCGACCTCATTTGTCGTAGTTCTCGGCCCGAAACTCACCCGGACAGTCCCGCCATCGCCTGTGCCGAGAGTCTCGTGGGCCAGAGGAGAGCAATGCAGTCCGGCGCGAACGAGAATGTCGAAGCGTTCTTCGAGGAGCGAAGCAGCAACACTCGGGGTCACACGGTTCATCCGGAACGACACCACTCCGACAGGTTCTTCGGCGCTGGGCGATTCGATGAGGGTGACCGCGCCACCACCACTGAGACCAGTAACGAATCGTTCTCGCAAATCGGTTGCTCGACGCCGCCTTCTGGCGATCTCGGCCCCGTCCAACAGCCTCAGAGCCGCGCCTAACCCGGCGATTCCGATCCCATTCTGTGTTCCCGCCTCTTGCGACCAGGGCAGCCAGCAGGGATGATCCCGACTTTCAGAACGTCCACCCGATCCGCCGGTGACGAAAGGCGACAACCGGACACCTTCTCCGACAACAGCGCCACCAACACCCAAAGGTCCCCCCAAACCCTTGTGCCCAGCGAACACCAGCACGTCCGCAAGACCCGCGTCGACATCAAGGTACCCAAGCGCCTGCGCCCCATCCACGGCGATGAAAACACCGGCCTCTCTGCAGATTTCAGAGATTTCACGGATCGGAAGCACTGAACCGGAGACGTTGGAGGCCCAGGTGACAATGACCCCGGCGACTCCGCCGGCAAGCAGTTGCTCCTGCAGTCGATCGAGATCGAACGGTCCGCTGGTCGAGGGCGGAATGATCTCATGCCTGACCGAACCCTCCTGCGCCGCTGCATGAAGTGGCCGAACCACTGAATTGTGTTCGAAAGCGGACGTCAGGACGCGGCCCCCGATCGAGCCCAGGTGGTGCACAACCGCATTGAGAGACATCGTTGCATTCAGCGAGAAGGTCACCCGCTCCGGATCGATGCATTTGACCAGATCTGCTAGCGACTCACGAGCTGCCCAGACTTGGCCCTCAGCCCAAGCGGATAGCCGGTGCCCCGACCTGCCTGGGCTTGTTCCACGTTAAGCATAGGATTTCATGGCGTCCACTACATGATGCTCCTTGGGAAAAGACGTGGCCGCAGAATCGAGATAAACCACTCCGCACCTCTTCGTGTGGGTCTTCGTCGGTTCGATGTGATGATGAACATATATCCCACAGCCATCCACGCCGACGACTGGCACGAAATGACACTCGCCGCGCCTGGCTCTGTGAGAGCTGGACAGCGGGCGAGCCTTGGCGCCACGTCTGCGCGTGCGCACGGTGTTCACGACCCGAGGGGTGCCACGCGCGCCACACTCTGGTCGCCGAAGGGCACAGCCTGCTACGGTCTCGCACATCGAATTGCGAAGTCACAAGCGAACTGACGTGAAGCGATCACTCCTTTACCGCGACATCGCGGAGTGCAGTCCGCAACGTACAATGAGGGCCGGCTCTGCGATGCCTCCAGGTACGCGAGAAAGGATGAAGGCATGTCAGGACCGTTGATCTTCCCGCAGAAAGCAGACGGTGTTTCTCCGGAGGTTTCAGTCGTCGTTCCGACCTATGACCGCCCTGACGAGTTGAGAAGAACTCTGACGACATTAGCGCAACAAGAGGCGTCGTTCACCTATGAGGTCATCGTCGCAGACGACGGCTCTTCGAGCGATACCGTTGCGGTCGTCAAGGCCTTCGAACACGCGATTGACATCTCATACACTCGCCAACGAGACGACGGGTTCCGCCTGAGCGCGGTAAGGAATCTCGGCGCGCGAGCATCTCGGGGCAGAACACTGATCTTCCTCGATTGCGGCACTCTCGCGGGCGAGAACCTGATTCAGTCCCATGCGGCGAACGTGGAAGTCGGTAAACGCAGTACAGCAGGGCCGACCTACGGCTGGGACTTCTCTGGCGAAGATGCCCATGCATTCCGTTCTCTTGTCAGCGGCCCGGACTGGCGCACAAGACGCATGGAGATGGCTACGCGGCCCGGCTACGCTGATTACAGATCGGACAAGTGGTTGGATGTCGATGTCCGGCGGGTTCCGCTGGCGGTCCCCTGGCGTTTCTACTGGGGACGGAACATTGCAGTGGCGCGATCGGATTTCTTCTCCGCGGGCGGTTTCGACGAGCGCTTCTCAACTTATGGAGTCGAAGATGTGGAGTTCGGCTACAGGCTATGCCGGATGGGCCTTTCTCTTCACTGGATAGAGGACGCGTGGGGCGTAGAACTGCCGAGCATCTCCGAAAATACAGCCGAACAAGCAAGAAGCAATCGAGCTAACCTGGAACAGTGGGCCGATCGATGTGTCGATATGGAAATCGAGTTCTTCATCTGCAACAGGCCCCTGGCGCAATTGGAGCAGCCCGAGTGGGAGCGCGTCGCGAGGTGGGCTCGAGATTCAACGAACAGCCGAGCTGACCTGCAGATCCTTCGTCAGCATCCGAACGACACATCGATGCTTTTCGTCGGACTGATGTTTGAAGTAGCTCATTCACGGTCCGTCGTCGCGCTCGGGCCGGGTTTTCCCATTGCGTCCGAACATCCGAGCGGCTGGTCGACTGCACGGCGACCGGTCAATCTCAACGCGATCGGGATCCGATGCGGTTTCGCCAAACGCGAATTCGACATGGTGTACCTGAGCGATGCGATGGCGCCCCTGGCTGCAGTGTGGGGTGAGCATCTTCTGGCCACGGCCCGGAGGTGCGGGAAGGACCTGTTGCTGGGGCGCGGTCTCGCCGCGACATTTCAATCAGCGGGGATAGGGTCGGACGGCTTTTAGGTGAGAGATATTCAGTGGCGCGCATCAGTTTCGGATCGCAACGACCCGGGCGACATCGAGGATCCACCTTCCTCCGCCCGCGCCAACTAGACCGGTCAGCGACTAAGGAGGAACCACTGTCTGGCGCTCGCGTCCCACAATCCGTCGCCCTGACCCTGCTGAGCAACGCGACCATCGGAGGCCTCACGAGCGTAGCCGTTCCCGTCTCCCTCGACTCGGCCGGTCACTCAAAGGGCGAGATCGCCGTGTTCTTTCTCGTCAACGCGGCCGCCGCCATCGTCTACAACACCCTGCTCGTCCCTACAGTTCGCCATCACGGGTACCCGCGCAGCGCATTGGTCCTGACCTGCGCAGCCGTCCCGGTCGCCCTCCTTGCACTCCGCGCGACCGCAGGTACATTCGTGCTCGTCATGCTGAGCGGCTTTCTCCTGCTCCTCGTCAGCACGATCGTCCCGCAGATCTTCGGCCGCGTCGCCGCGCAGCTGAGTGACGACGAACAGGTCGCCGCGGTCACGCGTCTTCGGCTGATGACGGTCGGCGGATACATCCTCGGCCTCGTCATCTACTCGGCCGTGTCCGCGCTCGGGCTCGATCCTCTCTTGATCGCCTCCGTGTTCGGCGGCATCACGATGATCGGTGCGACCTGCAGACCATTCGCTGGACGCGCGTTCCCGCGCGAGCACGATGGCGGAGAAGTCGGAACGCCTCGAGCGAGAAGCGGAGCGTTCTTCACTGCGCTTGTCCTCGTGGCGCTTCTCAAGTCGGCCGACACCCTTCGGGGGATCTATCTGCCGCTGTTCGCTGTCTCGTCCGGGCTCCGCCCTGCCGAGGTGCCTCCTTTGTTCCTGATATCGGCTCTACTGGAGTTGGCCGCGCTGCCTCTGCTCGGTCGGCTCAGCGCGGCCCGCGGCAGCGCCGTCACCCTCGTCGTGATCGCCCTCTTCGGGGTCGGATCGTTCTCGCTCCTGCTCCTCGCGACCACCTATCCGGTGCTGCTGCTGGCCCAGGTGCTCTACGCCGTAGTGGGCGTCGGCTTTCAGAGCACCGGCCTGGTCCTGCTCGGTCGAACGAGCAGGGGCGGAGTCGGCGCGGGCGCCAGCGCATACACGGCCGTGACGCAGGTCGGGACCGTCCTCGGAGCAGTGCTGCCGCTGATGGTCGAGGGCTACTCGTCCGGGATCTTCGTCATCGCGACCGTCCTGGTGGCGCTGGCCGGGATGCTGGCCGTCGCGCTGCGGGCGGTCGGCGGACGCTGGTGACGGCATCCGATCGCGCCAGCACACCGGCGACTCTTGCGCACCGGATGCTGACTTTCTCGCGAAGCGCTGAATCAGACCGATGCACGCGTCTCAGCCGTAGTTGCGCACCCCCGCCCGGCCCTTCCGCGCTCATGACACCATCGGATGATGACCGAGACGCCGCCCGCCCCCGCCTCGACACCGGTGAAGAAGCGCCTCACGGCCGCCCGTCTCGCCCTGATCGCCGGCCTCGTCCTCGCCGTCGCCGGCCTGGCCGCGCTCGCACTCGTGCCTCTGCAGTACGCGAACATCGACCGTCAGGGCTTCGACTACGTCTGCAGCGTCAGCCTCGGCGGTGTCCCGCCCGAAGCGGGAGAGCTCGTCCGCGGCTTCTGGTCGTGGTGGCCGCTGGGCGCGGCCTGCGAATGGACGCTGCTCGACGGCACGACGGTGGTCGACCTCCCCGACTGGTCGACGACCGCCGTCGCGATCGTGGGGGCCGTGCTGCTCGTCGTCGGCGCGGCACTCGCGATCGCGTCGCCGCTCCTCCGCAGGCGCGCTCCGGTCCCGTCCGTCTAGCGGTCGAAGAGGTTCCCGAGGTCGCCGAGCCCCGGCAGCTGGAAGTCGGAGCCGAACTCCGACACCTGCTCCCCCAGCCCGGACACGTGCTCACCCGCACCGGAGACGAACTCTCCCGCGCCGCCCGTGATGTCACCGAAGTCGCCCAGATCGCCGAACCCGCCGGCGAGGTTCTCGAAGTCCACGCCGAGGCCGGACGCCTGCGCGAGCAGCGGACCGGCGACGCTGCTGATCACGGCGCCGCCCGCGACCGCCGCGAGCAGTCCGCCCGCCGCGCCGAGCCCGATGCCCGCCGCCGCTCCGACGCCGGCACCCGCGAGGGCGCCGCGGGTCCCCGGCTTCGAGAACATCTTCTTGAGGAACCCCGGGTCGTGCGCCTCGCCGCGCGTCGCCGCGCGCGCCAGGTCCTCGGGTGCGGACGACCGCGGCTGCTCGTTCGCGGGCAGCTCGTCGCGGAGCCGCGCCTCGACCTGGGTGCGCTGCGCCGGCGTCAGCTTCGCGAACGCGTCGCGGTGCACCTGCTCGAGCTGCTCGGGGTCGGCGGTGCGGAGGAGGTAGTCGTAGCGCGCGATCGCTGCGCGGTCCTCCTGCGTGACCACCGGCTGCTGCCCGGGCCGGGCGTCCTGCGGGCGCGCGGAGGGTCGCCGCGGTGAGCCGTACTGCTGAGGCGGCTGGGCCTGCCCGCTCCGCGAGTCGCCTGTCACCTTGTCGGCGGCGGTGCGCACGAGGTCGCGCCAATCGGTCGTCCCGCTCGAGGACGACCCCGAGCCGCTCTTCGAATCGAGCGCCTTCGACGCCATGCCGAGAACGCGCTTGAACATGCTCACAGAGAACCTTCCGTCGAGTACCAGCCTCGATCATGGCGGCGCCGCCTGAGCGAAGGCCCGCGAGACGCCCTCAGAAGGCCGTGAGCGCTCGGAGCCTTGGGCGTCGCTCCGAGAGCGCATCCGTGCTCTCCGCCTGATCGAGGAGCTCGCGCACGTACCGCGGGCGGAGGACGGCCCGCCACATCCCGCCGAGAAGGGGGTCTCGGATTCCGCCGGCCACCGCCTGCGGATGGCCGCCATGCGACCGGCTATCGCGAGCAGCGCACTGAAACCCGCGCGCCGTCTGTCCGCGAACGTGTCCCGCTGGATGGAGAGGCTCAGGACGAGGACGGCCGAGAACCCGCGAAGGAGCTCCTCGGTCGTGCGTCCCTGCCGCCGAGGAGTCCCCACCCGGGCAGGACCATCGAGGGCTCGGACCGTCGTCGCCTCGACCAGCACAGCTCGGAGTGCTGGGCGGGCGGCAGACCGTGGCGTCAGACGGAGCGACGGCGCGGTCTTCCGATGGACTGATCCCGATCGCGGATCGTGGTGCCCCTGGAGGGACTCGAACCCCCAACCTGCTCCTTAGGACGGAGTCGCTCTTCCATTGAGCTACAGAGGCTGGCCGAGCCAGTGTACCCGCCGTGCCCCGCCCCCCGCGAAGCGACGACAAGGCCGCACCACAACGCCAGCGAAGCACGCCACGGCCCTCGTCGCGGCGACTGCGCGGCACACCCCTCTTGACACGAAGGCCTCCCGCCTCCATGGTTAGTTACAACACCAACTAACCACCCAACCCAGCACCGAAGGAGCCCGCGTGGACGACTCCCGCCCGCTCTTCCTGCAGATCGCCGAGCAGATCGAGAACGACATCATCGACGGCGCGCTGCCGGAGGAGTCGCAGGTCCCGTCGACCAACGAGTTCGCCGCGTTCCACCGCATCAACCCGGCCACCGCCGGCAAGGGCGTGAACCTACTCGTCGACGACGGGGTGCTCTACAAGAAGAGGGGGATCGGCATGTTCGTCGCCGAGGGGGCGCGCGACCGGCTGGTCGAGAAGCGCCGCACGCAGTTCCGCGACCAGTTCGTCGCTCCGCTGCTCGCCGAGGCCGCCAAGCTCGGCCTCAGCACCGAGCAGCTCGCCGACATGATCACAGAAGGGGGATCGCGATGAGCGCGGTCATCGAGGTCCACGACCTCACCAAGAACTACGGACGCATGCGCGCCGTCGACGGCATCGGCTTCGCGCTGGAGGAGAACCGCATCCACGGCCTCCTCGGCCGCAACGGCGCGGGCAAGACGACACTGATGTCGCTGCTCACCGGCCAGGAGTTCGCCAGCTCGGGCGAGATCCGCGTCTTCGGGCAGTCGCCTGTGGAGAACGCCGCCGTCCTCTCCCGCACCTGCTTCATCAAGGAGAGCCAGAAGTACCCCGACGACTTCAAGGTGAAGCACGTCCTGCGCAGCGCTCCCTGGTTCTTCGACGGCTGGGACGAGGCGTTCGCCCGCGAGCTCGTCGAGGACTTCCGCCTCCCGGTCGACCGCAAGATCAAGAAGCTCTCCCGCGGACAGCTCTCGGCGATCGGAGTGATCGTCGGTCTCGCCTCCCGCGCCCCGCTCACGTTCTTCGACGAGCCGTACCTGGGGCTGGACGCCGTCGCCCGGCAGCTGTTCTACGACCGCCTCCTCCAGGACTTCGCCGAGCACCCGCGCACGGTCGTCCTCTCCACCCACCTCATCGACGAGGTCAGCAGCCTGCTCGAGCACGTCCTCGTCATCGACCAGGGCCGCCTCGTCGTGGACAGCGACGCGGAGGAGCTGCGGGGTGCCGCGGCGACGGTCATCGGACCCCGGCAGGCCGTCGAGTCGTTCACCGCCGGCCGCGAGGTCATCGCCCGCTCCGCTCTCGGCAGCCGCGCCTCGGCCACGCTCCCCCGGCTCGACGACGCCGGCCGCGCCTCCGCCGCCCGCCACGGGCTCGAACTCGAGTCCGTCCCCCTCCAGCAGCTCGTCGTCCAGCTCACCACCGGGAAGGCCTCGGAATGACCGCCCTCACCGGCGCCCCCGCGCGCCACGACACCGCCGCCGGCCGCCTCGGCAGCATCGTCCGCCTGCACTTCGCGAACCCCGCCACCATCCTCTATACGCCGCTGATCATCACGGCCGTCATCCTGGCGGGCAACCTGGTCGTCTGGTGGCTGATCCTCCGCGGGCTCGACTCCGGCGAGCGCCTCGAGGCGCAGGAGGGGATGACCTACTCCGGCGCGTCCTTCTTCCTCTTCGTCTACATGATGGTCGTGGCCGTCCAGTCGGTGAACGTCACCTTCGGCCTCGCCCTCGGCTACGGCGCCACCCGCCGCGACTTCTCCCTCGGCACGGCCCTCACCTTCGTCGCCCTCTCGGTCTTCTACACCGGCGTCTTCGTGGTCCTCGGGATCGTGGAGCGGGCGACCGACGGCTGGGGCTTCGGCGGCAGCTTCTTCCGCTCGATCTACTTCGGCGGGGACTCCGTGGGCGAGCAGGCTGTCGCGGTGCTCTGCGCCCTGCTCTTCTTCTTCTTCATCGGAGCGGCGACGGCGGCGGTCTACGTGCGCTGGCGCCAGCGCGGGATGCTGCTCTTCTTCGGGATCCTCGGCGCCCTCCTGCTGGCCGTGATCACCCTCCTCACGCTCACCGAGAACTGGCCCGCCGTCGGCTCCTTCTTCGGCAGCGTCGGATACGCGGGCGGCTACGCCCTCTCGCTCATCCCGACCGCGATCGCCGGAGTCGCGGGCTGGGCGATCCTCCGCCGCGCCACCCCGCGCAGCAGCTGACACCACCGCCACCGATCCGAGAGGACCGACCATGACCGCCCCCGCCCGCCGCTCCGCCTCCCCGCGGAGGATCCTCTCCGTCCTGAGGCTCCACCTCGCCCACCCCGGGACGGTCCTCGGCTGGCCGCTGCTCGTCCTGCTCGCCGTCCTCGCCGGCAACCTCGTGATCTGGTGAGTCGTCCTCCGCGGGATCGGGGCCGAGCGGGGCGGCGGCGACTCGGGCATCCTGCTCGTGGGGCCGGGGATGCTGATCGTCGTCTTCCTCTTCATCGGCTCCATCCAGGCCACGACCGCCACCTTCGGGCTGGCGCTGAGCTACGGAGCGACCCGGCGCGACCACGTCCTCGGCAGCGCCCTCGCCTTCGCGGCACTGTCCGTGCTCTGGTCCGCGATCGTCGTGGCCCTCGGGGTGCTCGAGGAGGCGACCGGGGGCTGGTGGCTGGGTGGCGCGCTCTTCCTCGCCTCCCCCCTCGACGGTCCGTGGCACGAGCGCTTCGTCGTCCTGCTCTGCTCGCTCCTCGCCGCCTTCGCCCTCGGCGGAGCAGCGGGCGCGGTCTTCCTCCGCTGGCGGGAGCGCGGAGTGACGGCCTTCCTCCTCGCCCTCGGAGCGGTGGCACTCGCGGTGGTCGTCGTCGTCGCTCTCGCCGGGGGCCGGCCGGTCGTGGTGGACGTCCTCGAGAGCGCGGGCACCGCCGGAGCCGCCGCTCTGCTCCTCGTCCCCGCCGCGCTCCTGACGGCGGTCGGCTCGCTGGTCCTCCGCCGGGCGACGCCGCGCGGCTGACCCCCTCCGGAACCGGGCCTGCAAGGCCCTTCCGCCCCGGGCGTCCGGATGCCAGCGTGGGCACATGGCCGACTCCCCCGCTCCGTCCCTCCTGCCCGTCCCCGAGCACAGCTGGATCGCGCGACCCGCCGACGCCGAGCTGACCCAGGACACTCTCGACACGGTCGACGCCTGGTGGCGCGCCGCGAACTACCTCGCGGTCGGACAGATCTACCTGCTCGCGAACCCGCTCCTGAAGACCCCGTTGAGCCGGGAGGACATCAAGCCCCGCCTGCTCGGCCACTGGGGCACGACCCCCGGCCTCAACCTGATCTACGCGCACCTGAACCGCGCGATCCGCGAGCGCCGCCAGCCGACCCTCTACATCACCGGTCCCGGCCACGGCGGACCGGGCATGGTCGCCAACGCCTACCTCGACGGCACCTACAGCGAGATCTACTCCCACATCGACGAGTCGGAGGAGGGGCTGCGCCGCCTCTTCCGCCAGTTCAGCTTCCCCGGGGGCATCCCCAGCCACGCCGCCCCCGAGACTCCGGGCAGCATCCACGAGGGCGGAGAGCTCGGGTACGCGCTGAGCCACGCGTACGGAGCGGCCTTCGACAACCCGGACCTCCTGGTCGCGGCGGTCGTCGGCGACGGCGAGGCCGAGACCGGCCCGCTCGCCACCAGCTGGCACTCCAACAAGTTCGTGAACCCGCTCACCGACGGCGTTGTCCTGCCGATCCTGCACCTCAACGGCTGGAAGATCGCGAACCCGACCGTCCTCGCCCGCATCCCGCAGGAGGAGCTCGACAGCCTCCTCCGCGGGTACGGCCACGAGCCGTTCCTCGTCGAGGGCGGCTTCGACGGCGAGGACCCGATGCGCGTGCACGAGCGGTTCGCCGACGTCCTGGACACGGTGCTCGACCGCATCGCGGCGATCAAGGAGCGCGCCGCCGCCGGCGTCCTCTCACGCCCGGCCTGGCCGATGATCGTGCTGAAGACCCCGAAGGGCTGGACCTGTCCGACCGAGATCGACGGCGTCCAGGTGGAGGGCACCTACCGCTCGCACCAGGTTCCGCTGCCCAACGCCCGCGACACCGAGGCGCACACCCGGCTCCTCGAGGACTGGCTCCGCTCCTACCGGCCCGAGGAGCTCTTCACCGAGGAGGGCGGCGTGGTCGACCGCGTCCGCTCGCTGGCCCCCGAGGGCGAGCTGCGGATGAGCGCGACCCCGCACGCGAACGGCGGGCTGCTGCGGCAGACTCTCGACCTGCCCGACTTCCGCCGCTACGAGGTCGTCGTGGAGCAGCCGGGTGGCACCGTCGCGGAGGCGACCAAGGTGCTCGGCGAATGGCTCGCCGACGTCATCCGCGCCAACCCGACCAACTTCCGCCTCTTCGGGCCGGACGAGGTCGCGAGCAACCGGTTGCAGTCCGTCTACGCCGCCACCGACAAGCAGTGGGACGCCGAGCTCAGCCCCCTCGACGACCACCTGGCTCGCGCCGGGCGGGTCATGGAGGTGCTCTCGGAGCACCAGTGCCAGGGGTGGCTGGAGGGCTACCTGCTCACCGGCCGCCACGGGCTCTTCACCTGCTACGAGGCGTTCATCCACATCATCGACTCGATGTTCAACCAGCACGCGAAGTGGCTGGACGGCACCCGCGACATCGAGTGGCGCCGCCCGATCGCGAGCCTCAACTACCTGCTCTCGAGCCACGTCTGGCGCCAGGACCACAACGGCTTCAGCCACCAGGACCCGGGCTTCATCGACCACGTCGTCAACAAGAAGCCCGAGGTCGTGCGCGTCTACCTGCCCTTCGACGCGAACACGCTCCTCTCGACCTACGACCACTGCCTCCGGAGCGTGGACTACGTCAACGTGGTCGTCGCCGGCAAGCAGCCCTCGCCCCAGTGGCTCACGATGGCGGAGGCGGTCGCGCACTGCACGCGGGGCCTCGGCATCCTGGAGTGGGCGAGCAGCGAGCGGCAGGGCGAGTCCCCGGACGTCGTGCTCGCCTGCGCGGGCGACGTGCCGACCCTCGAGACCCTCGCGGCGGTGAGCATCCTCCGCGAGACGCTGCCGGACCTTGCGATCCGCACGGTCAACGTGGTCGATCTGATGCGTCTGATGTCGGAGTCGGAGCACCCGCACGGCCTCTCCGACCGCGAGTTCGATGCGGTCTTCACCCCCGACCGCCCGATCGTGTTCGCGTACCACGGCTATCCGTGGCTGATCCACCGCCTGACCTACAAGCGGACCGGCCACGGCAACCTGCACGTGCGCGGGTACAAGGAGAACGGCACCACCACCACTCCCTTCGACATGGTGATGCTCAACGACCTCGACCGTTACTCGCTGGTGATGGACGTCATCGACCGGACCCCCGGCCTCGGCGCCCGCGCCGCCGGTCTCCGCCAGGAGATGCAGGACGCCCGCATCCGCGCCCGCGCCTACACCCGCGAGCACGGCGAGGACATCCCCGAGGTCGCGAACTGGACCTGGGCCGGCGAGCGCTCCGGCAACGCCAGCCAGAGCACCGGCAACGACAACGAATAGCGCCGGGTCGCGCACCACGCCCTCCACTGACGGGTCGCGGTCGTGTCGCTGGCAAGGCGGAGGAGGAAGCGATACCGGCGGTATCGCGCCCGACGACAACGCCGCCAGCGGCGCGACCGCGGCCCGTCAGGCGGCGGGAGCCAGGTAGTCGTCCCAGTCGGGCTGCGTCCGCTCCGCGCCGCGCACGAGCCAGGAGCCGGCGCGCGGCATCCGGGGGACGGTGCGCAGACGCCATCCCATCTCGTGCGGGGTGCGGTCGCTCTTGACGTTGTTGCAGCGCTGGCAGCAGGCGACGAGGTTCTCCCACGTGTCCCGGCCCCCGCGCGACTTGGGCTGGATGTGGTCGATCGTCGCCGCGTGCTGACCGCAGTATCCGCAGCGGTGGTTGTCCCGGCGGAGTACGCCCCGGCGCGATACCGGCACACTCCGGCCGCTCGGGATGCGCACGTACCGGGTCAGCACGATCACCGAGGGCCGCACGTGGTCGCCGTGCGCGCTGTGCACCGGATTGCCCTCGTCCGCGGCGATCACGGTCGCCTTCTCCGTCATCAGCAGGACCAGGGCCCGCTTGAACGACACCACCGCGAGCGGCTCGTAGCCGGCGTTGAGAACCAGAGTGCGCATCAGTGACCTCCGTGCTGTCGCACGCCGTCGCGCGAAGGCGCCGCGACCACGAGCAAGGGCGCCGTCGTGACGACGGCGCCCTGCGAGGCCGCGGCGGAGTGCCGCGCGATGACGTGGAGTCGTATCCGTGTGTCGGAGGAGTGCACCGCAGCGGTGAGGACCCGCGCGCGCATCGAATCGGCCGGCCGCACGCGCGAGCGCAGCCCCACGCTGTGGCGCCCGCTCCGCTCGGCCATCCCGGCACTCCGTCCCTCGACGAATCGATCCGCTCGCCACGCGAGCGGACTGGGGTTCAGGTTAACCCTTCACGCCCGGAACACCAGGGGTCGGTCCGGATTCGTCACGCGGCGTTCACACGGCGGGACGACGAGAGCCCGCCCCCTCCAGGAGGGGACGGGCTCTCAAGCGGATCGACCGGATCAGCCGTTGATGCGCACGATCCGGTAGTCGGAGGTCCACAGCGGCTGCACGCGGACGCTCGCGCCCTCGTACGGCGCGTGCAGGATGTTGCCGTTGCCCGCGTAGAAGCCGTCGTGGCCGTCCATGATGACGAGGTCGCCGGGCTGCGCGTCGGCGAGCGAGACGGGGGTGCCCATGGCGCCCTGGCCCGCAGCCGAGTGCGGCATCGAGATGCCGTACTGGGCGAAGACGTACATCACGAAGCCGGAGCAGTCGAAGCCGCTCGGGTCGGCTCCACCGAAGACGTAGGGCACGCCCTGGTACTGCATCGCCGTATCGAACACCGCCGAGAGGCTGTAGCTGGTGGTCGGGGCGGCGGCCGCGATCTCGCTGGCCGAGGCGCCGGAGTAGGAGTTGAACTCCTCGGCGGTCTCGGCGCGCGCCTCCGCGACGTCGCTCGTGTCGACGACGGGCTCGGCCACCACGACGGGCTCGGGCTCCGGTGCGGGCGGCGGGGGCGCCGCCTCGGCCGAGAAGCCGTCGCGGGCGATCGCGGCCTGCACCACTCCGCCGTCGACGGCGACGGTCTGCGCGGAGCCCTGGCGGAGGAGGTCGGCTCGCGACGCCGCGAACAGGCCGTCGTCCTGGCTGCCCGGAGTGAAGGCGTAGGCGGGGAGCGCCATCGTCGCGACCAGCGCGCCGGCGAAGCCGACCATCGCGACCTTGCCGACGACACGGCCCCGGCGCTTGCGCGGGGTCCCGGCCGGCGACGGCACGAAGTCGGTGATGTCCGCGCGGCGGGCAGGAGCTGCGGGAACGGCGCGACGGGAGACGGGCGCGTCCCCGTGGATCCGGGCGCGGATGACCGGGGGCCGGTTCTCGAAGTTCGCGTCGCCGGAGCGGTCGGGGTGGTTGGAGCGGAACCGGTCGGGTGAGCCGGCGTCCTCGTTCGGGGTGAGGGGGTTCTGGGGCAAGGGGGAGATCCTCCGACGTCCCCTCAGCCCAGGCAGCTGTCCCGTCTCATGCACGAAGCATCGGTGTGCACAGGATCCGAGACGGGTGTGGGGGCGTCGGATCCCGCGCCCTGGGACCGAGGCTCGGCCGCAGGGCTCCACAGAGCGTAAGCGACCGTTACCGATTTGTCACCTTCTCGGCGGGAAGAGACCGCTCTCCCGTTCGCCTCCGGTCACCGGATGCGGTAAGGGACCGTACGGGCCACTCCCAGGGAGGCGGGGGTCAGACGACGAGGAAGATGTGCGCCGCGACCTCGTTGGGCAGCTCGATGCCCGCCTCGGCTCCGTCGATGCGCGCGAGCACGTAGCCGTTGAGGGCCGAGAACTCGCCCTCGGCACCGGGCACGACCCCGGCCTGCTTGAGCTGGAGGAGGAGCTCCGGATCGACCTGCGCCGGCTCGCCGAGGCGACGGACGACGCCGCGGCGGGGCTCGCTCGACCCGGCGACGAAGCGCGGCAGGCTGATGACGCCGTCGGCGAAGCGGGAGGCGGGGGTGTCGCCGAGCTCGTCCAGGCCCGGGATCGGGTTGCCGTAGGGCGACTCCGTCGGGTGGTCGAGCATCTCGAGAAGGCGGCGCTCGACCTGCTCGCTCATCACGTGCTCCCAGCGGCAGGCCTCCTCGTGCACGAACTCCCAGTCGAGCTTGATGACGTCGTGGAGGAGCCGCTCGGCGAGGCGGTGCTTGCGCATGACGTGGATCGCCTTGCGGCGGCCGTCGGAGGTGAGCTCGAGGTGGCGGTCGCCCGAGACGACGACGAGGCCGTCGCGCTCCATGCGACCGACGGTCTGCGACACGGTCGGCCCGGAGTGGCTGAGCCGCTCCGAGATGCGCGCGCGCAGCGGGATGATGTTCTCCTCCTCGAGCTCGAGGATGGTGCGCAGGTACATCTCGGTGGTGTCGATCAGATCCGTCATCTCAGCCTTCCCGTCTCGGCGCGCTCCACCCTAGTGGTCGCCACGTCGCAGCATCGGCGCTGCGGCGCGACGCAGGCCTCCGTCGCTCGGAGGAGGGGTGCGGGCCGGGAACCCTAGTATTAACGCATGCCGGACCTCACCATTCCTCGCGAGCTGCTCCCCCACGACGGACGGTTCGGCTGCGGCCCGTCCAAGGTGCGGCACGACCAGCTCGCCCATCTCGCGACGCAGGGCGCGCACCTCCTCGGGACCTCGCACCGCCAGGCGCCCGTCAAGGACCTCGTCGGGCGCGTGCGCGAGCACCTCGCCACGCTGTTCCGCATCCCCGACGGCTACGAGGTGCTGCTGGGCAACGGCGGCTCGACCGCCTTCTGGGACGCCGCCGCCTTCTCCCTCATCGAGCGCCGCGCCGAGAACCTCACGTTCGGCGAGTTCGGCCAGAAGTTCGCGGCCGCCGCCTCCGCGCCGTTCCTCGAGCCGGCCCACGTCGTCTCCGCCCCCGCGGGGTCCCGGAGCGAGGTCGAGATCGTCGAGGGGATCGACGTGTACGCGTGGCCCCACAACGAGACGAGCACCGGAGTGATGGCCCCGGTCCGCCGGGTCCGCGGCGACGAGGGCGCGCTCACCGTCATCGATGCCACCAGCGCGGCGGGCGGCATCGACGTCGACATCGCCGAGGCCGACGTCTACTACTTCGCCCCGCAGAAGAACTTCGCCTCCGACGGCGGACTCTGGTTCGGTCTCTTCTCCCCCGCCGCCATCGAGCGGATCGAGCGCATCGCGGCGAGCGGCCGCTACATCCCCGAGTTCCTGAGCCTCAAGAACGCCGTCGACAACTCGCGCCTGAACCAGACGCTGAACACTCCGGCGCTCTCGACCCTCCTGCTGATGGAGTCGCAGCTCGAGTGGATGAACGCCTCGGGCGGCCTGGCCTGGGCGTCGGCGCGCACGGCCGAGTCCTCCTCCACGATCTACGACTGGGCCGAGGCCTCGAGCCTCGCCACCCCGTTCGTCGAGGTGCCCGAGCACCGCTCCCAGGTCGTCGCGACCGTCGACTTCGACGCCTCCGTCGATGCCGCTCTCGTCGCGAAGATCCTCCGCGCGAACGGGATCGTCGACACGGAGCCGTACCGCAAGCTCGGCCGCAACCAGCTGCGCGTGGCGACGTTCGTCGCGATCGAGCCGGACGACGTCCGCTCGCTGCTCGGCTGCATCGACCACGTCCTCGAGCGCCTGGCGGTCTGAGGCACGCCATGCGGCTGTGGCTGCGCGAGGAGGAGCGGCGGCCCGCGCCGCCGCCCTACGCGAGCGACGACGCGACGGCTCTGCTGGTCGGGTGCGTCGTCTGGGCGGTCGCGCTCGTGGCCGTGCTCGTGGCGACGGCCGTCGGAGCCGTCATCGAGCCGGTCGTCCTGTCGACCGTCGTGATCGGACTGGTCCTCGGCACGATCGGGCTGTTCTACAGCCGCAACCGCCGCTAGACCGCGTCGGTCTCCATTCGAAGCCCGGTGCCGTCGGCCTCCGGCTCGAGACGGACGCGCAGGCCGGTGAACTCGCCGAGGCGCTCGACGTGGGTGCCGCCGCACGCGATCGCGGCGTCCCCCGCGGGGAGGGTGCAGCGCCATGTCCGCCGCGTGCTGAGGAGGTCGTCATCGCGCTCGATGAACACTTCCGCGTCCGAGGCGATCCACTCGGCGAGGAGGGCGTTCACCCGCTCCTGCACCTCGAGGATCTCCGCCAGCAGGCGGGCGGTGTCCATCCCGCTGCGTCGGAGGGACTTGCCGAGGCGGTAGACGTCGGTGGAGCCGGACTCGCGGATCCGCGAGGTCTGGATCGCCGCCTGGTCGAAGTCCGGGTTCCCGAGAGCGTCGGTGCGCGCCGGCTTCGACCAGAACGAGGCCAGAGCGGCGTTCAGGGCGAGGGAGGCGAGGTGGCAGGCGGTGTGCCCACGGGAGAGCTCGTGCCGGTGCTCCGCGTCGACCTCGACGTCGACCTCGTCGTCCACGTGGAGTGAGGAGGCGTCGTCGACGATGTGGACGACGACGAAGCTCCACTCCGGAGTGCCGAGCCGCGCCGGGAGCCGCTCGCCGACGTGCAGCTCGCCGCCCTGCCACGCCCCGATGCGGCAGTCGATGAGGGGATGCCGCTCCCCCGCCACGGCCAGCGCGCCGCGGTCGGGCCCCTGGTCGGGCCAGGTCGGGTCGACGGGGTGAGCGGAGGTCGCATCGAGGACGACCGCCCAGCGGCCGTCCTCCAGCCGGCCCACGTGCTGCACGCGCCCGGAGGAGCGCACGGCGCCGTCGGGATAAGCGATGCGGGTGTCGGAGTCGATGCTCATCGGGCGGCGCCGGACCGGATCAGCGGCGACGTCGACGGCGACGGGTCGTCGGGGCGGGGGCGGGCTCGGGCTCGACGTCGTCGGAGTCCTCGTCGTCGGAGTCGTCGTCCGGGTCGTCGTCGTCGGAGTCGTCCGAGTCCTCGTCGTCCGAGTCGTCGCCGTCGGAATCGTCGTCCGCGTCGTCGTCGTCGTCGACCGGATCGTCGTCGTCGTCCGAGTCGTCCTCGTCCTCGTCGGAGTCGTCGTCCGACTCGTCGTCGAGGTCGTCTTCCTCGGCGTCCTCGAGCTCGTCGTCGTCCGCGTCCTCGACCTCCTCGCCGAGCGCGTCCTGCGCGGTCTGGTAGTCGGCGAGACGCACGGACCACGGCACCCAGTCCGGAGCGAGGACCGCGCCCTCGCCCGGCAGCAGCTCGACCTCCAGGACGTTCACGTCCTCGGTCTCGTCGATCCGGGACAGCGTCGCCGTCCACAGCCAACCCGGGTACCCGCGCATGAGGTTCGCGAACTGCAGCGACACGACGTGCTCGCCCTGCGCCAGAGTCGTGACCAGCTCGCCGATCGTCCCCTCGGGGGCGATCTCGGCGAGCGCGGCGCGCGCGACATCGAGAGACCCGGCAAGCACGGCGTCCGCCTCGTAGACGGGCTCGGGAGCCTCGTCCGCGGCGGCCTCGTCCGTCTCCCCGGTGGAAGCGTCGTCGTCGGCTGACGTCGCGTCCGCCGCCGGTGCGCCATCGGCCTCGGAAGGTTCGTCCATGACGAGGGCGGAATCCTCAGCAGAAGTCGCATCCTCAGCAGGAGCCGAGTCGTCAGCAGGAGCCAGGTCCTGAGCAGGAGCCGAGTCCTCAGATGTTCCCGCGTCGTCAGCAGGAACCGCATCGTCAGCAAGGGCCGCGTCCTCAGCAGGAGTCGGCACTGCAGCAGAAGCCGTGTCCGCGCCGGGAGCCCCCGCCTCAGCGGCGACATCGTCGGCCGGAGGAGTCTCCTCCGCAGAGGCGGAGTCCTCGCCAGGAGCCTCGGTCACCGGGAGGGCGGCGTCGCTCTCACCCTCGCCGGAGGGTGCCTCGTCGACAGGAGCCGCCTCGTCAGCGGCGATCTCCTCGTCGGCTCCGCTCGCGTCCTCGGCGGAGGAGTCCTCCTCGGCAGGAGTCGTGTCCGGCTCGCCGGAGTCGCCCTCTCCCGAGGACTGCTCCACGCGAGCGCCCTCCGTGGTCGGATCGGCGACGATCTCCTCGACCGGGCCCTGCTCGTCGGTCGTGCCGTCGGCGTCAGGCATCCAGCTCGTCCGCAACCCGGCGCAGGAGCGCCGCGATCGTGCGCCCGTGCGCCTTGTCGGGGTAGCGGCCGCGCTTGAGCCCGGCGCCGATCCCGTCGAGCAGCTTGACCGTGTCCTCCACGATCACGGACATGTCGTCCGCGGACTTCCGGTTGAGCTTCACCAGGCTCGGCGGAGCGTCGAGGACGCGCGCCGAGAGCGCCTGCGCCCCGCGCTTGCCGTCGGCGATGCCGAACTCGAGGCGGGTGCCGGCCTTGACCGCGGTCCCGGAGGGCAGCGCGGAAGCGTGCAGGAAGACCTCCTGGCCGTCATCAGTGCTGATGAAGCCGAAGCCCTTCTCCTCGTCGTAGAACTTGACCTTGCCGGTAGGCATGCAGACCCCTCCTGGAAATGAAGCAGCCATCAGTTTAGTCGACCGGGGCCGCCCTATCCTTGACGGGTGAAGCCACAGGAGCCGGCGGGCGTCGGACGCGCGGAGCGCACGCTCGCCTACATGTTCATCGCGATCATCGTCGTGACGGTCCTCGCGTTCCTCGCGATCCTGGTCGCCCCCGCGCTCGGGATCCGCGAGTACGCCGGCCCGTTCTGGCAGTTCGTCTTCGCTGTGCCGCTGGTGGGCCTGCCCATCGCGTTCCTCATGATGATCGCGATGCTCATCGTGGGTGTCCGGCGCCGCCGCGCGCAGCCCTGATCGGACGCGCTCTCCTCCTGCCGCACCGCCTCCGATCCGGCGTTCCCCGCCGCCGAGCCGGCACCGAGCGCCCGGACAACCGACTCCCAGACTCCGTACAGCCGACGGCCAGATACTGTCCTGCATGGACGGACCCCGCATTCTCATCGTCGACGACGAGCCCAACATCAGAGACCTGCTCACCACGAGCCTCCGCTTCGCCGGCTTCGCCGTGCGTGCGGTCGGCAACGGGGCCCAGGCGATCTCGGCGGTCCTCGAGGAGGAGCCGGACCTGATCATCCTCGACGTGATGCTCCCCGACATGAACGGGTTCGGCGTGACCAAGCGCCTCCGCTCGGCCGGGTACACCTCCCCCATCCTCTTCCTCACGGCGAAGGACGACACCGAGGACAAGATCACGGGCCTCACCGTCGGCGGTGACGACTACGTCACGAAGCCGTTCAGCCTCGACGAGATCGTCGCGCGCATCAAGGCGATCCTCCGCCGCACCATGCACGCCGAGGAGGACGCGGTCATCCGGGCCGGCGAGCTGACGATGGACCAGGACACGCACGAGGTCCTCGTCGGCGACGAGCCGGTGGAGCTCAGCCCCACCGAGTTCAAGCTGCTCCGCTACCTGATGCTCAACCCGAACCGGGTGCTCAGCAAGGCGCAGATCCTCGACCACGTCTGGGAGTACGACTTCAACGGCGATGCGGGCATCGTCGAGTCCTACATCTCGTACCTGCGACGTAAGCTCGACACGCATTCGGAGGAATCGCTCATCCAGACCAAGCGAGGATTCGGATACATGCTGAAGGTCGCGAAGGCCTAGCCTCCGCCACCTCGGCGCCACCTCCCGCCGGAGGCGCGGCGCCCGCCGATCCCGAGGGAGTTCCACCGCCATGCACCAGGGTCTGGCCGAGCGGTGGAACTCCATCTCGTTGCGCACCAAGATCACCGCGGTCACGGTCCTCCTGCTCACGCTGGGACTCCTCGTCTCCGGGATCGGGACGATGACGATGCTGAAGCCGCAGCTCGTCGCCCAGCTCGACGCGCAGCTGGCCGACCAGGTCCAACGGACGGCGAGCGACCTCTCCGTCAACGACCTCGCCGCGATCGACGAGTCCAAGGCCGATTTCGGCGCCGTCTACGACCAGTACGGCACGCTCGACAACACGAACGCGTCCGGCGCGGCCGACCCCGCCTTCCCGCAGACCTTCACCCTCGAGCAGGCGCTGCAGGGCGGCGACAAGCCGATGGAGATCTGGAGCTCCAACGGCAAGGTCGAGTACCACGTCATGTCGACGGTGTTCACGAGGGGCACCGAGTACCAGACGCTCCTGCTCGCGGTGTCGACCCGCAGCGTCGACGTCATCATGACGACGTACCTCACGATCTTCCTGGGCTTCGGAGTTGCGATCGTCGTGATCGGCGCACTCCTCACCCGCCTGCTGGTCACCACCACCTTCGCCCCGCTGCGCGAGGTCGAGCAGACCGCTGCCGCCATCGCGGACGGCGACTTCAGCCAGCGTCTGGACGGCACGACGCCCAACACCGAGGTCGGGCGCCTCAACCGCTCCCTGAACGCGATGCTCGGGCGGATCGACTCCGCCTTCCGCGACCGCGCCCGCACGATCGACCAGATGCGCCGCTTCGTCGGCGACGCCAGCCACGAGCTGCGCACGCCGCTGGTCTCGGTCCGCGGCTACGCCGAGCTGTACCGGATGGGCGCTCTGCAGACGCCCGAGGCCGTCGGCCAGGCGATGGAGCGCATCGAGAAGGAGGCGATCCGGATGGGCGGCCTGGTCGAGGACCTCCTCGAGCTCGCCCGCCTCGACGAGACGAAGCCTCTCGCACTCGCGCCCGTCGATCTGATGCCGCTCGCCCGCGACGCCGCGATGGACGCGATGGCCTCCTGGCCCGACCGCGACTTCGGCGTCGAGACCCGCGACGACACCCCCGTGGAGACGCCCGCGCTCGAGCCCGACGAGGCCGGCGCCTCCGCCACGCAGACCATGGAGCTGACGAACCCCGGGCTCACCGGCCCGATCGCCGCTGCAGGAGCGAGGCTCGCCCGATTCCGCCGGCGTCCGCGACGGGTCAACGCCGAGGAGATCGCCGCCGGCACCGCCACCGCCCCCGAGGAGCCGGGCGTGCCGGCGATGGTGATGGCGGAGGAGAACAAGATCCGCCAGGTCCTGACGAACCTGATCGGCAACGCCGTCCGCTACACGCCCGAGGACACTCCGATCGAGATCGGCGTCGCCGTCGACCGCTCCCGCCGCCTCGCACTCCTGGAGGTCATCGATCACGGCGAGGGCATCCCGCCGCAGATCCGCGAGAAGATCTTCCAGCGCTTCTGGCGCGCGGACACCTCGCGGACCCGCGAGACCGGCGGCAGCGGCCTCGGGTTGGCGATCGTCTCCTCGATCGTCGCCGCGCACAAGGGCCGCGTGGACGTCGTCGAGACGCCGGGCGGAGGCGCGACCTTCCGCGTCGCGCTGCCGTTGCTCACGGTCGGCCAGAACGGCGAGACCTCCCCCGCCTCGGTCTGATCCGCACCGCGGTCCGTCTTACCTCGGGGCCCCTTCGGTCCGAGGTCTCCCGTCGACGTCCGCGAGCGGCACAGATCGATCCGCCCGAGCGACCGTGACCTCGCCCACCCGGCCCGCACGGCCGCGCACGGCCGCGCACGGCTCACTCTCTCCTCTTGGGGACCAACGGGCGGCGAGCCCGCCCGGACCGCTGGAGATGACACTCGACGCTCGACGGATGCCGCGTCGCCGGCTCTTGCAGAGTCGCCGTCCGCATCCGTTCGGCCGACGACATCTCCGCCCCGACCCCGTACGTCGCGACCCGCACCGGCGCACCCCACGCGCTTCTGGTGCCGGTGTCCGCTGAGGAGACCGAGGCGGCGCGGAGTGCGGTGCCACCGCAGGAGGACCGCCGTTGTGGTCGCGGAGCAGATTCAGAACCACCTGCCGGTTCGGTCGCCTGCTGCTCGCTCAGATGCCTCCGGAAACGCCGAAGGCGGCTCCCCCGGAGGGGAACCGCCTTCTGCGTGGTGGGGGGACGGACTAGAAGTCCATGCCTCCGGTGGGGTCGCCGCCCGCGGCGACCGGGTTCTTCTCGGGCTTGTCGGCGACGACGGCCTCCGTGGTGAGGAAGAGACCGGCGATCGACGCCGCGTTCTGCAGAGCGGAGCGCGTGACCTTGACCGGGTCGATGATGCCCGCGGCGATGAGGTCGACGTACTCGCCGGTCGCGGCGTTGAGGCCGTGTCCGGTGGGCAGCTCGCGGACCTTCGCAGCGACGACGCCGGGCTCCATGCCCGCGTTGAGGGCGATCTGCTTGAGCGGGGCGTCGATGGCGACCTTGACGATGTTCGCGCCGGTCGCCTCGTCTCCGACGAGCTCGAGCTTCTCGAAGGCGAGCTTGCCGGCCTGGATGAGGGCGACGCCACCACCGGCGACGATGCCCTCCTCGACGGCGGCCTTCGCGTTGCGGACGGCGTCCTCGATGCGGTGCTTGCGCTCCTTGAGCTCGACCTCGGTCGCCGCTCCGGCCTTGATGACCGCGACGCCGCCGGCGAGCTTCGCGAGGCGCTCCTGGAGCTTCTCGCGGTCGTAGTCGCTGTCGGTGTTCTCGATCTCGCCGCGGATCTGCGCGACGCGGCCGGCGATGGCCTCGGCGTCGCCGGCACCCTCGACGATCGTGGTCTCGTCCTTGGTGATGACGACCTTGCGGGCCGAGCCGAGCAGGTCGAGGGTGACGTTCTCGAGCTTGAGGCCGACCTCCTCGGAGATGACCTGGCCGCCGGTGAGGATCGCGATGTCCTGGAGCTGCGCCTTGCGACGGTCGCCGAAGCCGGGGGCCTTGACGGCGACCGACTTGAAGATGCCGCGAATCTTGTTGACGACCAGGGTCGCCAGCGCCTCGCCGTCGACGTCCTCGGCGATGATCAGCAGCTGCTTGCCCGCCTGGATCACCTTATCGACGACCGGGAGCAGGTCCTTGATGTTCGAGACCTTGGAGTTGACGATGAGGATGTAGGGGTCCTCGAACACCGCCTCCTGACGGTCGGGGTCGGTCACGAAGTACTGCGACAGGTAGCCCTTGTCGAAGCGCATGCCCTCGGTGAGCTCGAGCTCGGTGCCGAAGGTGTTCGACTCCTCGACGGTGACGACGCCCTCCTTGCCGACCTTGTCGATCGCCTCGGCGATGATCGCGCCGATCTCGGGGTCCGCGGCGGAGATGGAGGCGGTCGCCGCGATCTCCTCCTTGGTCTCGATCGCCTTCGCGCCGGCGATGAGCTCGGCGGTGACGGCCTTGACGGCCTTCTCGATGCCCTTCTTGAGGCTGATCGGGTCGGCGCCGGCCGCGACGTTGCGCAGGCCCTCGCGGACGAGCGCCTGAGCGAGGACGGTCGCGGTGGTGGTTCCGTCGCCGGCGACGTCGTCGGTCTTCTTGGCGACCTCCTTGACGAGCTCGGCGCCGATCTTCTCGTACGGCTCGTCGAGCTCGATCTCCTTGGCGATGGAGACGCCGTCGTTCGTGATGGTGGGAGCGCCCCACTTCTTCTCGAGGACGACGTTGCGGCCGCGCGGGCCGAGGGTCACCTTGACCGCGTCGGCCAGAGTGTTGAGTCCACGCTCGAGGCCGCGGCGGGCTTCTTCGTCAAAAGCAATGATCTTGGCCATGTGTGTTTCTCGTCCCTCCCGGACGTCGTGAAATGTCTGTGCTGGCACTCGACCGGAGCGAGTGCCAAGGTCGATTCTGGCACTCGCGGTGGACGAGTGCAAGCGACCGGCACGCGCTCCGACACGAAGGAGCCGCCGCCCGCACGAGGCGGACGACGGCTCCCGGGAGGCTCGGCGGTCAGGCCGGGCGGACCGATTCGGCCTGGGGGCCCTTCGACCCCGTGCCGACCTCGAACGCGACCTGCTGCCCCTCCTCGAGGACCTTGTACCCCGACATGTCGATCGCGGAGTAGTGGACGAAGACGTCCTGTCCGCCGCCGTCGACCGTGATGAAGCCGTAGCCCTTCTCAGCGTTGAACCACTTGACGGTTCCGTTCGCCATCTCTGTACTCCCCAGTGCTGTGATGCCCGCGGCACGAGCGATGTGCTGGTGCCTGGTCAGGAATACTAATCCGGCTATCGGCCCCGGGAGGGGCTGGAAAGGGCCTCGCGGGGAAGAGTTGCCCGGGATTCAACACGGAGGAAACGTGCCCGTAACAGAGGGCCCCGATCAGCCCTGCTCGGACGCGTAATCGGCCCCCAGGACCACGACGACGGAGCCCGTCTCGACGAAGTCCTGCGAGAGCAGGACGGTCCCCGTTCCGAGCGAGTCGACGAGACCGAGGGCCGCTCCCTCGAGCGCCGGGTCGGTGAAGTAGACGGTCGTGGCGGCGATGTCCTCGGTGTTCGCGTTCGCGACGGTCGGGACGCTCCAGCCGGCCGTCGTCAGGGCGTCGCCGGCGCTGGCGGCGAGTCCGACGGTGGCGGTGCCGTTGAGGATGGCGACGGCGAGCTCGGGATCGAGCGTCGCGGCAGCGGTCGGAGTCGCCTCCGCGGTCGCGGTGGGCGGAGTGAACACGTCTGTGAACTGCACCCGGTCGTCGATGACCAGCAGCCCGATGAAGCCGAGCAGGACGATGACTCCGGTGGCGAGCGCGGCCCAGGCGAGGGCGACGGCGCGGGCGTGAGGGGCCGGCGGCCGGCGGTGGGCGCCGACGCGCGCCTCCGTCGCCGGGACCTCGTCGAAGCGGTCTCTCGGGTGCGTGTTCGACATCGGGGGTACGGCCGGCCTTCCGTTGGTGGACTCGAGCAGCTCGTCTACTCGAGGCGCCCGAGGCGTCGCGAGGCGCGGGCGCCGGCGCGCTGGTCGCGGATGCGCTGCAGCCGCGTGACGAGCATCGGGTCGTGCGCGAGGGCGGCCGGAGAGGCGAGCACCGCGCTGAGCACCTGATAATAGCGGGCGGCCGACAGTCCGAACTGGGAGCGGATGGCGTCGTCCTTGTCCCCGGAGCGGGCCGTCCACTCGCGCTCGAAGGCGAGCACCCGCAGCTCGCGCTCGGACAGACCGGTGCCCGGCCTCGGGTCCGTCGTCCTGCTCACTCCTCCAGCGTAGGCAGGCCCACGGCCGCCGCCGAGGAGGCGCTCCGAACACCTCGTGACCGTGTCGCGGCATGGAGGCGGGGAGTCTCCTCCACAGCCCGCGGAGGCGGAATGGAGCCGTCGTCCCGGGGGTTGGACCAGGTGGAGGGGCGCGACCGCCCCCGTACACTGACGAGGATTCCGAGGGAGACCCATGTCGTCGTATTCCGTGAACAAGTCCAACGCCGAGTGGCGCGAGGAGCTCGACCGCGACCAGTACGCGGTCCTGCGCGAAGCGGCCACCGAGCGCCCGTGGACCGGCGAGCTGCTCGACGAGCACCGCTCCGGCCTCTACACCTGTGCCGCCTGCAACGCCGAGCTCTTCAAGAGCGGCACCAAGTTCGACTCCGGCTGCGGCTGGCCGAGCTTCTACGAGTCCGTGAACCCGGACGCGGTCCAGCTGATCGAGGACAGCACCCTCGGCATGGTCCGCACCGAGGTCCGCTGCGCGAACTGCGGATCCCACCTGGGACACGTCTTCCCCGACGGCTTCGGCACGCCCACCGGCGACCGCTACTGCATGAACTCGATCGCCCTGAACTTCCAGGCCGAGGGCGAGTGACCGTGTCCTCCTCCCCCGTGCTCGAGGCCGTCCTCGCGCGCCGATCGCGCTCGAAGGTGACGCCGGAGGCTCCGGGGCACGACGAGATCGCGGCGTTCGTCTCGGCGGCGTCGCGTCTCGCCGATCACAGCTCGCTGCGCCCGTGGCGGGTCATCGAGATCCGCGGCGCCGCCCGCGACCGGGTCGGCCGCAGCTTCGCGGTCGCCTCGGGGGCGAAGAAGGACCCGCGGAAGTACATCGAGAAGACGCACCGCGCCTCCCTGCTGCTGGCCGTCGTGGTCAGCGTCAAGAAGTCGAAGGTGCCGGCCTGGGAGCAGGAGGCCGTCGCCTCGGGCGTCGCCCACCTCCTGAGCCTGCTGCTCGACGAGGCGGGCTGGGGCGTCTTCTGGCGCACCGGCTCCTACACGCGCGACAAGGCCGTGCGGAAGGCGCATCGCCTCGAGAAGGGCGAGGAGCTGCTCGGCTGGCTCTACGTCGGCCGTCCCGACGGGAAGATCGGCGGCCCCAAGCGTCCCGCTCCCGCCGAGCGGCACCTCAGCATCCTCGAACCGTGAGACGCGGCGGGCCCCGATCCGGGCGGATCCGGGGCCCGCGATAGGGTGGCCGGGCGCGCGAGCGCACCTGCCGACGTGGCGCAATTGGTAGCGCACCCGACTTGTAATCGGGCGGTTACGGGTTCAAGTCCCGTCGTCGGCTCAGGAGAGAAGAAGGCCCCGACCGCTGTGTGCGGTCGGGGCCTTCTGCATGCGCGGGGCTCGTGCGCGTCCGGGGCTCAGCCCGCGGCGGCCGGAGTGGGCTCGGAGGAGGCCGGAGCCTCGGTGGAGACCGGGGCGTCGCTGGGAGCGGGGGTCTCGGTCGACGCGGGCGTCTCGGTCGACGCGGGGGCCTCGGTCGAGGCGGGCGTGTCGCTCGGCGCCGGGGTCTCGGAGGAGGTGGGCGCGGGAGTCGCCGACGAGTAGGAGTCGGCGGCGGCCGAGAGCACGAAGGAGCTGAAGGCGTCCGGGTCGGTCAGCGAGCCCGAGTACGCCTCGCCGTTGACCAGGACAATCGGGGTGCCCGTGACTGCGGGCACGTCCGTGCCGGGCAGCGGACCCGAGGTGGCGCGCTCGGTCGCGGCGCGGACCCAGCTCACGAAGCTCTGGTCGTCGATGCAGGTGTTCACGGCCGCCGTGTCCTCGACGCCGGCCTGCGAGGCGTAATCCTTCAACTGGTCGTCCGAGAGTCCGTCGGTCCCCTCCGCCGGCTGGTTGGCGAACAGCAGGGAGTTGAAGTCGAAGAACGAGTCGGGCGAGCGGTCCGCGACGCACGCGGCGGCGTTGGCCGAGCGCTCCGAGTACTTGGTGCCGTTGGAGCGGGTCGTGAGGATGGCGATCGGGTGGATCTCGACCGTCGCGGCACCGCTGGTCACCCACTCCTTGATCTGGTCGCCGTTGGTCTTCTCGAACTGGCCGCAGTAGGGGCAGAGGTAGTCGAGGTAGACCCGGATGTCGACCGTGCCGGCCGAGGTGTCGAGCGCGCTGGGGGTGGGCGTCCCGTCGGCGGCGACGGCGCCGCTCGTCTGCGCGACCATGTTCTCGCCGATGACGACACCGTCGCTCGCCATGTTCGCCGGGCCCGGGCCCGCGGGGCGGATGCTCGAGGTGACGGCGAAGACCACGATCACGACGACCGCGATCACGACGGCGGCGAGCCCGCCCTGCAGGGCGAAGCGGCTCACGCGGTCGCGGCGCTTCTGCTGCTCGCGCAGGCGGCGCGCCTTCTCTCGGGCGGCCTCTCGTCGCTGGTTCTTCGAGAGACGGTCATTGGCTCCGCCGGTGGTCATGACAAGAACGCTCCGAATGAGAGAGGGGGAAGAAGGGGGTCGCCGGACGCGACTCGCCGGAATCCTACGCGCGAGCCCTGGGAAACCTCCAAACGACGGATACGCGGTGCCCGACCGACGACTGTCGGCCCCGTGGCATACTGTGACGGTTGGTCGGAGTCGCCCACGCGATGATGACCATCACTTCCATTCACTCGGATCGTCCGGCACGTACCTGCCGGTGAAGGAGCAAGAACAATGGCGTCCGTAACTTTCGACCACGCGTCCCGCGTCTACCCCGGGGCCACTCGCGCCTCCGTCGACAAGCTCAACCTCGAGGTGGGCGACGGCGAGTTCCTCGTCCTCGTCGGCCCCTCCGGCTGCGGCAAGTCCACCTCGCTGCGCATGCTCGCCGGCCTCGAAGAGGTCAACGAGGGCCGCATCCTCATCGGCGACCGCAACGTCACGGACGTTCCGCCGAAGGACCGCGACATCGCGATGGTCTTCCAGAACTACGCGCTGTACCCGCACATGTCGGTCGCCGAGAACATGGGCTTCGCGCTCAAGATCGCCGGCGTCAACAAGGACGAGCGCGCCGCGCGGGTCCTCGAGGCCGCGAAGATGCTCGACCTCGAGCCCTACCTGAACCGCAAGCCGAAGGCGCTCTCCGGTGGCCAGCGCCAGCGCGTCGCGATGGGCCGCGCCATCGTCCGCAAGCCCCAGGTCTTCCTCATGGACGAGCCGCTGTCGAACCTCGACGCCAAGCTCCGCGTGTCCACCCGCACCCAGATCGGCACGCTGCAGCGCCGCCTGGGCATCACCACGGTCTACGTCACCCACGACCAGACCGAGGCGCTCACAATGGGCGACCGCATCGCGGTCCTCAAGGACGGCCTCCTCCAGCAGGTCGGCTCGCCCCGCGACCTGTACGAGAACCCGAACAACGTCTTCGTGGCCGGCTTCATCGGCTCGCCCGCGATGAACCTGTTCCACGCGGACGTCACCGACGGCGGCGTCAAGTTCGGCGACACCGTCCTCCCGATCGCCCGCGAGGCGCTCGCGAAGACGAGCCAGAAGGTCGTCACGCTCGGCGTGCGCCCCGAGGACGTCACCGTCTCGACCCAGCCCGGCGGACTGCCGATCGAGGTCGACCTCATCGAGGAGCTCGGCTCGGACGGCTACCTCTACGGCCACACCGAGGTCGAGGGCCGCCGCACCGACATCGTCGCGCGCGTCGACGGCCGCGTGCACCCCACCGCGGGCGACCGCGTGTACGTGACCGCGAACCACCGCGTGCACATCTTCGACGCGGAGTCGGGCGAGCGCCTCTCCTGAGCCTCCTCCTGCACCGCACGCTGCCGCCGTCCCCTCCAGGGCGGCGGCAGCGTCGTCTGCGGCTCCCCCACCGTCCGACACGCGACACGAACGGCGCACCATGTCCGGCTCCCTGAACATCACCTCGGCCACCGTCGACCCGGCCCTGCTCGACCTGCCGTGGAACCTGCGGCTCGACGACTGGCCCGACGAGTACATCGCCGCCCTGCCGAAGGGCATCTCGCGGCACACGGTCCGCTTCGCCCACCTCTCCGGTCACGTCGTCGCCGTCAAGGAGACGACCGCCGAGATGTCGCGGCGCGAGTACGAGATGCTTAAGACGCTGCAGCGCCTCGACGTGCCGTGCGTGGTTCCGGGCGCGGTGATCACGAACCGCACCGACGACGAGGGCGAGGCCCTGCCCGCCGTGCTGGTCACCCGTCACCTCAAGTTCTCGCTCCCCTACCGGGCGCTCTTCTCGCAGACGCTGCGGCCGGACACGGCGACCCGTCTGGTCGACGCGCTGGCGCTCCTCCTGGTCCGCCTGCACGTGATCGGCTTCTTCTGGGGCGACGTCTCGCTCTCGAACACTCTCTTCCGGCGCGATGCCGGCGCCTTCGCCGCCTACCTGGTCGATGCGGAGACCGGGCAGCTCTACTCGGGCGGCCTCTCGAACGGCCAGCGCGAGAACGATCTGGAGATCGCCCGCGTCAACATCGCCGGCGAGCTGCTCGACCTCGAGGCCGGCGGTCGCGTCGACGACGACCTCGACCCGATCACGGTCTCCGACGGCATCGTCGCGGCGTACCGCAGCCTCTGGAAGGAGCTGACCGGTGCCGAGTCGTTCGCGACGTCGGAGCGCTGGCGGATCAACGACCGCGTGAACCGGCTGAACGAGCTGGGCTTCGACATCGAGGAGCTCGCGATCAAGACCGACGAGGCCGGGTCGACGGTGCGCATCCAGCCGAAGGTGGTCGACGCCGGCCACCACCAGCGGCGGCTGCTCCGTCTCACCGGGCTGGACGCGCAGGAGAACCAGGCGCGGCGCCTGCTCAACGACCTCGACTCGTACACGGCGACCTACGACAAGCAGGGCCTGGACGAGGAGATGGTGGCGCACGAGTGGCTGGCGCAGGTGTTCGAGCCGGTCATCCGCTCGATCCCCCGTGATCTCAAGGGCCGCCTGGAGCCGGCCGAGATGTTCCACCAGCTGCTCGAGCACCGCTGGTTCATGTCGCAGCAGCAGGCGCGCGACGTCCCCCTGGCGGAGGCGGTCACCGCCTACGTGAACGACATCCTGCGTCACCGCCGCGACGAGGCGACGGTCATCGCTCCTCCCACCGAGGCGCTGACCCTCCCGAACCTCGTCCTCGACGAGTCCGGCGACGCCGAGCTCACCGACGAGGACGCCGACGTCGACTGGACCAAGAACGTCTGACCCCACCACCGCAAGAGGGCCCGTGCTGTCAGCACGGGCCCTCTTCGCATCCCCCCGGCTCGCTCGTCGCAGGCGGCGCACTCGGTCCGCTCGCCGCAGGCGGCGCCCCTCGATCCGCTCGCCGCAGGCGGCGCCTCTGACATCCAGACCCGTAGCGCGGGTGCCGGCGCGGTGAGCTGCAAGGCGGAGGAGGAAGCGATACCGGCGGTATCGCGCCCGACGACAACGCCGCAGATCGCCGTGCCGGTGCCCGCGCTACTCGGAGGCGGAGCGGAGTTTGGAGATCTCGTAGAGCGCGACCGACGCCGCGATCCCGGCGTTGAGGGATTCGGTGGCGGAGCTGATCGGGATGGAGACGACGGCGTCGCACTGCTCGGTGACGAGGCGGGAGAGGCCCTTGCCCTCGCTGCCGACGACGACGAGGAGCGGCCGGTCGGCGAGTTCGAGGCCGGGGAGCATCACGTCGCCGTCGCCGTCGAGTCCGATGACGAAGACGCCCGCGCGCTTGAAGTCCTTGATCATGGCGGTGAGGTTGGACGCCATCGCGACGGGGATGCGTGCGGCGGCTCCGGCGGAGGTCTTCCAGGCGGCGGAGTTGAGGCCCACGGAGCGGCGCTGCGGGACGATGACGCCCTGTCCGCCGAACGCGGCGACGGAGCGGATGATCGCTCCGAGGTTGCGCGGGTCGGTGATGCCGTCGAGGGCGACGAGGAGGGGGACCGCTCCGCGGGAGACGCTGCGCTCGAGCAGGTCGCTCGGGTGGGCGTACTCGTAGGGCGGCACCTTGAGCACGAGGCCCTGGTGCACGGAGTCCGGGCCGGCGAGGCGGTCGAGCTCCGGGCGCATGACCTCGAGCACGGGAAGGCCGCGGGCGGTGGCGATCTTGAGCGCCTCCTTGACCCGGTCGTCCATCTCGATGCGGGTCGCGAGGTAGAGGGTGGTGGCCGGGATGCTGGCGCGCAGCGCCTCGAGGACCGAGTTCCGGCCCGTCACCATCTCGAAGTCGTCGCCGCTCTTGGGCTTGCGCGACGGAGCGGGGCGCCCCTGTCCGCGGGCGGCCGCGGAGAGGGCTCCGCCGGGGCGGCCCTTGCCGCCTGCGGCGACGAAGCGCTCGCGCGCGAGCTTCGCCTTGCCTGCGGGGTGGTAGGGCCGGTCCTCGGCCTTGGGCGTGGGCTTCTTGCCCTCGAGGGCCTGACGGCCCTGACCGCCGGAACCGACGGCCTTGCCCTTGCTCTTCTTTCGGACCGCTCCGGGGCGGCCGGGCTTATTCGCCATCGAGACTCCAATGCGCACCCGTCTGGGTGTCTTCGATCGTGATTCCCGCCGCGGCGAGATCGGTTCGGATGCGGTCGGCGCTCGCCCAGTCGCGCTGCTCGCGCGCGGTCTGGCGTTCGGCGACCAGGCGGTCGACCAGCACGCTGAGCGCGCGGTACGAGGGTTCGTCGTCGGAGCGCGCCCACTCGGGCGCCTCCGGGTCGATGCCGAGCACGGCCGCCATCGCGAGCACCTGGGTGCGCAGGGCCGAGACGGAGCCGAGGTCCTCGGCGTCGAGGGCGGCGTTGCCGGCGCGCACGGTCTCGTGCAGGACGCCGATGGCCTGCGGGACGGACAGGTCGTCGTCCATCGCCTCGGCGAACTCCTCCGGAACCACCGGCTCGCCGAGCGCGGCGAACCGCGTGCCGTCGAGGCGGCGGCGGGAGCGCTCGAGGAAGCCCTCGATCCGCTCCAGCGCCGCTTCGGCCTCCTCGAGGGCCCCGTCGTGGAACTCGAGGGTGGAGCGGTAGTGGGCCGAGCCGAGGTAGTAGCGGACGACGAGCGGGCGGGCCGCCTCGAGCAGCTCGGAGGCGAACACCGAGTTGCCGAGCGACTTGCTCATCTTCTGGCCGATGACGGACACGAGGCCGTTGTGCAGCCAGTAGCTGGCGAAGGCGTGGCCGGCGGCGCTGGACTGGGCGAGCTCGTTCTCGTGGTGGGGGAAGCGCAGGTCGAGCCCGCCGCCGTGGATGTCGAACTGGGTGCCGAGGTACTTCGTCGACATCGCGGAGCACTCGATGTGCCAGCCGGGGCGCCCGGCGCCCCACGGCGAGGCCCAGGCGGCCGACTCGGGCTCCTCCGGCTTGGCGCCCTTCCAGAGAGCGAAGTCGTGCGGGTCGCGCTTGCCGCGCGGGTCGGCGTCGGTCGCCGCCTCCATGCTCTCGAGGCGCTGGTGGGTGAGCGAGCCGTAGTCCGGCCAGGACCGCGTGTCGAAGTAGACGTCGCCGGAGTCGTCGGGCGCCGGGTAGGCGTGACCGCGCTCGATCAGGGTCTGGATGAGGGTGATCATCTCGGCGATGCTCGCGGTCGCGCGCGGCTCGTAGGTCGGCGGGAGGATGCCGAGGGCCGTGTACGCGGCGGTGAACTCGAGCTCGACGCGGTAGGCGAGCGCCCACCACTGCTCGACCGGCGCACCCTCGGGCACCCGACGCCGCGCGTCCTCGGCGATGGCGAGGATCTTGTCGTCGATGTCGGTGACGTTGCGCACCAGGGTGACCTGGAAGCCGCGGTACGCCAGCCAGCGGCGCAGCTGGTCGTAGGCGAGGGCGGAGCGCAGGTGCCCGATGTGGGGCGAGGACTGAACGGTGGGTCCGCAGACGTACATCCCGACCTCGTTCTCGCGGAGGGGGACGAAATCGACGAGGGCCTGGGCCTTCGAGTCATGCAGTCGCAGAGTCACGCGGGCGAGTTTACCGGGCGGACCGCTCCCGGCCGGGTCGGCGGCTCCGCCCGGGGACTACCGGGTGACAGCGGGGGTGGGGAGGACGAGTGCCGTCGCGGTCGCGGCGACCCCCTCGCCCCGGCCGGTGAAGCCCAGCGCGTCCGAGGTGGTGGCGGCGACGCTGACCGGTGCGCCGAGCAGCTCCGAGAGCAGCCTCTGCGCCTCCTCGCGCCGCGGCGAGAACTTCGGGCGGTTGCCGATGAGCTGCACCGAGACGTTGCCGATGGCGAAGCCGGCGGACTCCACCAGCTCGCGGGTCGCGCGGAGGAAGACCTCGCCGTGGGCGTCCGCGAAGCGCGGGTCGGCCGTGCCGAAGCGGGAGCCGATGTCGCCGAGACCCGCCGCCGCCAGGAGCGCGTCGCAGATCGCGTGGGCGACCGGGTCGCCGTCGCTGTGCCCGGACAGGCCCCGCTCCCCCGGCCAGTGCAGCCCGGCGAGCCAGAGCGGCGACGCGTCGTCGAACGCGTGCACGTCCGTGCCGATGCCGACGCGCGGCACGACCACGACGGGCGGCGGTGCGAGCACCTGCTCGGCGCGGGCCAGGTCCCAGGGGGTGGTGATCTTGAAGGCGAGCGGGTCGCCGGCGACGACGATCGAGGGACTGCCGCGCGAGGCAAGGAGCGCCGCGTCGTCGGTGAAGTCCTCCTCCGCCGAGGCGTAGGCCTCGTCGAGGAGCGCGCGCGGGAAGCCCTGCGGCGTCTGCACCGCGGCGAGCTCGGAGCGGTCCACCGTGCCGAGGATCCCGCCGTCGGCGCGGATGCGCTTGATCGTGTCGGTGACCGGCAGACCCGGGATCACTCCACCGCGCGTCTCCCGGACCGCCGCGATCACCCGCTCGAACTGGTCGACGGGCGTGAGGGCGCGGGCGGCGTCGTGCACGAGCACCGTCTCCACGGCCGGGCCGAGCGCCCGGAGCCCCCGAGCGACCGACTCCTGGCGGCTGGCGCCTCCGGCGACGACGCTGACGGAGCCGTCCGGGGCGCCGGCGGCATGCGCGAGAGCGGCCGTCTCCTCGAGGAGGGCGGCGGGAGCCACGACGACGATCTGGACCGGCTCCGCGAGCAGCAGCACCGTGCGCAGGCTGCGCTCGAGGATCGTCCTCCCCGCGCAGTCGACGTAGGCCTTGGGGCGCTCGCGGCCGAGCCTCGTGCCGCTGCCGGCGGCGACGACGACGACGGCCGCGGTCGGCGCGCCGGCCGGACCGTTCAGGATGCGAGGACCTCGTCGAGGAGCACGGAGGCGGCGTCCTCGTCGGTCTTCTCGGCCAGGGCGAGCTCGGAGACGAGGATCTGGCGGGCCTTGGCGAGCATGCTCTTCTCCCCCGCCGAGAGGCCGCGGTCGCGGTCGCGGCGGGTGAGGTCGCGGACGACCTCGGAGACCTTGACGACGTCGCCGGACCCGAGCTTCTCGAGGTTGGCCTTGTAGCGGCGCGACCAGTTGGTCGGCTCCTCGACGACCTCGGCGCGCAGGACCTCGAACACGCGCTCGACACCCTCGCGGCCGATGACGTCGCGGACGCCGACCAGGTCGACGTTGTCGGCGGGCACCTCGATGACGAGGTCGCCCTGCGCGACGCGGAGCTTCAGGTACGTCTTCTCCTGGCCCTTGATCGTCCGGGTCTTCACCTCGGCGATCGTGGCGGCTCCGTGATGGGGGTAGACGACCGTCTCTCCGACCTCGAACTGCATGCGACGTCCTTTCAGCGGCGGACAGATTACCATGCGCGCCGAGCGGGACGGGAGTCCGGACGGGCGGAGCCGCGGTGCTCGCTACGCTAGCCTGGTGTCGGCTCGTGCACAGTGAAGTCGCCCTGTCCGGGGCGAGCGGGGCCGACGATCTGGAGGTTCCTGTGAAGGCGCGTATCGCTGCATCCGTCGTTCTCGCGGTCGGCGTCGCCCTCGCTACCGCCGGCTGCAACCTCGTCGCCCCGCAGGCGACGCGCAAGATCTACGACCCGAGCGACGGAGTCGGCGCGACGATCGGCGATCTCGCCATCCGCAACGCGATGATCGTCTCGGACGACGGCGAGGCCGGCACCCTGATCGTGACGCTCGTGAACTCCACCGATGAGGCGCTGAGCGTCGAGGTGCAGTACGAGGGCTCCGCGGGCCGCACCAGCGACACCGTCGACGCCGTCCCCGGCCGTACCGAGGTCCGCCCCGACAGCACCGAGGCCGTCCAGATGGACGACATCGACACGATCCCCGGCGGCCTGCTCCCCGTCTACTTCCAGTACGGCTCCGAGCAGGGCAAGGAGCTCCTCGTCCCCGTCCTGACGAACGCCCTCGAGGCCTACTCGACGCTGACCCCCGCTCCCTCCGCGACGCCGACCGTCACCCCGACGGCCGACCCCGCCCGGACGCCCTTCGCGGCGACCGCCCCGATAGGAGAACACGCGTGACCAGCATCCTGCTCGTCGAGGACGAGAGCGCCCTCAGCGAGC
>NZ_PSVA01000060.1:0-631 GCF_002932155.1 Rathayibacter sp. AY1F9 | reverse complement strand
GCCGCCACCGACCCCGCCGTCGCCGCGGATCCGGCCAACGCCGGGATCCTGAAGCTACTGCAGTCGCAGGACACCGCCGCGATCGGCTCCGCGCTCGACGGGGACACGTCGTTCCTGAACACCGCGGACCGCGCCCTGTCGGCCCCGTTCCTGACCGGGTTCAACGACGCGACCGTGACCGTGTTCCAGGTCGCGCTGGGCGTGGTCCTGCTGGCCTTCGTGCTCTCGTGGTTCCTCAAGACCCCGCCGCTGCGGGCGAAGTCGGCCATGCAGGAGGCGCACGACCTCGCGGCCGAGGACAGCGCGGAGGAGCTGCGCCTCACGGACCCGCAGCTGGCCGCGCGCGCCGTGGCCGACCTGGCCGCGGGCAGCATCGAGCCGGACGTCCGGACGGACTCGATCCGCACCGCTCCCCCCCGCGACGGGCACGGCGCCCACCGGGCCTGATCGGGAAGCGCCGGCCGACCGCGCCTGCGCTCCGCTGCTCTCCTCCGAGGCGCCGCCTCCGCCGCCCGGACACCGCCCTCACCGCGGTGTCCGGCCGGGGAGGCGGCGCCTCGCGGTCGTCCGGAGTGCGGTGTCCCGCGTTCCGGGGCGAGAGAGCGCTCCACCGGGCTCTAGGATGGTCGGA
>NZ_PSVA01000006.1:0-153483 GCF_002932155.1 Rathayibacter sp. AY1F9 | reverse complement strand
ACGTAGCCGGGGTTGGAGTCGGTGGGCTCCGGGGAGGCGGCGGGCGCGCCGGCCCCCGCTGCCGCCGCGCCCGCCGCCTCCCCGGAGCCCACCGACTCCAACCCCGGCTACGTCACCCCGCTCGTGCGCAAGCTCGCCGGCGAGAACGGCATCGACCTCTCCACCCTCACGGGAACCGGAGTCGGCGGCCGCATCCGCAAGCAGGACGTCCTCGACGCGGTCGAGGCCGCCAAGTCGGCTCCGGCCGCCCCGGTCTCGGCGCCCGCCGCCGCAGCCGCCAAGGCCGCGCGCACCCCGCTCGAGACGTCGCCCCTCCGCGGCACCACGCAGCCGATGTCTCGCCTGCGCAAGGTCCTCGCGCAGCGCGCCGTCGAGTCGATGCAGACGAGCGCCCAGCTCACCTCGGTCATCGAGGTCGACGTCACGGCGGTCGCCCGCTTCCGCGACTCGGTCAAGAAGAGCTTCCAGGAGAAGACCGGCGCCAAGCTGTCCTTCCTCCCGTTCTTCGCCCTCGCGGCGGCCGAGGCGCTCAAGGCCTACCCGGTGATCAACTCGACCCTCGACGGCGAGTCGATTGTCTACCCGGACCACGAGAACATCAGCATCGCTGTCGACACCGAGCGCGGCCTGCTGACCCCGGTCCTCAAGAACGCGTCCGAGCTGAACCTCGCGCAGATCGCCTCCACCATCGGAGACCTGGCCGAGCGCACCCGCAACAACAAGCTGAAGCCCGACGAGCTCGCCGGCGGCACCTTCACGCTGACCAACACCGGTTCGCGCGGGGCCCTGTTCGACACTCCCGTCGTGTTCCTGCCGCAGACCGCGATCCTCGGCACCGGCATCGTCACCAAGAAGCCGGCCGTCGTGCAGGTGGACGGTGCTGACGCCATCGCGATCCGCTCGACCGTCTTCCTCGCGCTCTCGTACGACCACCGCACGGTCGACGGAGCCGACGCGGCGCGCTTCCTGGTCGCGATCAAGGAGCGCCTCGAGGAGGGCTCGTTCGAGAACGACCTCGGCATCTGACACGCTCCCCCTGAGCGCGCCTCTCACGAGGTCGCTCCGGTGTAGACGTCGCGGATGAGCCAGCCGGCCTCCGTCCTGATGATCAGGACGGAGGCCGCTGTCGTCCCCGGGGCCGTCCGGAGGTGCACGACCGCCGATGCCCCGTTCACGTCGACGAGGACGGCCGACGCCTCCCCCGTCGCCGGGACAGCGGAGGCGGGGCCGTCCGCTGCGTCGCCGAGCGGCGAGTCCGCCGTGACCAGACCGCGGGCGCACTCCCGGTCCCCGCACGCGCGAACCGCGTCGATCAGCACCTCCGCCGCCTGCTCGGCGTCGAGTGAGGTCGCCGCGACCGGAGCCGGCGGTGCCGCGGTCGCCACCGCCGGCGGAGCCGACCGAGCCGGAACGGGCGCGGCTGCGGTCGACGCCTCCGCATCCTGCACCTGCCGATCGGGCCCGCCCGCGAGCGAACCGGCGAGCACCGCTCCCAGCACGATCGCCGTCCCGACCGAGAGCGGTCCCCGACGCCGGACGACGAACGCCCGGAGGCGGTCCTGCCAGCCGTCGAGCGGATGGACCCGCCGGTGCCGGGCAGTCGGAGCAGGCACCGCCTCCCGACCCCGTGCATCCGCGCCGGACGTCGGCAGCGCCCGCACCGCCTCGCCTATCCCCTGCGGATCCGCGAGTCCGTAGAGGTTGCCCTCCAGCGCCAGCAGGTCGCGGTGCCGCGCGAGGGCGGCGACCGGCAGCTCCGGGCAGAGCATCCCGAGGCGCTCCAGGACCCGCTGCAGCGCGTCGCGCGCCGCACGCGGGGTGTCGACGGCGGGCGTCGTCAGCAGCAGCAGGGGCCGACCCTTCTCCGTCAAGCCGATGTCGTCCGTCGTCGGAGCCAGCCATGCTCCCTCGAGCGCGGCCGAGCGGACCGCGCCCACCACGGGGGCGAGGAGGGTGACCGCGGCGCCGAGTCCGATCCCCCGCTCGACCCGCAGGAACCACTCGAGCGTGGCGACGACGGGAGGGGCGGTCGACACGATGCACCTCCTCGGAGACGACTCCACCCGGACGATGCTCTCGCGGTGGCGGTGCTCGGCGAGCCGAGCCACCGGCGACGCCTGCAGCGCCTCGGCCTCCCGCGGCCGCATCGTCCGCTCGGCCGACGGTGCGGCGTCCGGCGCAGGCGTCCACCGCCTCCCCGTCCGCGCTCCGCCGATCCTCCGGCCCTGGACCGTCCCGCTGCTCGTCATGAGGCGAGCCTGACCGCAGGCCGAGGCGGAGGACGCCCGCCGATCCCGATCGGTGGAGGGATCGGCGCACGTGCCCTCTGTGGAGGAGTCGGATCCGCGTCCGGGGTCCGCCGCCGCGCTCCCGCTCGGTATCCTTGACGTCATGGCACGCAGCACGGAACCGTCGACGAAGGCGGTCAAGGAACCCGGACGTCTCAAGCAGATGTGGCAGGTGTTCCAGATGACCCGCCGCTACGACAGCAGCGCCGTCTGGATCATCCTCCTCGCGCTCCTGCTCCCGATCCTGCTCGGCGTGCTCCTCGGCATCCTGCTCGGCAACGGCAACGGCTTCGTGATCGCGCTGTGGATCATCGTGGGCGTGATGGCCGGCCTGGTCGCCGGACTCGCCGTGCTCTCGCGCCGCGCCGAGCGCGCCGCCTACGGGCAGATCGCCGGGCAGCCCGGCGCGGTCGGCGCCGTCCTGCGCAGCGGACTGCGCGGCACCTGGACCGGCGGGGAGATGCCCGTCGCCGTCAACGGCAAGACCCAGGACGCCGTCTACCGCGCCGTCGGCCGCGGAGGCGTCGTGCTGATCGCGGAGGGCCCCGCCTCCCGGACCAAGCGCATGCTCGAGGACGAGCGGCGCAAGGTGTCGCGGATCCTGCCGAACGTCCCCGTCACCTTCGTGCACGTCGGCTCCGACGCCGATGCGACTCCGCTGCACAAGGTGCCGAGCCGCCTCTCGAAGACGAAGAAGGTCCTCACCAAGGCCGAGGTCCTCGCGGTGAAGAACCGGCTCTCCTCGCTCAACACGTCGCTGCCCATCCCGAAGGGCGTCGACCCCTTCAAGGTGCGCCCTCAGCGATCGCGCTGACGCACGACGCGACAGGCCGGTCGGGATCTCTCCCGGCTGGCCTGTCGCGTCTGCGGCGCGAGTCAGTAGCGGACGAGAACCGTCCCGGCCACCTTGTCGTGGAAGCCGCGCTGGTCCGAGTCCCAGACGAGCGCCGGCACCAGCACGGCCAGCAGCACAGAGCGCACGATCGGGCGCCACACGCCGACCCAGCCCCCGCCGAGACGGATGACGCGCATCCCGAGCAGGCGGTGCCCGATGCTGCCGCCGATGGTGGGGATGAAGACGACCTGCAGCAGGACGAACAGCAGCAGGCTCGCCCAGCGGTCGTAGTCGAAGAACGCGAGCGACAGCAGAGCGGCGACGGCGAAGTCGACGGCCAGGGCGGCGATGCGGCGGCCGGACCGTCCGACCGAGAGGCGGCCCTCTCGGGGGAGGCCGAGACGCTCCCCCGGGTACGAGCTCGGGGCGGCGTCGGCGAAGGTCCTGCGGTCGGCGGCTGGCATCCTCCGATCCTATCCGCGGCGTCTCGGAGCGGACCGAGGAGCGGGTGGTCCGGCAGACGACGTGGAGCCCGACCCCGGACCGGCCCCGTAACATGTCGGAAACAACAGGGACACGGTGGGGAAACCCCCCGTCACTACCCTGGAACGGCTGCGCTCTGCAGCACCCCGTCACGCCATTGGAGACCTTTGCATGTTTAAAGATTCTTCCGAGGTGCTCTCGTTCATCAAGGACACGGACGTCAAGTTCCTCGACATCCGGTTCACCGATCTCCCCGGTGTCCAGCAGCACTTCAACATCCCCGCCTCGACTGTCGATGAGGAGTTCTTCTCCGTCGGTCAGCTCTTCGACGGGTCCTCGATCCGCGGATTCGCGAACATCCACGAATCGGACATGCAGCTGATCCCTGACGTGACCACCGCCTACGTGGACCCGTTCCGCGTCGAGCGCACGCTGATCCTCGTCTTCGACATCTACAACCCGCGCAACGGCGAGATCTACTCCAAGGACCCGCGTCAGGTCGCGAAGAAGGCCGAGAAGTACCTCGCGTCGACCGGCATCGCCGACACCGCGTTCTTCGCCCCCGAGGCGGAGTTCTACATCTTCGACGACGTCCGCTACGAGATCACGCAGAACTCCGCGTTCCACTCCGTCGACTCGGTCGAGGGCGCCTGGAACTCGGGACGCGTCGAGGAGGGCGGCAACCTCGGCAACAAGACGCCCTACAAGGGCGGCTACTTCCCGGTGAGCCCCGTCGACAAGCAGGCCGACCTCCGCGACGACATCTGCCTCAAGCTGATCGACGCCGGCCTCATCCTCGAGCGCTCGCACCACGAGGTGGGCACCGGCGGCCAGGCCGAGATCAACTACCGCTTCGACACGATGGTCCACGCGGCGGACGACATCCTGAAGTTCAAGTACATCGTCAAGAACACGGCCGAGCAGTGGGGCAAGACCGCCACGTTCATGCCGAAGCCGCTCTTCGGCGACAACGGCTCGGGCATGCACACCCACCAGTCGCTGTGGAACGACGGCACGCCGCTCTTCTACGACGAGAACGGCTACGGCGGTCTCTCGGACCTCGCGCGCTGGTACATCGGCGGACTGCTCAAGCACGCCCCCGCCGTCCTCGCGTTCACGAACCCGACGGTCAACTCGTACCACCGCCTGATCCCGGGCTTCGAGGCGCCGGTCAACCTGGTCTACTCGGCCGGCAACCGCTCCGCGTCCATCCGCATCCCGATCACGGGCACGAACCCGAAGGCCAAGCGCATCGAGTTCCGTGCGCCCGACGCCTCCGGCAACCCGTACCTCGCGTTCGCCGCCCAGCTGATGGCGGGCCTCGACGGCATCAAGAACCGCATCGAGCCGCACGAGCCGGTCGACAAGGACCTCTACGAGCTGCCCCCCGAGGAGGCGAAGCTCATCCCGCAGGTCCCCGCGACCCTGGGCGAGGCGCTCGACGCCCTCGAGGCCGACCACGACTTCCTCCTCCAGGGCGGCGTGTTCACTCAGGAGCTCATCGACACCTGGATCGAGTACAAGCGCGAGAAGGAGATCAAGCCCCTCGCGCAGCGTCCTCACCCGTTCGAGTTCGAGCTGTACTACGGGGTCTGATCCCGCAGCACTGCCGAAGGGCCGTTCCTCCTCGGAGGGGCGGTCCTTCGCCGTCCGCGGCGCGCGGGCGTCAGCGGTAGGAGGGAGCGTCTCCCGCGGCCGGCCCGTAGAACAGGCGCTCGAAGACCGCGCGGGAGCGGCGGGTCACGCCGAGGTAGTCGTCCTCTAGTGCCGTCGCGGACCCGGCCGGATACTCGAGCAGGCGCGCGACGCCCTCGAGCTGCCGGCGGTCGGTCGGGAGGACGTCGCTGGTGCGGTTGCCCCAGAGCGTGGTGCCCGAGCGGACACGGGACGCGAGGATCCACGCGGCGCGCAGCCGATCCGCGTCCTGCGGGCCGATCATGCCCTCCTCCTCCGCGACCGCGAGGGCGGTGAGGGTCGAGGTCGTCCGGAGCGCCGGGGTCCGCCGCGCGTGCTGCAGCTGGAGGAGCTGCACCAGCCACTCGACGTCGCTCAGCGATCCGCGGCCGAGCTTGAGGTGACGGCGCGGGTCGGCGCCCTGCGGCAGACGCTCGCTCTCGACCCGTGCCTTGATCCGCTTCACCTCGCGGATGTCACGGTCGGAGACCGCTCCCGGGTAGCGGACCCCGTCGGCCAGCTCCTCGAAGTCCTCGATGAGCGCCTGGTCCCCCGCTACTCCCCGCGCCCGGAGCAGCGCCTGCGCCTCCCACGTCAGCGACCAGCGGGCGTAGTAGGCGCGGTAGGAGTCGAGGGAGCGCACGAGGGGCCCGTTCTTGCCCTCGGGCCGCAGGTCGGCGTCGAGGTCGAGTGGCAGGCGGGAGTCCTCCGTGAGCCGGACCAGCTCGGCGACGACGAACTGCGAGTAGAGCTGGGCCTGGTGCGGCTCGGCGGTGCCGGGTCGCTGGACGTACATCACGTCGGCGTCGGAGCCGAACCCCAGCTCCGCCCCTCCGTACCGGCCCATGCCGATGATCGCGAACTCCGCGTCGGCGCCGGGCCGGGTCGCACTGCCGCGCCGGATGGCGGCGAGCACGCCGCCCAGCAGTGCGCTGATGATGTCGGTGAGGCTGGTCGCGATCTCCTCGATCGAGCTGAGGCCGAGCACGCCACCCATGGCGGTCCGCAGCACCTCGCGCCGGCGCATCGAGCGGAGGACCGAGGCGACCGCGTCGGGCGTCTCGTGCCGGGCGAGCACGGCGCGCACCTCCTCGGCGAGCTGGGCGGCGCTGCGGGGGCGGAGGGCGTCGTCGTCCTCGAGCCAGGCCGCCGACTCCGGGATGCGGTCGAGCAGCTCGCCGACGAAGCGCGATCCGGAGAGCACCGTGGTGAGCCGCTTGGCGGCTCCGGACGAGTCGCGCAGCATCCGGAGGAACCAGGGCGTCCCGCCCAGTGCGTCGCTGAGGCGCCGGAACGCGAGCAGGCCGTAGTCGGGGTCCGGTCCGTCGGCGAACCACTGCAGCATCACCGGCACGAGGTGGCGCTGGATGCTCGCGCGGCGCGAGACGCCCGAGGTCATCGCGGCGATGTGACCGAGCGCCCCGCGGGCGTCCGCGAAGCCGATGGCGGCGAGGCGCGCCTCCGCCTGGCCGGTGGACAGCTCGGCACCGCCGTCGGAGAGCGCGGCGACCGCGGAGAGCAGCGGACGGTAGAACAGGCGCTCGTGCAGGCCCCGGACGCGGTGCTTGATCCCGTTCCAGACGCTCAGCAGCTCCTCCGCCGTGCGGGCGAGCCCGCTGGAGCGGGCGAGGGTCCGCAGCTCGTGCTCGTCCCGCGGCATCAGGTGCGTACGCCGAAGGCGCCGCAGCTGGAGGCGGTGCTCGAGCAGCCGGAGTGCCCGGTAGTCCTGCGCGAACTCCTCGGCGGCGGAGCGGCCGATGTACCCGCGGTCGGCGAGGGCGCCCAGGGCGAGGAGAGTCCCGGGCATGCGGATCTCGTCGTCGGTCTGCCCGTGGACGAGCTGAAGCAGCTGCACCGTGAACTCGATGTCGCGCAGGCCGCCGGGCCCGAGCTTGATCTGGTAGTGGACGTCGTTCTGCGGGATGTTCTCGGTGACCCGCTCCCGCATCCGCTGCACCGACTCGACGAAGTTCTCGCGGGAGGCGCTCGACCAGACCTTGGGCGCGACCGCGTCGACGTACGCCCGCCCCAGCTCCTGGTCGCCGGCGAGCGGACGCGCCTTGAGCAGCGCCTGGAACTCCCAGCTCTTCGCCCACCGGTCGTAGTAGGTGATGTGCGACTCGAGGGTGCGCACGAGCGCGCCCTGCTTGCCCTCCGGGCGCAGGTTCGGGTCGACCTCCCAGAGCTCCGGCTCCATCGCCAGCGCGGAGGTCCCGCGCATGAGGAGCACGGCGAGCCGGGTGGCGACGTCGATCGCACGGGCGTTCGTCAGCTCCTTCTCCGGGTCGCCCTCGGCGACGAAGATCACGTCGACGTCGCTGACGTAGTTGAGCTCGGACGCTCCTGCCTTGCCCATGCCGATGACGGCGAAGCGGGTGGCGGCGACCTCGTCCCGGCCGAAGCGGCCTGGGCCCGTGCCCTCGACCAGCTCGGTCCGCGCCACGGCGAGGGACGCCTCCAGCGCGGCTCCGGCGAGGTCGGCCAGCGCCCTCGTCACCCGGTCGATCGCCGCGACGGGGTCGGCTTGGCTCAGATCGTGGACGACGATCCTGGTGAGGAGGCGGCGGTACCGGACGCGCAGCGCCGTCCAGCCCGCCTCCTCCCGGAGCGACGAGAAGCCGTCGACGGCGCCGACCGACTCGAGCAGCTCGGCCTTCATCTCGGCGCGCCCGGGGAGCGTGCGCACCGGCTCGAGCACGCTGGCCAGCTCGTCGGGCCGGCGCTGGAGGAAGTCGGCGAGGCCGGAGGAGGCCCCCACCACCAGAAGCAGCCGGGTCAGTGCCTCGTCGTCGGCGAGGACCGCGTCCATGCGGTCGCGGTGCCGCCGCAGCAGGTCGATCAGAGCGAGCAGCGCCTCGTCCGGGTCCGCCACCCGGGCGAAGGAGGGCAGCACCGACTCGAGCTGCCGCCCGGCGAGCTCCTCCGCCTCGGCCAGCCGCGCCCCGGTCTCGCCGAGCGCGGCGAAGCCGAGGCGTGCGACATCGCGGAGGGAGCGTTCACGGGGCATGGCCGAGGCGTCAGAGCATCTCGAGATTGCTGCGCAGCTCGTACGGCGTGACCTGGGCGCGGTACTCGGCCCAATCCTTCCGCTTGTTGAGCAGCACGAAGTTGAACACCTGCTCGCCCAGCGTCTCGGCCACGAGCTCGGACTCCTCCATCAGCGAGATGGCGCGGTCGAGGCTGGCGGGCAGAGCGCCGTAGCCGAGCGCCCGGCGCTCCGCGTCCGAGAGGGCCCACACGTTGTCCTCGGCCTCGGCCGGGAGCTCGTAGCCCTCCTCGATGCCCTTGAGCCCGGCCGCCAGGAGCAGCGAGTACGCCAGGTAGGGGTTCGCCGCGGAGTCCAGCGCCCGGTACTCGATGCGCGACGACTGCCCCTTGTTGGGCTTGTAGAGCGGAACGCGCACGAGGGCGGACCGGTTGTTGTGGCCCCACGAGACGTAGCTGGGCGCCTCGTCGCCGCCCCAGAGCCGCTTGTAGGAGTTGACGAACTGGTTCGTCACGGCGGTGATCTCGGGGGCGTGCTTGAGCAGGCCCGCGATGAACTGACGGCCGAGCTTCGAGAGCTGGTACTGGGCGCCCTGCTCGTAGAACACGTTCACGTCGCCCTCGAAGAGCGAGAGATGCGTGTGCATGCCCGAGCCGGGGTGCCCGGAGAGCGGCTTCGGCATGAACGTCGCGTAGACGCCCTGCTCGATCGCCACCTCCTTGATCACGGTGCGGAAGGTCATGATGTTGTCGGCCGTGGTGAGCGCGTCCGCGTAGCGGAGGTCGATCTCGTTCTGGCCGGGGCCCGCCTCGTGGTGGCTGAACTCGACCGAGATGCCCAGATCCTCCAGCATGCGCACGGAGCGGCGGCGGAAGTCGTGCGCCGTGCCTCCGGGGACGTTGTCGAAGTACCCGGCGGAGTCGACCGGCTCCGGACCCTCGGCGCCGAAGGACGACGACTTGAGGAGGTAGAACTCGATCTCGGGGTGCGTGTAGAAGGTGAACCCGCGCTCGGCCGCCTTCGCCAGCGTGCGCTTGAGCACGTTGCGCGGGTCGGCGACGGCGGGCTGGCCGTCGGGCGTCGTGATGTCGCAGAACATCCGCGCCGTCGGGTCGATCTCTCCGCGCCACGGGAGGATCTGGAAGGTCGACGGGTCCGGATGCGCGAGGACGTCGGCCTCGAAGGAGCGGGTGAGGCCCTCGATGGCGGAGCCGTCGAAGCCGAGCCCCTCCGCGAACGCGCCCTCCACCTCGGCCGGCGCGATCGCGACCGACTTCAGCGTGCCGACGACGTCGGTGAACCAGAGGCGAACGAATTTGATCCCTCGCTCTTCAATGGTGCGAAGAACGAAGTCCCGTTGCTTGTCCATCCAGACCCCTCCTGTTTCGACCCTCAGGCTACTGCCTCCGACCGGGGCCCGCGGGGCGCCCGAGGCGCGCCGTAGACTGGCGCCCATGTCAGCGCAGCCCGTGAAACGCGTTCGAACCCGCCACTTCCAGAACGCGAAGGACTCCGGTGTCCGCATCACCGGGCTGACCAGCTACGACCAGCTCACGGCGAAGATCTTCGACGACGCCGGGATCGACTTCCTCCTCGTGGGCGACTCCGCCGGCAACACGGTGCTCGGCTACGACACCACTCTGCCCGTCACCGTCGACGAGCTCATCCCGCTGGCGCGTGCCGTCGCCGGAGCCGTCGAGCGCGCCTTCGTCGTCGCCGACATGCCCTTCGGCTCCTACGAGTCGGGTGCCGACGACGCGCTGCACACGGCGTTCCGCTTCATGAAGGAGACGCACGCGCACGCGGTGAAGCTCGAGGGCGGGGTCCGCTCCGCCGAGCAGATCCGGCGCATCGTCGAGGCGGGCATCCCCGTGATGGCGCACATCGGCTTCACGCCGCAGAGCGAGCACGGGCTCGGCGGCCACATGGTCCAGGGGCGCGGCGAGGGCATCGAGCAGCTGCTCGCCGACGCGCGAGCCGTCCAGGAGGCCGGGGCGTTCGCCGTCGTCCTCGAGATGGTGCCCGCGGACGCGGCACGTCAGGTGACGGAGGAGCTGCGCATCCCGACGATCGGAGTCGGAGCGGGACCGCACGTCGACGGACAGCTGCTCGTGTGGACGGATTTCGCCGGATTCACCACCGGCCGCATCCCCCGCTTCGTGAAGCAGTACGCGGATCTGCGCGGCGTGCTCACCGGAGCGGTCACCGCGTACCGGGACGACGTGGAGTCCGGCGCCTACCCCGGCGCCGAGCACAGCTACGAGTAGCCGCGGTCAGCGGTCCTCGGCGGCGTCCTCCTCGGCCCACTTGCGGCTGTTCTCGTGCAGCCGCTCGAGGGCGTGCTCCGCCTCCTCGCGAGAGGAGAAGGGTCCCACCCGGTCGACGGAGGGGGACACGAATCCCTGCTCCACCGTGCCGGCCTTGAGGTTGTACCACCAGGAGTTCGCGTCGCCGTCAGCCATGCCGCGATCCTACGCCGCAGCCCGCGTCGGTCCGCACCCCCGCCCTTCGCTAGCATGGCCGCTATGACTGCTGCGGCGACCGCCATCGGAATCGACATCGGGGGAACGGGCATCAAGGGGGCCTCGGTGGACCTGGCCGCGGGCACTCTGCTCAGCGACCGGATGAAGCTCGCCACTCCCCCGGGCGGCACGCCGAAGGACATCGTCGCCACCGTCCAGCAGATCCTCGAGAGGATCCCGGACCTGCCCTCGGACACCCCGGTCGGCATCTGCTTCCCCGCCGTCGTCGTCCACGGACGGACGATGTCGGCGGCGAACGTGTCGGACGAGTGGATCGGCCTCGAGGCCGAGAAGCTGTTCGAGGACGCGATCGGCCGGAACATCTTCTTCGTCAACGACGCCGATGCGGCGGGCTACGCCGAGTCGCGCTTCGGAGCGGCGAAGGACAAGGAGGGCCTGGTCATCATGACCACCCTCGGCACCGGCATCGGGACGGCGCAGATCCACGACGGGATCCTCATCCCCAACGCTGAGCTCGGCCACCTCGAGATCCACGGCGGCGACTACGAGAAGAAGGCCTCGTTCGCCGCCAAGGAGCGCGACGACCTCGACTACAAGCACTGGGCGAAGCGCCTGCAGCGCTACTACTCCCACCTCGAGGCGCTGCTCTGGCCCGATCTCTTCATCGTCGGCGGCGGCATCTCCAAGCACCACGACGAGTTCCTCCCGCTGCTCGACCTGCGCACCCCGATCATCCCGGCGGCGCTCCGCAACAACGCCGGCATCCTCGGCGCGGCCGCGCTCGCAGGACGGGGCTGAGTCTTTTTCCTCGGCGGTCCCCGCCCGCCGAGGCGCGGTCGGCCTCGGGAGGTGACGCGTTCCGGGGAGCGGGGTGCGGACGGCTACTACGAAACGCTGGCACGCGTTTCGCCGGTTCGCCTGGTGCGTGGCGCCATGGCGGACGGACGTGATCAGACTTTCAGGGTTCAGCGGTCGCGGTGAGCCAGGACGGGGGCGGGGGCACCTGGTCCTCGGCGGTCGATCCGCAGCGGCGTCTCAGGACCGTCCTCCGGGACCGTCGCCTGCCGGACGCCGTGCTGCGCCGCGCCGTCCGCAGGAGGCAGCGCGAGAGATGGACTGCGCCAGTCTTGACGAGTAGCCGCGCAAGGGTGTGTCGAGACCCCGGAACCGCCACGGCAGGCCGTCGCGCTGCCTGCGGGCGGGAGCGCGAGCTCGGCGACCGGCGGAGACGCGAGATGCCCCGCCGGGGCGGGGCATCTCGTGGCGAAGGGGTCGGCTGATACGCCGGGTTCTGTTCACGCCGCGCCTCTCGGCGGGCGCTGGACGGCCATCTCTCTCGGAGCCACGTCGCCGTGACCCTCCAGCGGTCTACCCGAGGACCCGACGAGCAGCCGCATCGTCCTCTGTCTGACCTTGCTCCGGGCGAGGTTTACCGAGCGGACCGGATCACTCCGGCCCCTGGTGGTCTCTTACACCACCGTTTCACCCTTACCGCCGGCCGGAGCCGACGGCGGTCTGTTCTCTGTGGCACTGTCTCGCGGGTCGCCCCGGGTGGGTGTTGCCCACCGCCCTGCTCTGCGGAGCCCGGACGTTCCTCGGCACCACGGCTCTCGCCGCGGTGACGCGACCGTCTTGCCGGCCCGTTCGCCCGTCCAGTGTACGGCTCAGGCGAGCGTGGACTCCTCGCCGCGCACCAGGATGCAGCCGCTGTCGGGGCAGAGGACGACCTCGTCCGGAGCGGAGGCGCGGATCCAGGAGAGGTCCGACTCGGTGAGGGCCACGCCGCTCCCCTCCGACACCTTCCCGCGGAGGAGGGCCGCGCCGACTCCGTAGCGGGCGCGCTGCTTCTCGTACAGCTCGACCAGGTCCTCCGGAAGGGTCGTCACCAGGTCGGCGCGGTCCCGGGCGAGCGCCTCCTGCTTGTCGCGGAGCTTCTCGGCCTGCGCGTCGCGCTCCTCGGCGAGGGTCCCGAGCGAGGCGACGACCTCGTCGCGCTCGGCCTGAGCCGCGGCGACCTCGGACTCGATGCCCTCGATCCGCTCCATCAGGGTCAGCTCGATGTCCTCGAGGTCTCCCCGTCGCTTCACGAGGGAGGTGATCTCGCTCTCGAGCGCGGCGATGTCCTTGGCCGCGGATGCGGTCTGCAGGCGGTCGCGATCGCGGGTGAGCCGCTTCTCGACCACGCTGACGTCGGACTCGATGCGCCCGAGCTCGGTGCGCACGTCCTCGAGGCGCCCTGTGCGCTCGGCGAGGGAGCGGCGGGTCTCGTTGTCGCGGGCCTGCATCGCCTGGATCCGCGCGATCTGCGGGAGCGTCGCGAGGGCGTGGCGCAGCTGCGCGCCCCTCGTGTCCAGACTCGCCAGAGTCAGGAGTTCGCGCTGGTGTGCGGGGCTGGCTTTCACGTGGCGGTCCTCGTTCCCGGCGCGCAGTACGGGCGCGCCGCGTCCATTCTCCCGTGCCCGCGGCAGGTCAGTGCACGATCGCGAAATCCCACGGGTCGGTGCGGGTCTCGCTCACCTCGACGGTGACCGTGGGCAGGGCGTCCCGCAGCGCGGTCGCGGCGACGTCGAGCCACAGCCACTCGCTCGCCCAGTGCGAGACGTCGATGAGGGCGGGGCCGGTGCCGTGCAGGGCCTTCTCGCGCGCCTCGGAGGCCGGGTGGTGCCGGAGGTCGGCGGTGATGAAGACGTCGCTCGTGCGGACGGCGGGGGCGTCCAGGAGGGAGTCCCCCGCTCCCCCGCAGAGCGACACGCGGCGCACGGGTGTCTCGTAGGCGCCCGCGACCCGCACTCCCCCCGCGGTGGCCGGCAGGAGCTCGGCCACGGCTCCGGCCAGGCGTCCGAGCGTCACCTCCTCGGGCAGATCGCCCACCCGGCCGAGCCCGACCGACGGGTCGGCGCCCGGGACGATCGGAGTCGTGCCGGTCAGGCCGAGGCGGGTCGCGATCACGTCCGAGACGCCGTCCGCGACGATGTCGGCGTTCGTGTGGGCCGAGATCAGTGCGCAGCCGCCCCGGACGAGGTCCGCGAGCAGGCGGCCCTTGTAGCCGTCCTCGGCGATCGAGGTGACGCCGCGCAGCAGCAGCGGGTGGTGCGCGACCAGGAGCTGGTATCCGCCGTCGACGGCCTCCGCGACGGTGTCGGAGACCACGTCGACCGTGAGCAGGATCCGCTCCACCGCGGCGTCGGGGTCGCCGGTGACCAGGCCGGGCGCGTCCCAGCTCTCGGCGGCCGCCTCGGGCCAGAGACGGTCGATGACGGCGTGGACGTCGCGCAGTGAGGGCATGCGTCCAGGGTAGGGCCGCTCAGGGCGGGTGGTCGGTCTCCACGGCGCGGATCCCGGCGTCGGCCGCCGCGTCCAAGTCGGCTCGCGGGTGGTCGTCCGACTCCAGCAGGAGGAGGGTGATGCCGCCGTACCGCTCGATCTCGATCAGGCCCGCGACTCCGGAGGCGGCGAGCACGTGGCCGCCGATCCCGCCGGTGGTGTCGACGACGTGCGTGTGCAGGCCGGCGACGCTGATCCCCTGGAACGGCTGCGGGCCGACGAAGCCCAGCAGCGTGCCCTCGACGCCGGTCAGCCGGACCTCGTGCTGGTCGCGCATCGCGTCCGCCAGGCGGCGGTAGGGCTCCGCCTGCGCGATCGGCCGGCGCAGGGTCGGCGTCTCCACCGCGCGCGCAGGCGGACGCCGACGAAGACGTCCGGACAGGGCACGAGCGAGCGCACCGCGGCCGGTCCGCCGAGCGGCGCGATCGGGAGCCGTCGCGGCGCACGGTCGGTGGTCCGTGCTTGCCTGGGGACCATGAACGAGTACCTCCCCTGGGCCGTCGCGGCCGCCCTGCTCCTGGCCCTTCTCATCACGGTCGTCGCCGGCCGCCGACGGCGCACTGCGGCGAGAGCGGCGGCGGAGCAGGCCGCGGAGGAGGCCTCGGAGGAGCACCAGCGCACGATCGCCGAGCGCGACCGGAGCCACGAGGCGGCGCTCAAGGCATTGACGCGCGCGCGCGACGCCGAGCGCGACCTCAGTCGGACCGAGCTCGAGACGGCGCAGGAGGAGGTCGAGCAGACCCGTGACGCGCTCGCCAGGACCTGGAGCAGCGAGGCCGTCTCGCACACCCTGATCCGGGAGGCGTGCGCCTCGGCGGGGCTGTCCGGCGTCCTCGCCACGAACGTCGTCTTCGTACCGGTCGAGGCGCGCACGACGCGCCGCTTCCTCGCGCAGATCGACCATCTGCTGCTCACCCGGCACGGCGCGCTCATCATCGAGGCCAAGTACTGGCAGGGGGTCGTCTTCGACGGCGTGCGACCCGGTACCGTCCACCCCTCCTACGGCGTCCTCCTCGACGAGGACGCCCTGCCCGAGGCCTTCGCGGTTCAGATCGCACCGGGGACGGTGTCGCGGTGGACGGTGCGCACGCATGTCGAGCAGCACGTCCCCGCCCGGCAGGTCCGGATCCAGGCCGCGAGACTCAAGGAGCACCTGGCCCTGAACGGTCTGCCCACGCCGTGGTTCGAGACGGCCGTGCTCTACAGCCACCCCGACGTCAGGACGTACGCGCCCGGATGGCAGGGCACGGGAGCGGCACGGACGAGGATCCTGACGGGAGTCGACGAGCTGACGGACGCTCTGGCCGATCTCGCACGGCGCCCGGGCACCACGATCGGGGAGGACGCCTGGGGCGAGCTCTCCGGATTCCTCGCCGGATGCGGCGGCCATGTGGAGCCGGTCGGGCCGACCCGTGCGTGACCAGCAGGGGGACCCGGTGGCCGGACGGGCACGGTCATGGCTGGCCGCGCCGGCCTGAGCCGGACAGGACGGCGCCGGACAGGACGACGCCGGACCCTGTAACGCCGGGAACGACAAAGGTCCGCACTCCCGGAGGAGTGCGGACCTGTTCGGTGGATCCGAGGGGATTCGAACCCCTGACCCCCTGCATGCCATGCAGGTGCGCTACCAGCTGCGCCACGGACCCATGTTCTGTTCTGTCTTGCTTCGTGCTGTCCTGCGCTGTCTCCGCCCGGCGGAAGCAACTCGAATAAACTACAACACGATTCGCGTGAAGTGAAATCGAGCGCTGTCGCCGGGCGTGTTCGTCAGTTCGAGGACGTCGACGAGTCGACGGCGACAGGCTGCTCGAGGGTGAACGGCACCGTTGGGCAGTCCTTCCAGAGGCGCTCGAGCGAGTAGTACATGCGGTCCTCCTCGTGGAAGACGTGCACGACGAGGTCGCCGAAGTCGAGGAGGATCCAGCGGCCCTCCGCACGGCCCTCGCGGCGCAGCAGCTTGGCGCCGGAGTCGTTCAGGCGGTCCTCCACCTCGTTCGCGATCGCGACCACGTTGCGCTCGGAGCGGCCGGTGGCGAGGAGGAAGATGTCGACCAGCGGCAGCGGACCCGAGACGTCGAGGGCGACGAGGTCCTCACCGCCCTTGGAGTCGGCGGCGGTGGCCGCGAGCTGGAGCAGGGCGCGGGCGGAATCGGTCGCAGTCATGAAGCCTTCAGTGTCGGTGGTGGAGATCAGAAGATGTTGAGCACGAAGCCGCCGATGAACAGCGCGATCGCGCCGACCAGCAGGACGGCCGCGGTGATCGCGAGGACCACCGGGACGCTCACGCCGGCGCGCTTCTGCGGCGCGATCATCGAGGTGCCGGCGGCGTGCGTGGAGACGGCGCTGGACGCCCGGACCGGCTCGGACTCGCCGGCGGGCTGCTCGCGGTCGATGCGGTCGACATAGCGGTCCACATCGGGCGAGTCGTAGAGGTTCGGGTGCTGGCCCGTGGAGCCGAGGCTGCGCGGGAGGTCGAACGAGCCGGTGACGAGGATCTCCCCCGTGTCCGTGCCGACGGTCGCGCCGGGGCCCGTGGTCGGCAGGATCAGCGCGTTGGTGGTGGTGACGGCACCGGTGGCGGCGACTCCGCTCGCGATGAGGGAGTCGAACGAGGCGTCCACCTCCTCCTTCGACTTGCTGTCGAGCTCCTCGGTGATGGCGAGGTGCTCGATCGGCGGCTCGAAGCTCCCGGTGATCTCGGTGGCCTTCTCGTCGGCGATGTCGAGGGATCCGCCCACCGACGCGAAGAGCGCGGTGTTCAGGTGCGGCTGCTCGGGCTGCTCGCCGGCCGTCGGCTGCTCGTCGTCCGCGTCCCGCTCGTCGGAGGCGTCCGCGGACGGCGTCTCGTCGTCGGAGGAGGAGCTCTCGATCTCGGCCTCGTGCACCTCGGCCGCGTCGGCCTCGTCGGCGTCCGCGGTCGCATCGGTGGCGGACTCGTCCGCCTCCTCCTCGGACGCCTCGGGGGCGTCCTCGGTGACGACGTCCTCGTCGCCCTCCGGCTCCTGCTCCGCTGCGCCCTCGGGCACCGGCTCCGCATCACGGGACTCGTCGGCCGCCTCGATCACGGGGACCGCCCCGGTCGGCGGGAGCGCCGAGGCGCGCTCGAGGGCGCCCTCGACGTAGTCGGAGCGCTCGTCGTCGGACCGCTCCTCGTCGGCGGGCGGCTCCGCCTCCGGTGCGGCGGCGACCTTCTCCGCCTGCTGCTGCGCCAGCAGTGCGCGCAGCTCCCGACGGGTCAGCTGGCGGCCCGTGGCGTTCTCGGTGGCGACGATCTCCATCGAGGAGGTGCGCAGGTCGGGCTCGCTCGCGGGGCTCGGCTCGACGGGAGTGATCCGCAGGGCCTGGGTGGGGGTCAGCACCGGCATGTCGCCGGCGGTGGTGGCGGTCGCGGTGGCAGCTCGGCGGGACGTCGTCGGAACGGCGGCGGTCGTGGCCGCACCGGCCTCGCGCCTCTCGCGCTCGCGGATCTCGCGCCGGGTGAGCGGCTTCTCCTCGGGCTGAACTGTCATGACGTGCTCCGATACAGGTGGTGCTTCGAGATGTACTGGACGACACCGTCGGGAACCAGGTACCAGACCGGATGACCCCGGTTGACGCGGCTCCGACAGTCGGTCGAGGAGATCGCCAGTGCCGGAATCTCCAACAAGGATACGTCCTGGGCCGGCAATCCCGAAACGTTGAGGACGTGCCCCGGCCGGCTGACGGCGACGAAGTGGGCCAGCTCCCACAGCTCGTCGTAGTCCTTCCAGCTCAGGATCTGAGCGACCGCGTCCGCGCCGGTGATGAAGAACAGCTCGGCGTCGGGGTGCGCGGCGTGGATGTCCCGCAGGGTGTCGATCGTGTAGGTCGTGCCGATCCGGTCCACGTCGACGCGGCTGACGGTGAAGCGCGGGTTCGACGCCGTCGCGATCACCGTCATCAGGTACCGGTGCTCGGCGGAGGTCACCGTCTTCTTGTGCCACGGCTGGCCGGTGGGCACGAAGACGACCTCGTCCAGGTCGAACGACTGGGCCACCTCGGAGGCGGCGACCAGGTGACCGTGGTGGATCGGGTCGAAGGTGCCGCCCATCACGCCGATGCGCGGACGCCGCGGGCCTCCGCTCGCGGCGGACGTCACGATCGCTGGGCTCCCCGCCTAGTGTCCGTGACCGTGCTGGTCGTGGGAGCCGGCGCCGGTCTTGTGCGAGTGGCGGTTCGCCACGTCGCGGTAGCTCCAGGTGACGAAGCCGAGGGCCGTGAAGGCGACGGCGGCAATCAGGCCGAAGACGATCGGGGGGAACGGCAGCTCCGTGTGGGCCGCTGCTTCGGCGAGGACGGTCGTCGCGAGGGACATGCAGTGCTCCTTGGAGGTCGTGGTCGCCCCGGCGGGGCTCCGACGAGTCTACCCGGACGCCGCTCGACGGCGGATCGCCGGTCCGGGCGCTAGGCGCGGACCTGTCCCGCGCCGCGCAGCAGCCACTTCGTGCTGGTCAGCTCGGGAAGGCCCATGGGGCCCCGAGCGTGCAGCTTCTGCGTCGAGATGCCGACCTCGGCGCCGAACCCGAACTCCCCGCCGTCGGTGAAGCGGGTGGAGGCGTTGACCATCACGACCGCGGAGTCGACCTCGGCGAGGAAGCGCTCGGCGCTCCGGAGGTCGTTCGTCACGATCGACTCGGTGTGGTGGGTGGAGTACCGGTCGATGTGGGCCATCGCGGCGTCGAGGTCGTCGACGATAGCGACGGCGACGTCGAGCGAGTAGTACTCCGCGGACCAGTCCTCATCGGTGGCGGGCACCGCGTCGGGCCAGAGCGCCGCGACGCGCTCGTCGCCGTGCACGGTCACTCCCGCTTCCGCGAGCCGGCCGAGCACGGGCGGGAGGAGGCGCTCGGCGGCGTCGCGGTGGACGAGGAGGGTCTCGAGGGCGTTGCAGGTGCTCGGACGCTGCACCTTGGCGTTGTGGACGATGTCCACGGCCCACTGCTCGTCGGCACTGGCGTCGAGGAAGACGTGGACGACTCCGGCGCCCGTCTCGATGACGGGGACCGTCGACTCCGTCACGACCGACTCGATGAGGCCGGCGCTCCCCCGCGGCACCAGGACGTCGACGTAGCCGCGCGCTCGCATGAGGGCCTTCGCGCCCTCGCGGCCGTGGTCGTCGACCGTCTGCACCAGCTCGGCGGGCAGGCCGACGGAGGCGACGGCCTCCTGCAGCAGCTCCACCAGGACGCGGTTCGTGTTCTCCGCGGCCGTGCCTCCACGCAGGATCACGGCGTTCCCGCTCTTGAGGGCGAGCGCCGCGATGTCGATGGTGACGTTCGGGCGCGCCTCGTAGATCGCTCCGACGACGCCGAACGGGACCCGCACCTGGGTGAGGGAGGCGCCGTTGGGCAGGTTCGATCCCCGCACCGTCTGCCCGACCGGATCGGTGAGCCCGACGACCGCGACGACGGCGTCGGCGAGGGACCCCAGGCGCGCCGCATCGAGGCGGAGGCGGTCCTGCAGGCCCGCGCTCATCCCGCTCTCGCGACCCCGCTGGAGGTCGAGCTCGTTCGCCGGGACGACGCGCGCGGCGCTCGAGCGCACCGCGTCGGCGATGGCGAGCAGAGCCCGGTTCTTGAGGTCGGTGGTCGCACTGCGGAGGGAGCGCGACGCGGCACGGGAAGCGGCGAACCGCTCGGTCAGCGCACTGCTGTCGGGGGTCGTCTGCGGCATCCGGCCAGTGTAGAGGCAGACGACCCCGGCGGCGGGAGTCAGCTCTCCTCGCCGGCCTCCGTGCCGTCGCCCTCGTCGGCGACGCGCCAGACGCCGCCCTGGCGCTCGCGCTCGAGCTCCGCGCGGGCCTCGGCCTTGGCGTCCATCCGCTCGAAGTAGTCCTCGCGACGCTCGTTGCGGGTCTTGCGCCGGTTGTCCTCGAGGCGGAGGTCCGTTCCGCGGGGCGCGGTGATGAGCTCGGCCGTCGAGGTGAGGGTCGGTTCCCAGTCGAAGACGACGCCGTCGCCGGGGCCGATGACGACGGTGGAGCCGGCGACCGCTCCAGCCGAGAACAGGCCGTTCTCGACTCCGAGCTTGGCCAGGCGGTCGGCGAGGAAGCCGACGGCCTCGTCGTTCGTGAAGTCGGTCTGCGCGACCCAGCGCACGGGCTTGGTGCCCAGGACCCGGTACACGTTGCCGTACGAGCCGCCCTCGACCCGGATCTCGAAGTCCTTCTCGTCCACGGCGCGGGGGCGGATGGTGATGCGCTCCACCCGCGGCACGGCGGCGAGCTCGAGGCGGTGCTTCTCGACGATCTCGGCGAGGGCGAACGTCAGCTGGCGGAGTCCCGAGTGGCTGACCGTCGAGATCTCGAACACGCGGTAGCCGCGGCCCTCGAGGTCGGCCCGGACGAAGTCGGCCAGCTCCTGGGCCTCGGGCACGTCGACCTTGTTGAGCGCGATCAGCTGCGGCCGCTCGATCAGCGGCACCTGTCCGTCGCCGACGGGGTACGCCGCCAGCTCCCCGAGGATGATGTCGAGGTCGGTCAGCGGGTCGCGGCCGGGCTCGAGCGTGGCGCAGTCGAGCACGTGGACGAGCGCGGTGCAGCGCTCGACGTGGCGGAGGAACTCCAGACCCAGGCCCTTGCCCTCGCTCGCGCCCTCGATGAGACCGGGCACGTCGGCGACGGTGAAGCGCGATTCCCCCGCCTGCACGACGCCGAGGTTGGGCGCGAGGGTCGTGAACGGGTAGTCCGCGATCTTCGGCTTGGCCGCCGAGATCGCCGCGACGAGGCTCGACTTGCCCGCCGAGGGGAATCCGACGAGCGCGACGTCCGCGACGGTCTTCAGCTCGAGGACGACGTCGCCCTCCCAGCCCGGCGTGCCGAGCAGCGCGAAGCCGGGCGCCTTGCGCTTCGTGGTGGCGAGCGAGGCGTTGCCGAGCCCGCCCTGCCCGCCCGGAGCGATGACGAACCGGAGGCCGGGCTCGTCCATGTCGATCAGCTGGTCGCCGTCCGGCGACTTGACGACCGTGCCGACCGGGACGGGGAGCTCCATGAGCTCGCCGTTCCCGCCCGCGCGGTGGTCGCCCATGCCGGGACCGCCGTTCTCGGAGCTGCGGTGCGGGTGGCGGTGGTAGGCGAGCAGCGTCGTCGTCTGCGGGTCGGCGACGAGGACGATGTCGCCCCCGTGCCCGCCGTTGCCGCCGTCGGGGCCGGCGAGCGGCTTGAACTTCTCGCGACGGACGGAGACGCAGCCGTTGCCGCCGTGGCCGGCACGCAGATGCAGCGTGACGTTGTCGACGAAGGTGACCATGGTGTGAATCCGTCCGTGAGTGCGTGCGGCGCCGGGATGCCGGCGCCGGGGGGCTGTGCCCCGGTAAACGCGCAAGGGGCGAGCCGAAGCCCGCCCCTTGCGTCCTGTGCCTGTGCGGCCGAGGAGGTCGACCCTACTGGGCGGCCGCCACGATGTTGACGACCTTGCGGCCGCCCTTGCTGCCGAACTCGACAGCGCCCGCCGAGAGGGCGAACAGGGTGTCGTCGCCACCGCGTCCGACGTTCGCGCCGGGGTGGAAGTGGGTGCCGCGCTGGCGGACGATGATCTCGCCCGCGTTCACGACCTGGCCGCCGAAGCGCTTGACGCCGAGACGCTGCGCGTTCGAGTCGCGACCGTTGCGAGTGGAGCTCGCGCCCTTCTTGTGTGCCATTTCTCATCTCCTCGAGACCGGGGGGCCGTAGCCCCGTGCTGTTGCCCTGCAGGGCGATGGCTCGCTCCGCAGGTCAGCTCAATTCCTTTGCAGGACTACTTGATGCCAGTGACCTTGACGCGCGTGAGGTCCTGACGGTGCCCCTGGCGCTTCTTGTAACCGGTCTTGTTCTTGAACTTCTGGATGATGATCTTCGGACCACGGAGGTCCTCGAGCACCTCGGCGGTGACGGTGACGCCCGCGAGGGTCGCCGCGTCCGAGGTGATCGACTCACCGTCGACGAGCAGCACGGCAGGAAGCTGCACGGTGCCGTTCTCGTCGGCCTTGACGCGGTCCATCGTCACGATGGTGCCGACCTCGACCTTCTCCTGCCGACCGCCGGCGCGCACAACTGCGTAAACCACTTCTCGTACCTGTTTCTCGTCTGGACGGAGCGGAGGCCTCGTCCGGGGCTTGTAGGGACGGGGCTGAGCCCCGGTCTTCCGGTTCGTACCCGTCTCCTCACGACACGAGGGAACCGGCACCGCGGCCCGCGCCCCGTGAGGGGCGGAGCGACAACGGAAATCTGCGTGAGCACATGGATCGCGCCACACCAACGGTCAAGAGTACGGGATCCGCGCTCCACGGTCAAACGCACACGACTGCGAAGCCGTGTCCACCCGACCGGCGACCCCGTCACGATAGTCGAGGAGGAGGCACGTGGACGGACGGCGCGCCGCCTACGATCGGGGAATGGCCATCCTCGTCGACGCCGCGCGCTGGCCGGCGCACGGCCGGCTGTGGGCGCACCTCGTGAGCGACGTCTCGCTCGAGGAGCTCCACGACTTCGCGCGCCGTCTCGGCGTGCCCGAGCGCGGCTTCGACCTGGACCACTACGACGTGCCCGACGAGCGGATCGACGAGCTCGTCGCCGCGGGCGCGGTCCCCGTCGGCGCGCGGGAGCTGGTCGAGCGGCTGAGGCGGAGCGGGCTCCGCGTCCGCGGGCGCGACCGGGACGCCGAGAGGGCCCGGCGCCGGCTCTCGCCGGGCACCGGGCCCTCCTGACACCGGGTCGCGCTACTGGTCGGCGCGGCGCGGGGTCTGCTCGGGGATGACCGCGACTCCGGTGAGCGCGGCCGTCGTGACGCGACGGCTCTTCGCACGGCCCTGGCCGGGCTGCTTCGGGGCCGGCAGAGCGTCGAGCACGGAGTCGAGCAGGTGCTCGGCGACCTCGCTGCGGACGCGGCGCGGAGGCGTGACCGGCGCGATCGGGATGTCGAGGATCGGCGCGGCAGCGGCCGGCTCGATCTCCTTCTCGACCGGGGTCTCAACGGGAGCCGGCTCGACGGTCGCCGTCTCGGCGGCCTCCTGGCGCGGCTCGCGGTCGCGGCTGCGACGACGGCGCTCGCCCCGGGCGGGACGCTCGCCGCGACGGCTCGGCGCGGACGGCTGCTCCTCGGGTGCCGTGGCGGACTCCTCCGGCGCCATGGCCTCGACGGTCTCGGCGGCGTCCTCGACCAGCGCGGCCGCCTCCTCCGCCGCCTGGCGCACGGCCTGGGGGTGGATGGTGCTGGCGGCGATCTGCGCGAGCGCGTTCTTCGCGTCGTCCGTGATGGCGTGGGTGCTGACCGGCTTGGTCGCCGGCGCGCCCTGCCCGTTCTGCCCGCCGTTCGAGCGCCCGGAGGCGGCGGGCTGCTGCTCGCCGCCCTTGCCCCGGCGGCGCTGCTCCTGCTGCGGAGCGGCGGTCGACCGGTGCTTGAGCACGGGGTCGTGGTGGACGATGACGCCGCGTCCGGCGCAGATCTCGCAGTTCTCGCTGAAGGTCTCGAGCAGTCCCAGGCCCAGCTTCTTGCGGGTCATCTGCACGAGGCCGAGCGAGGTGACCTCGGCGACCTGGTGCTTCGTCCGGTCGCGGCTCAGGCACTCGACCAGGCGGCGGAGCACGAGGTCGCGGTTGGACTCGAGCACCATGTCGATGAAGTCGACGACGATGATGCCGCCGATGTCGCGCAGGCGCAGCTGGCGGACGATCTCCTCGGCCGCCTCCAGGTTGTTCTTCGTGACCGTCTCCTCGAGGTTCCCGCCCGAGCCGACGAACTTGCCGGTGTTGACGTCGACCACCGTCATCGCCTCGGTGCGGTCGATCACGAGCGAGCCGCCGCTGGGCAGCCACACCTTGCGCTCCAGCGCCTTCTCGATCTGCTCCGTGATGCGGAACTCGTCGAACGCGTCCTTCTCACCCGTGTAGACCTCGACGCGCTCGAGCAGATCGGGTGCGACCTGACTGAGGTAGAGCTCGATGGTCTCGCGGGCGTCGTCGCCGGCGATGACCATCTTCTCGAAGTCCTCGTTGAAGACGTCGCGGACGATCTTGATCAGCAGGTCCGGCTCGCTGTGCAGGAGAGCGGGAGCCTGCCCGGTCGCGGCCTTCGCGCTGAGAGCCGTCCACTGCGCGGTCAGGCGCTCGACGTCGACGGTCAGCTGCTCCTCCGTGGCGCCCTCGGCCGCGGTCCGGACGATGACGCCCACGTTCTCGGGCAGCACCTCCTTGAGGATCTTCTTCAGGCGGGCGCGCTCGGTGTCCGGGAGCTTCCGCGAGATGCCGTTCATCGAGCCGTTGGGCACGTAGACGAGGTAGCGGCCGGGGAGCGAGATCTGGCTCGTGAGACGGGCGCCCTTGTGGCCGACGGGGTCCTTCGTGACCTGGACGAGGACCCGGTCGCCGGGCTTGAGCGCGAGCTCGATCCGGCGGGGGCCCCCGGCGTTGTTCGCGGCGTCCCAGTCGACCTCGCCGGAGTAGAGCACGGCGTTGCGCCCGCGTCCGATGTCGACGAAGGCGGCCTCCATGCTCGGGAGGACGTTCTGCACGCGGCCGAGGTAGACGTTGCCGATGAGCGACGCCTCCTGCGAGCGGGCGACGTAGTGCTCGGCGAGGACGCCGTCCTCGAGCACGCCGATGCGGATGCTGTCCTCCTTGGAGCGGACGACCATGACGCGGTCGACGGCCTCCCGGCGGGCGAGGAACTCGGACTCGGTGACGACCGTGCGGCGCCGGCCGGCGTCGCGGCCGTCGCGGCGGCGCTGCTTCTTGGCCTCGAGGCGGGTCGAGCCCTTGATGCGCTGCGGCTCGGTGATGAGCTCGGGCTCGCGGGCCTCGCGCTGCTCGCGCGGCTGGCGGACCCGGACGACGGTGTTCTCGGGGTCGTCGGAGCCGGACCTCTCGCTCTCGCCGCTGCGGCGGCGCGAGCGGCGGCGGACGGAGCCCTGCTCCTCGGCCGGGCTCTCGCGCTCCTCCTGGACGCCCAGCGGCGCACCGCGGGGAGGCAGCGGAGCCAGCTCGACGTAGTCGGGCAGGACCGGCGCCTGGAACAGCAGCGACGGGCTCGGCAGTGCGGGCCGTCGCGGCTCCTCCTGGTCGGCGCCCGGGGTCTGCGGGAGGGCGTTGAAGAACACCGCGCCCGTCGACGTCGACGGCTCGGCCGCCTCCGCGGCGCTCCCGGTCTCGGGCAGCTCGGTGCCCTCGGCTCCGGTCTGGTCGGTCTCGTTGCTGTCGATGATCGTCTCCCCTGTCGCTGGCGCGCTCGACTCGGTCCGCCGGCTCGCCCGGCGGCCACCGAAGAGGCGGCTGATCTTCCTGGCCCCGCTGCGGGGCCCGTCGCGGTCCGGATCGGATCCGCTCGTACTGTTGTCTTCCACCATTCCTGGTGCACTCCTCGGCCGGGTCGTCCGCCGCGTCGTCTTCCCGGATGCTTCTCTCGTGCGAGGGGCCTCGGCCCGCCGCGAATCCTTCCGCTCCCCCGGTCCCGTCGCGCTCGTGGCGCGGGACTCCGGTTGCAGCTGCACTCTCGGAACTGACTATCCGACACGCGCTCCTCCGCGGTGCGACCTGCGGTCGACTCCCGGCGGAGCGGAGATCCGGCGCGTCCATTCGCGGAACGCTGTCGATCTCCTGTGGCCCGGTGCTCGCCCGGTAAACCTTCTTCGCGTCGATGCGGGGTCCCCCGGACCGACGGCTCCGATTATCGCACGCATTCCCAGAGGCGCCGATCCGGCGCGTGCCATAATCCCCCGGTGTCCAGCGATCCCGGGGTGCGCGACGCCCCCATGCAGCAGCGCCCCGTCCTCTTCGCCGTCCTGCTGATCGTCCTCGGCGTGATCGGCTGGACCGCCGCCTTCGCCCTCACGAACGACAAGTTCGCCGCTCTCGAGAACCCCGATGCGGGCCTCGGCTGCGACTTCAGCCTGCTCGTGCAGTGCAGTGCGAACCTGAACTCGGCGCAGGGCGCGGTCTTCGGCTTCCCGAACCCCCTCATCGGCCTGGCGGCCTGGATCGCGCCGATCGTGGTGGGGCTGGGCCTGCTCGCGGGCGCCCGGTTCGACCGGTGGTTCTGGGCGGCCTTCAACGTCGGCTTCCTGCTGGCCCTGGTGTTCGTGGGCTGGCTCATCGCGACGAGCGTCTTCGCGCTCGGAACGCTCTGCCCCTGGTGCATGGTCACCTGGGCCGTCGTCATCCCGGGCTTCTGGCTGGTGACGCTCCGCAACCTCCGTGAGGGCGTGTTCCCCGTCCGCGCCGGGGTGCGCCGCTTCGCCGGTGCCGCCTACGGCTGGGTCCCGTTCATCACGCTGCTCTGCTACCTGCTGATCGCGGTGATCGCGCAGGTGAGGCTGAACGTGCTCGCCTACCTCTGACGGACGTCGTCAGAGGCAGGCGGCCGAGCGGCTCAGGCGAACCAGAGGCCGAGCTCGCGCGCGGCCGACTCCTCGGAGTCGGACCCGTGCACGAGGTTCTGCTGGACCTTGAGGCCCCAGTCGCGGCCGAGGTCGCCGCGGATGGTGCCGGGAGCGGCCGTGGTCGGGTCGGTGGTGCCGGCGAGGGCGCGGAAGCCCTCGATCACGCGGTCGCCCGCGATGCGCAGGGCGATGATCGGGCCGCTCTCCATGAACTCGACGAGCGGCTCGTAGAAGGGCTTGCCCTCGTGCTCGGCGTAGTGGGCGGCGAGCAGCTCGCGGTCGGCCTCGACGAGCTTCACGTCGACGAGGGAGTAGCCCTTCGCCTCGATGCGGCGGAGGATCTCGCCGGTGAGGTTGCGGGCGACGCCGTCGGGCTTGACGAGGACGAGGGTCTCCTGGGTGGCCATGGTTCAGCGGTCTCCTTCGGTGGGGTCGGTGGGCTCCGCCGCCCGGCGCGTCTGAGCGTCGAGGCGGGTGCCGGTCACCATGCAGTACGTCCACAGCGCCACGAAGGCGGCGCCGATCACGTACATGATCGGGACCAGCAGGCCCGAGGCCACGATAACGAACTGGAGCACCCAGCCGATGCGGAAGCCGACCGGCCGGTTCAGCAGGCCCAGAGTGGCGACGAGCGCGAGGCAGACCACCGCTCCCCCGACCAGCACGACCACGGGGTCGGCCGCCTTCAGCCCGAAGGCCACCAGGGTGGCGAGGAAGACGATGACCGCCTCGAAGCCGAGCACGATCGAGCCGAGGCTCTCCCGGACGGTCCGCGAGCGCCGCGGGCGTCCGGCCCTCACGCGCCCAGCCAGTTCTCGTCGCGGGCCGCGGTGATCGTGCGGCCGACGAGGGTGATCGAGCCCGTGACCAGCAGGGCGCCCTTGTCGGTGCGCGCCGCGAGGACGCGACCGGCCGTGAGAGCACCGAGCGGGTCGTCGGCGACGCGGACCGCCTCCTCCGGGAACACGGTGCGGGCGAGTGCGGCGAGCTCCTCGGCGGGCATCGCCCGATCGCTCGGCGCCGTGGTCACGATCAGCTCGTCCACCACGGGGCGGAGCTCCCGGAGGATCCCCTCGGCGTCCTTCTCGGCCAGCACGCCGAGGACGGCCGTCACGCGGTCGAAGTCGAAGTAGCGGCCGAGAGCGGCGGCGAGGGACGCGGCACCGTGCGGGTTGTGCGCCGCGTCGACGACGGTGCGCGGAGCGAGTCCGACGAGCTGCAGGCGGCCCGGGGAGGTCGCGGCGGCGAAGCCCTCGTCGAGGACGTCGCCGGTGAGCTCCTGCGTCCCGCCTCCCAGGAACGTCTCGACCGCGGCGACGGCCACGGCGGCGTTCTCGGCCTGGTGGTCGCCGAAGAACGGCAGCAGCAGCTGCTCGTACGTGGTGACGAGTCCCCGGACGGTGACGACCTGGCCGCCGACGGCGACGGTCGTCGACTCGACGTCGAACTCCGCCCCCTCGACGACGATCGTCGACTCGGTGGCCTCGGCCGCGTGCCGCAGCACCGCCTCCGCCTCCGGGACCTGCCTCGCGGAGACCACCGAGGCGAGCGGCTTGACGATGCCCGACTTGGTGCGCGCGATCTCCTCGATCGTCGAGCCGAGGCGGTCGATGTGGTCGAGGGCGATCGGCGTGAAGACGGCGACCTGCGCGTCGGCGACGTTCGTCGAGTCCCACTCGCCGCCCATCCCGACCTCGACGACGGCCACATCGACCGGCGCGTCGGCGAAGGCCGCGTAGGCCAGGACGGTGATCGCCTCGAAGAAGGACAGCGGCGCCTCGCCCTGCTCGGCCAGCTCGGCGTCGGTCATCCGCAGGTACGGCTCGACGTCCTGCCAGTTGTCGGCGAGGCTCCGGTCCGAGATCGGCTCTCCGTCGATGACGATGCGCTCGTTGAAGCGCTCGAGGTGCGGACTGGTGAACAGGCCCACCCGCAGCCCGTGGGCGCGCAGCAGGCTCTCGATCATCCGGCTGGTCGAGGTCTTGCCGTTGGTTCCGGCGATCTGGATCACCGGGTAGGCGCGCTGCGGGTCGCCGAGGATCTCGACGGCGCGCCGGGTCGGAGCGAGGCGCGGGCGGACGCTCGCCTCGCCCAGGCGCTCCAGCAGCGCGGCGTAGACGGCGTCGGCGGCCGCGCGGTCGGCGTCGTCCGGCTCGAACGGATCAGACATCGGCGGCCTCGACCTTCTCGACGCGGATGATGGCGGTGCCCGCGGGGCCGAAGGCGATCGCGCCCTCGCCGCCCTCGAGAGCCGTGGTGAGCGGAGTGAACGCGCATCCGGTCGCGAGGGTCTCCTCCGCGATCCAGAGCGCGTGCGGCTCGAGCGCCTGCAGGCTCGGCTCGTCGAGCACGACCTCCAGGACGATCCGGTCGCTGACCTCGAACCCGGCCGCCTTGCGGGCGTCCTGCACCGCGCGGATGAGGTCGCGGGCGAGCCCCTCCGCTTCGAGCTCGGGGGTGGTCGCCGTGTCGAGGAGCACGAAGCCCCCGCGCGGGAGCAGGGCGATGGCGCGGTCGTCGCCGGCCGAGCCGCCGACCTCGAGCGTGAGCTCGTACTCGCCCTCGACCAGCTCGACGCCGCCGGCGGTGACGACGCCGTCCGTCTCGCTCCAGTCGCCGGCCTTGGCGGCCCTGATCACGGTCTGCACGCCCTTGCCGAGCCGGGGCCCGGCGGCGCGCGCGTTGACCGCGAGACGGGAGGTGACGCCGTAGTCGGCGGCGCTGGAGTCGACCAGCGGCACCAGCGACACCTCCTTCACGTTCAGCTCGTCGCGGAGGATCGCCTCGAACGGCGCGAGCTCGGCGGCGTCGGCGACCACCACGGTCAGGCGCGCGAGCGGCAGGCGGACGCGGAGCCCGGCCTGCTTGCGGAGGGAGAGCGCGGTGGACGAGATGCCGCGGACCGCGTCCATCGCATGCACGAGCGCCGGGTCGGCGGGGAACTCGTCCGCCTCCGGCCAGTCGGTGAGGTGGACGCTGCGGCCGCCGGTCAGGCCCTGCCAGATCTGCTCCGTGACGAGAGGCAGGAGCGGGGCGGCGACGCGGCACACGGTCTCGAGGACCGTGTAGAGCGTGTCGAACGCCTCCGATCCGCGGCCGTCCTCGTCGACGCCCTGCCAGAAGCGGTCGCGGGAGCGGCGCACGTACCAGTTCGTGAGCACGTCGCTGAAGTCGCGGAGCGCGGCGGCCGCGAGCGTGGAGTCCAGCGCCTCGAGCCGGCCGGTCACGTTCTCGACCAGATCGCGGGTCTTGGCCAGCAGGTAGCGGTCGAGGACGTCCTCGGAGCCGGTGCGCCTGGTCGCCTCGTAGCCGCCGCCCGCCGAGGCGTTGGCGTAGAGGGAGAAGAAGTACCAGGTGCTCCACAGCGGCAGCAGCACCTGGCGGACGCCCTCGCGGATGCCCTCCTCCGTCACGACGAGGTTGCCGCCCCGGAGGACCGGGCTCGACATCAGGAACCAGCGCATGGCGTCGGAGCCGTCGCGGTCGAAGACCTCGGCCACGTCCGGGTAGTTGCGCAGCGACTTGGACATCTTCTGCCCGTCGTTGCCCAGCACGATGCCGTGGCTGACCACGTTGCGGAACGCCGGGCGGTCGAAGAGCGCGGTGGAGAGCACGTGCAGCGTGTAGAACCAGCCGCGCGTCTGCCCGATGTACTCGACGATGAAGTCCGCCGGGTTGTGGGTGTCGAACCAGTCCGCGTTCTCGAACGGGTAGTGCACCTGGGCGAAGGGCATCGATCCGGAGTCGAACCAGACGTCGAGGACGTCGCTGATCCGGCGCATCGTCGAGCGCCCGGTCGGGTCGTCGGGGTTCGGGCGGGTCAGCTCGTCGATGAACGGCCGGTGCAGGTCGTCCGGGCGCACGCCGAAGTCGCGCTCCAGCTCGTCCAGCGAGCCGTAGACGTCGATCCGCGGGTACTCCGGGTCGTCGCTCTTCCACACCGGGATCGGCGAGCCGAAGTAGCGGTTGCGGCTGATGGACCAGTCGCGCGCGCCCGAGAGCCACTTGCCGAACTGGCCGTCCTTGACGTTCTCGGGGACCCAGGTGATCTCCTGGTTGAGCTCCTCCATGCGGTCGCGGATCGCGGTGACGCGGACGAACCAGCTCGAGACCGCCTTGTAGATCAGCGGGTTGCGGCAGCGCCAGCAGTGCGGGTACGAGTGCTCGTAGCTCGCCTGGCGGAGCAGCCGGTGGCCCGCGCGCAGGAGCTGCGTGAGGGGCTTGTTCGCGTCGAAGACCTGGAGGCCGGCGACCTCGCTGATCTGCGGCAGGAAGCGGCCGCCGTCGTCGACCGAGATGATGACGGGGATGCCCGCCGCCTCGCAGACCTTCTGGTCGTCCTCGCCGTAGGCGGGCGCCTGGTGCACGATGCCGGTGCCCTCGCTGGTCGTCACGTAGTCGGCGACGAGGATGCGCCACGCGTTCTGCGTGCCCCAGGCCTCGGTGTCCGCGTAGTGGTCCCAGAGGCGGTCGTAGCTGATCCCCTCGAGCTCGGAGCCGCGGTGCGTGCGCGAGACGGCGGCCAGGGCCGACTCCGCGTCCGGATAGCCGAGGTCCTTCGCGTAGGCGCCGACCTGGTCGATGGCGAGCAGGTACTCGGCCGAGAGCTCGCGCTCCTCGGGCTCGCCCCTGCCGTCGGCCGCGCCGTTCGGGCCGGCGGGGACGACCGCGTACTCGATGTCGGGCCCGACGGCGAGCGCGAGGTTCGTCGGCAGCGTCCACGGCGTCGTCGTCCACGCGAGAGCGCGGACCGCCGTCAGCTGGAGCGCCTCCGCCGTCTCGCCGACCAGCGGGAAGGTGACGGTGACCGTCTGGTCCTGGCGCATCTTGTAGACGTCGTCGTCCATCCGCAGCTCGTGGTTCGAGAGCGGCGTCTGGTCGCGCCAGCAGTACGGCAGCACGCGGTGGCCCTCGTAGGCGAGGCCCTTGTCGTAGAGCTGCTTGAACGCCCAGATCACCGACTCCATGAAGGTGGGGTCGAGCGTCTTGTAGTCGTCGTCGAAGTCGACCCAGCGCGCCTGGCGGGTGACGTAGTCCTGCCACTCCCCGGTGTAGCGCAGCACCGACTCCTTCGCGGCGGCGTTGAAGGCCGCGACGCCCATCTCCTCGATCTGGGACTTGTCGGTGATGCCGAGCTGCCGCTCCGCCTCGAGCTCGGCGGGCAGGCCGTGGGTGTCCCAGCCGAAGCGGCGGTGCACCTGCCGTCCGCGCATGGTCTCGAAGCGGGGGAAGACGTCCTTGGCGTAGCCGGTGAGGAGGTGCCCGTAGTGCGGCAGGCCGTTGGCGAACGGCGGGCCGTCGTAGAAGACCCACTCCGGCGCTCCCTCGCGCTGCCGGATCGACTCCTGGAAGGTGTCGTCCGCCTTCCAGTACGCGAGCACGCGCTCCTCGATCTCGGGGAAGCGCGGCGACGGGGACACGCCCCGGCCGAACGCGGAGCCCTCGGCGGGCTCGGCTCCGTGCGGGGTGGGCGGGGTCAGGGGGTAGGTCACGTGCGGTCTCCTGGCAGTGCTGCTGGTCTGCACGAGGACGGCCCGCCCGGATCTCAGACCCCGGGCCGGGTCGCGGTACCACCTCGCTTGGACCGGTCGGCCGGTCGCTCCCGGAGGAGTGCCCGCTGACGCGTTCCCACTCGATCGGCTGTCACGGGCCGCACCCGTCCGGGTCTACTGGGCGCAGGCCGGAGCCGGCGCCGTTCTTCCGGAGACTCACCGGTGATGGCCGGGTCGAAGTCGTCCGGCGCTATCCTAGCGCGTCGGGGGAAGCGGAGCAGGAGCGGTTCATGGTGCGAGGAGTGCAGCGCGGACGGCCCCGCGCGTCGTCGCGCTCCATGCTCGAGGACGCTGCACTGGACCTCTTCGTCGAGCAGAGCTACGCGGGCACGACGATCGAGCAGATCGCCCAGCGGGCGGGGGTCTCGCGCAACACCTTCTTCAACTACTTCGAGTCCAAGAGCGACGTCTTCTGGGTGCTGGTCGACGACCGGCTGGCCGAGCTCCCGGAGGCGCTGGCCGAGACGGCGGCAGAGGCGCCGGTGATGGACGCGCTCGGCGACGCACTGCTCGCGATCGGCTCCGGCTTCGGACCCGCGACGGTGCCGTGGGTGCTCACCCAGTCCGAGATGATCGGCAGCGTCCACGAGCTGCAGGCGTCGGCCCTCGGCCGCCTCGCCCGGCAGGCGGCCGTGATCGCCCGCTTCGTGGAGGAGCGGAGCGCGCGCCCGCTGCCCTCGCACCTCTCGCGCGCCATCGCCTACGCGAGCGTCGGAGCCGCGGTGGCGGCCGTGCAGGCGTGGGCCGCGGCGGGCCCCACCCGCGGCGAGCTCGTGCCCTATCTCGACGAGGCGCTCGCGCCCGTCCGCGCCGGCTTCACCTCCGTCGTCGACTGACCCGGCTCCCGCCGCTCCGGTAGAATCGTCGCGGCCGGCGGGCGACTCGCCCCGGAGCCCCCATCCAGGCACCATCACCACCGACACGGTGCCGCCCATAGCGAACCGGAGCATCATGACCCTCGCCGACCGCCTCCCCGCGAAGCCCGCCCTCGAGGGCCTGGAGGGCACGTGGGGCCTCCGCTGGCAGACCGACGGGACCTACCGGTTCGACCGCACCGGCCTCACCCGCGCCGACGTCTACTCGATCGACACCCCGCCGCCCACCGCGTCCGGGTCGCTGCACATCGGGCACGTCTTCTCCTACACGCACACCGACGTCGTCGCGCGGTTCCAGCGGATGCGCGGCAAGAGCGTCTTCTACCCGATGGGCTGGGACGACAACGGCCTGCCCACCGAGCGCCGCGTGCAGAACTACTACGGTGTGCGCTGCGACCCGACGCTCCCCTACGAGCCCGGCTTCACGCCTCCGTTCGAGGGCGGCGACAACAAGAGCAGCAAGGCCGCCGACCAGAAGCCGATCTCGCGCCGCAACTTCGTCGAGCTGTGCGAGCGCCTCACCGTCGAGGACGAGAAGCAGTTCGAGGACGTCTGGCGGACCCTCGGCCTGTCCGTCGACTGGTCGCAGAGCTACCGGACCATCGGCGACGAGTCGCAGGCCGCCTCGCAGCGCGCCTTCCTCCGCAACCTCGCCCGAGGCGAGGCCTACCAGGCGCAGGCCCCGACGCTCTGGGACATCACCTTCCGGACCGCCGTCGCCCAGGCGGAGCTCGAGGACAAGGACCAGCCCGGCGCCTACCACCGCCTCGGCTTCCACCGCGAGGGCGGCGAGGACGTCTTCATCGAGACGACCCGTCCCGAGCTGCTGCCGGCCTGCGTCGCCCTCGTCGCGCACCCCGACGACGAGCGCTACCAGGCGCTGTTCGGCACCACCGTCCGCACGCCGCTCTTCGACGTCGAGGTCCCGGTGCTCGCGCACCACCTCGCGCAGAAGGACAAGGGCTCGGGCATCGCGATGATCTGCACCTTCGGCGACATCACGGACGTGGTCTGGTGGCGCGAGCTCGACCTGCCCAACCGCGCGATCATCGGCTTCGACGGCCGCCTGATCTCGGAGGCGCCCGCCGCGATCACGAGCGACGGGGGCCGCGCCGCGTACGAGCAGCTCGCCGGCAAGACCGTCTTCTCCGCGAAGCAGGCCGTCGTGGCGCTGCTGAAGGAGTCCGGCGAGATGGTCGGCGACCCGCGCCCCATCACCCACCAGGTCAAGTTCTTCGAGAAGGGCGACAAGCCGCTCGAGATCGTGTCGACCCGCCAGTGGTACATCGGCAACGGCGCTCGCGACGCGGTGCTCAAGGAGCGCCTGCTGGAGCTCGGCCGCGACGTGCGCTTCGTGCCGGAGTTCATGCGCGTCCGCTACGAGAACTGGGTGAACGGCCTCTCCGGCGACTGGCTGATCTCGCGCCAGCGCTTCTTCGGCGTGCCGATCCCGGTGTGGTACCCGCTCGACGGCGACGGCAACCCCGTCTTCGACTCCCCGATCGTGCCGGACGAGGCGGCGCTGCCGGTGGATCCCTCCAGCGACCCGGCCCCCGGCTACTCGGAGGACCAGCGCGGAGCGGCGGGCGGCTTCCAGGGCGAGCTCGACGTGATGGACACCTGGGCGACCTCCTCGCTGACCCCGCAGCTCGCGGGCGGCTGGGAGCGCGACGACGAGCTCTGGCAGCTGGTCGCTCCCTACGACCTGCGCCCGCAGGGCCAGGACATCATCCGCACCTGGCTCTTCTCTACCCTCCTGCGCTCGCAGCTCGAGGACGGCCGCGCCCCGTGGAGCACGGCGACCGTGTCCGGCTTCATCGTCGACCCCGACCGCAAGAAGATGTCGAAGTCGAAGGGCAACGTGGTCACTCCCGCCGCGATGCTCGAGCAGCACGGCTCGGACGCGGTCCGCTACTGGGCCGCCTCCTCGCGCCTGGGCACCGACGCGGCCTTCGACCCGCAGAACCCGACGCAGATCAAGATCGGCCGCCGACTGGCGATCAAGATCCTCAACGCGGCGAAGTTCATCCACGGCTTCCCTCTCGCCGAGGGCGCCGAGGTCACCGACCCGCTCGACCTCAGCATGCTGGCCACCCTCGACACCGTGGTCGCCGACGCGACGACGGCGCTCGAGAACTACGACCACGCCCGCGCCCTCGAGACGACGGAGGCGTTCTTCTGGACGTTCTGCGACGACTACCTGGAGCTGGTGAAGGAGCGCGCGTACAGCGAGGACGGCGCGTCCGCCGCGGCCGCCCTGCACCGGGCGCTCGACGTCCTCCAGCGCCTGTTCGCGCCGTTCCTGCCGTTCGCGACGGAGGAGACCTGGTCGTGGTCGCACGACGACTCGGTGCACCTGCGCCCCTGGCCGACCGTCGAGGGCCTGGGCGGCGACCCCGCCGTCCTGGCCGCGGCGAGCTCGGTCCTCACGGCCATCCGGCGCGCGAAGACCGATGCGAAGGCCTCGCAGAAGACGCCGGCCCGCTCCGCCCTGGTGACGGCGCCCGCCGAGCTCGTCGCGTCCCTCCGGCTCGCCGCGGGAGACCTCGCGGCCGTCGGCAGGATCGCGGCGCTCGACTTCGCCGAGGGCGACGCCCTCACAGTCGGCATCGAGCTCGAGACCGAGGCGTAGCGCCGCCCCCGGGAGGCGGGAACCGTCCCGCCTCCCTCCCCACCGTCGAGAGGACCCCTCCCATGCAGCTCGGAACCCGCTGGTCGGTAGGCAAAGTGCCGCCGCAGACCCTCCCCGAGATCGTCGTCACCGCCATCGGCGACGTCGAGGGCGAGCTCGCCGCGGCCGGCACGGCGACCGCCGACTGGCGCTGGACGCTCACCTGGCTCGAGGGCAGGCCCGTCCTCGAACTCGACGACGGCACGACGATCACCCACCGTCCCGACGAGGACGCTGCCTACATCACGCAGCCGCAGGGCCGCGTGGAGGGGGAGGACGACGACGACGACTGGGGCTGACGCCCCTTCGCGGCGCGGTCGCCGAGCCCGGTGAGCGCGCGTCCTGCGATCCTGAGCCGGAGCCCGCTCCCCCGCTCGAGCTCTAGGCTCGCAGGATGAGCGCTCCCGATCCCGTCGCCGTCTTGCTCGAGCCGAGCGGACTCCCCCACGGGCTCCCCGACTTCGCCGCCGTCGACCCCGAGGCCTACCGCCCGGCGTTCCTCGAGGCCCTCCGCCGGCACCGCGCCGAGATCGACGCGATCGCCGGCGCCTCCGAGCCGCCGACCGTCGAGAACACCCTCGTCGCCCTCGAGCGGGCGGGGCGCGAGCTGCGCCGGGTGAGCGCCGTCTTCTTCACCGTCGCCGCCTCCGACCGCACTCCGCTCACCGACGCTCTGAAGGCCGAGCTCGCTCCGCTGCTCTCGGCCCACAGCGATGCGATCAGCCTCGACCCGCGCCTCTTCGCGCGGCTCCGCGCTCTCGCCGAGCAGTCGACGGAGCTCGACCTCGACGCCGAGACGGCCTACCTCCTCGAGCGGAGGATCACCGGGTTCGAGCGCTCCGGTGCGCTCCTCGACGACGTGGGGAAGGCACGGCTCGGCGAGCTGAACGAGCAGCTCTCGACCCTGACCACGCGTTTCGAGAAGGACCTGCTCGCCGAGTCGAACGACCGGGCGGTCCTCCTCGAGGACGTCGCCGGCCTCGACGGGCTCGACGAGTCCGACGTCTCGGCCGCCGCGCGCGCCGCCGCCGACCGCGGCGTCGACGGCTGGCTGATCACCCTGCCCCTCTACTCCGGCCACCCCTGGCTCGCGCGTCTGCGCGACCGCGGCGTCCGCGAGCGCGTCCTGCGCGCCTCTGTCGGCCGCGGTGCGGAAGGCGGGCCGCACGACACCACCGCGACTCTGCAGCAGATCGTCGCGCTGCGGGCCGAGCGCGCAGCTCTGCTGGGCGCGGCCTCGCATGCCGATTTCGTGATCTCGGGCCAGACCGCGGGCTCGCCGGAGCGCGTCCTGTCGCTGCTGCGCGAGCTCGCCGCTCCCGCCGCCCGGAACGCGAGGATCGAGCTCGAGCGGATGCAGGCCTCCGCCGACGCCGAGCAGGACGCCGCCGGAGCGCCGCGCTTCACGATCGAGGCGTGGGATCGCGCCTACTACGAGGAGCGCGTGCGGTCGGAGAGCTACTCCGTCGACTCCAGCGCACTGCGTCCCTTCTTCGAGCTGGAGCGGGTGCTCCGCCGCGGCGTGTTCGCCGCCGCCACCGGTCTCTACGGCGTCCGCTTCTCGGAGCGGAGCGACCTGGCCGGCTACAGCGAGCACGTCCGCGTGTTCGAGGTGCACGAGGAGGACGGGACCCCGCTGGGCCTGTTCCTGCTCGATCCCTTCACCCGCGACTCGAAGCGCGGCGGGGCGTGGATGAACTCCCTCTCCAGCCGCACGTCGCTGCTCGGTGACTCCGCCGTCGTCGTGAACAACCTGAACCTGTCGGCTCCGGGCCCGGGCGAGCCCGCCCTTCTCAGCCTCGACGAGGTGGAGACGCTGTTCCACGAGTTCGGGCACGCCCTGCACGGCCTGTTCGCGAGCACGCGGTACCCGCGCTTCGCCGGTACCGCGGTGTTCCGGGACTTCGTCGAGTTCCCGAGCCAGGTGAACGAGACGTGGGTGCGCCGCCCCGGGCTCCTCGCCGAGTACGCCCGCCACGTCGAGACCGGCGAGGCCCTGCCCGCGGGGACCGTCGAGCGCCTCGAGGCGTCCGCGCTGTGGGGCGAGGGCTTCGCGACGAGCGAGTACCTGGCGTCCGCCCTGCTCGACCTCGCCTGGCACTCCCTGGCGGCCCCGGTCGAGCCGCGCGACGCAGCCGCCTTCGAGCGCGACGTGCTCGACGGCGCGGGCCTCCTCCTTCCCGCCGTGCCGCCCCGCTACCGCAGCACGTACTTCGCGCACGTCTTCTCCGGCGGCTACTCCGCGGGCTACTACTCCTACATCTGGAGCGAGATCCTCGACGCGGACACGGTCGAGTGGTTCGAGGAGAACGGCGGCCTCGACCGCTCGGCGGGCGAGCGCTTCCGCCGCGGGGTGCTCGAGCTCGGCGGCTCCCGCGATCCGCTCGACGCGTACCGCGCGTTCCGCGGGCGGGATGCGCGGACCGAGCCGCTGCTCGCGCGCCGCGGCCTCCTCTAGCGGCGCCGGGGGACGAGCCAGGCGAGGAGGACGAGTCCCACGACCAGGCCCCAGAACGCCGATCCGATCCCCGCGATGGTCGTGCCGGAGGCGGTGACCAGGAGCGTCGCCGCCGCCGGCAGCCGCAGCCGCGCGTCCTCCACAGCGGCCTGCACCGCCGACACGAACACCCCCAGCAGCGCCAGACCGGCGACCGCCTCGATCAGCAGCGGGCTCGCGGAGGACACCAGCGCGGCGGCCGCTCCGGCGAACACGCCCAGCACGAGGTAGGAGGCGCCCGCCGAGACCGAGGCGACCCAGCGCTGCTCCGGCCGCGGCGAGGCCTCGGGACCCGCGGTCAGCGCGGCGCTGAGCGCGGCGTAGTTGATCGGCACTCCGCCGAAGACCGCCGAGACCCCGGAGAGAGCGCCGGTCGAGACGATCCCGGGACGCGAGTGGGCCGCGAAGCCGAAGCTCGACAGCACCGCGATGCCCGGGATGTTCTGCCCGGCCATGGTGACCACGTAGAGCGGCAGGCCGATCCCGACCATCGCTCCGATTTCGAACACCGGAGCGACGAACTGCGGCACGGGGAGCAGCGGCGCACCGGCGAGTGCCGCGCCGTCCGTCACGATCAGCAGCACGATCGCCAGGGCGATCGCGGCCGGCACCGCCCAGCGGGGCAGGAGCCGCAGGAGCAGCAGCCAGAGCAGGATCACCGGCAGCGCGAGCGCGGGGATCTCGACCGCCGCGCGCACCGGCGCCAGGACGAGCGGGAACAGGATGCCCGCGAGCATGGCGTTCGCGAGCGGCCGCGGGATGCGCGCGACGAGCCTCCCGAGCGCCGGCCACAGCCCGGTGACCACCAGCAGAGCGGAGGCGACCAGGAACGCCCCGACCGCGCGGTCGAAGCCGCCGGGGAGCGTCGCGGTCGCGGCCAGCAGGGCGGCGCCCGGCGTGCTCCAGGCGAAGGTCATCGGCACGCGGTAGCGGATGCTCAGCACGATGCAGAGGACCCCCTGCAGCACGCAGACGGCGAGGAGGCCCGACGCGGCCTGCACGTCGGTGGCGCCCACCGCGACCACCCCGGCGAGCACGATCGCGAACGAGCTCGAGAAGCCGGTCAGGGCGGCGACGATCCCGGCGAGCAGCGGCTGGACGATGGCGGAGCCTCCCGGAGGATCGACCGGCACCGAGGCGACCGGACGCGCCGTCGACGCGCTCCGCCAGGTTAGGGAAGCGGGAGCGCCTCGCCCGACGATCCGCCGGGCCAATCGCGGTGAACTGGCAGAGCGGGGCGGGGAGCGACTAGGCGCTCTTCTCCTGGCGACGGGGAGCGTGGGGCACGATCGTCGGGGCCGCGTTGTCGAGCACCGCGGCGCGGGTGACGACGACGCGCGCCACCTCGTCCGAGGAGGGCACCTCGAACATGATCGGGCCGAGCACCTCCTCGAGGATGGCGCGCAGTCCGCGAGCTCCGGTCTGGCGGAGGACCGCCAGGTCCGCGATGGCCTCGAGAGCGCCCCGGTCGAACTCGAGCTCGACGCCGTCGATCTCGAACATCCGCTGGTACTGCTTCACGAGCGCGTTGCGCGGCTCGGTGAGGATCTGCATGAGCGCGACCTGGTCGAGCTGCGTGACCGTCGTGACGACGGGGAGGCGCCCGATGAACTCGGGGATCAGCCCGAACTTGTGCAGGTCCTCCGGGAGGACCTCGCTGAAGATGTTGATCTCGTCTTCCTTGTTGTGCAGCGGGGCGCCGAAGCCGATGCCGCGCTTGCCCGCCCGCGACGAGATGATGTCCTCGAGTCCGGCGAAGGCGCCGGCGACGATGAAGAGGACGTTCGTCGTGTCGATCTGGATGAACTCCTGGTGCGGGTGCTTCCGCCCGCCCTGCGGGGGCACGGAGGCGACGGTGCCCTCGAGGATCTTGAGCAGCGCCTGCTGCACTCCCTCGCCCGAGACGTCGCGCGTGATCGAGGGGTTCTCGGCCTTCCGCGCGATCTTGTCGACCTCGTCGATGTAGATGATGCCGGTCTCGGCACGCTTGACGTCGTAGTCGGCGGCCTGGATGAGCTTGAGGAGGATGTTCTCGACGTCCTCGCCGACGTAGCCCGCCTCGGTGAGGGCCGTGGCGTCCGCGACGGCGAAGGGCACGTTGAGGCGCTTCGCGAGGGTCTGGGCGAGGTAGGTCTTCCCGCAGCCCGTGGGGCCGATGAGCAGGATGTTGCTCTTGGCGATCTCGACCTCGTCGTGGATCGCGTCGGCGGCGGTGATGGTGTTGCGGGCCCGCACGCGCTTGTAGTGGTTGTACACGGCGACGGCGAGGGCCTTCTTGGCCTGCTCCTGCCCGATCACGTACTCCTCGAGGAAGCCGAAGATCTCCTTCGGCTTCGGGAGGTCGAACTCGTGGCTCGTCTCCTCGCTCGACTCGGAGAGGCGCTCCTCGATGATCTCGTTGCAGAGCTCGACGCACTCGTCGCAGATGTAGACGCCCGGTCCCGCGATGAGCTGCTGGACCTGCTTCTGGCTCTTGCCGCAGAAGGAGCACTTCAGCAGGTCGGCGCTTTCGCCAATACGTGCCACGGGGATGCCCCACTTCCTTGTCGTGCGTCTGTCGTGCGTCGGTCGGTCGTGCAACGGAGCCCGGAGCTCCGGCCGGTGCGAGCGGGACGAGCCCCCTGACACTGCTCCGAGCCTAGCCGCTGAGCCGCGAGGGCTCGGCAGGCGGGCCGGATTCGCCGTGCCTTGCGCCTCGTGTGGCGCTTTGCTACGGCGACGGAGGACGCAGAGAGGGGCCGGGCGGCGGATCGCTCCGCCACCCGGCCCCTCCTGGACGCCCTACGCCGTGAGAGCCGGGAGGCTCTTGCGGCTGGTGAGCACCTGGTCGATCAGCCCGTACTCGAGCGCGTCGCTCGCGCCGAGGATCTTGTCGCGGTCGATGTCCTTCTTGACCTGCTCGATCGAGCGGTTCGAGTGGTGCGACAGCGTCTCCTCGAGCCACTCGCGCATGCGCATGATCTCGGCGGCCTGGATCTCGATGTCCGAGGCCTGGCCCCCGCCCTGCTGCACGGCGGGCTGGTGGATGAGGATGCGCGCGTTCGGCAGCGCGAGGCGCTTGCCGGGCGTTCCCGCGGCGGTGAGCACGGCGGCGGCCGAGGCGGCCTGGCCGAGCACGACCGTCTGGATGTGCGGGCGGATGTACTGCATCGTGTCGTAGATCGCCGTCATCGCGGTGAAGGAGCCACCGGGCGAGTTGATGTACATGACGATGTCGCGGTCCGGGTCCTGGCTCTCGAGCACGAGGAGCTGGGCCATGATGTCGTCCGCGGAGGCGTCGTCGACCTGGACTCCGAGGAAGATGATGCGGTCCTCGAAGAGCTTGGCGTACGGGTCCTGGCGCTTGTAGCCGTAGGCCGTGCGCTCCTCGAACGTGGGGAGGATGTAGCGCGAGGACGGTGCGGCTCCGGAGCCGAACGCCGTTCCGCCGAAGGTGGGTGTGGTCATTGTCTGTTCCTGATCTCTCGGCGCGTTCGCTGGACTACTCGTCGATGGCGGTTCCGCCACCGCCGGCCACGTCGGTCGCCGACGAGCGGATGTGGTCCACGAAGCCGTAGGCGAGGGCCTCCTCGGCGCTGAACCAGCGGTCGCGGTCACCGTCCTCGTTGACCTGCTCGACGGTCTTGCCGGTCGCCTTGGCGGTGATCTCGGCGAGGCGCTTCTTCATGTCGAGGATGAGCTGCGCCTGGGTCTGGATGTCGGAGGCCGTGCCGCCGAAGCCGCCGTGCGGCTGGTGGAGGAGCACCCGCGCGTTCGGGGTGATGTAGCGCTTGCCCTGGGTTCCGGCGGTGAGGAGCAGCTGGCCCATGGAGGCCGCCATCCCGATGCCCACGGTCACGATGTCGTTCGGGACGAACTGCATCGTGTCGTAGATCGCCATGCCCGCGGTGATGGAGCCGCCGGGCGAGTTGATGTAGAGGTAGATGTCCCGCTCGGAGTCCTCGGCTGCCAGGAGCAGGAGCTTCGCGGCGATCTCGTTCGCGTTCTCGTCGCGCACCTCGGAACCGAGCCAGATGATCCGGTCCTTGAGCAGGCGGTCGAAAACACTGTTGGGCATAACCATGTCGGCCATGTATTGCTCCGTTTCAGTTGTCGCTTCGGAGGCGAATCTATCGGACGCCGCCAGGCCGATCCGGCCGTGTTCGCCCGGGGCGGAGCGGGAGTCGCCCGTGTTCGCCCGGGGCGGACCGGAGCCCCCCCCCAACGAGAGGAGCCGCCCTCCGACGGATCGGGGGGCGGCTCCTGACGTGCTCGCGGCGACTACTCCGCGGCCGGGGTCTCCTCGGCGGGAGCGGCGGCCTTCTTCTTGGCCGGCGCGCGCTTCTTCTTGGGGGCCGGGGCGGGCTCCTCCTCGGCGGCGGGCTCCTCGGCGACGGGCTCGGCGGGGACCTCGGCGTCGGCGTCGGCCTGAGCCTCCTCCGCGACCTCGGTCTCGTCCGAGGCGACGGCCTCGTCGGAGGCCTCGACGGCCTCGTCGTCACCGGGGACCGCGGTGAACGCGGTCAGGTCGACGGCGTTGCCCTCGGTGTCGGTGACCTTCGCCTTGCCGAGGACGATCGCGAGCGCCTTGTTGCGGGCGACCTCGCCGACCATCTGGCCGATCTGGTTGTTCTCGGACAGGATCTTGATGAACTCGTTCGGCTCCATGCCGTACTGCGCCGCACCCTGGATGAGGTACTGCGTGAGCTCGTCCTGGCTGACCTGGACCTTCTCCTGCTCGACGACGTGGTCGAGGAGGATCTGCGTCTTGAAGGTCTTCTCGCTGGCCTCCTTGACCTCGGCGCGGTGCTCGTCGTCCTCGAGGCGGTTCTCGCCCTCGAGGTGGCGGTGCACCTCGTCCTCGACGAGACCGGCGGGCACGGGGACCTCGACGAGGGCGAGCAGCGCCTCGACGAGCTTCTCGCGGGCCTCGCCGCCCTGGCCGAAGGTCTTCTGCTGAGCGGCCTGCTCCTTGAGCGACTCGCGCAGCTCGGCGATGGTGTCGAACTCGCTGGCGATCTGCGCGAAGTCGTCGTCGGCCTCGGGGAGCTCGCGCTCCTTGACGGCGGTGAGCGCGACGGCGATCTCAGCCTGCTCGCCGGCGTGGTCGCCGCCGAGCAGCGGAGCGGTGAACGTGGTGCTCTCGCCCGCGGTGAGCGAGTCGAGCGCCTCGTCGATGCCCTCGATCAGCTCGCCCGAGCCGAGCTCGTACGAGACGGCGTTGGCGGTGTCGACCTCGACGCCGTCGATGGAGGCGACCAGGTCGATCTGCGCGAAGTCGCCGGTCTTCGCCGGGCGGTCCACGGTGACCAGGGTGCCGAAGCGGCTGCGGAGCTTGTCCAGCTCGGCGTCGACGTCGGCGTCGGTGACCTCGGCCGCCTCGACGGTGAGCTCGATGCCTTCGTAGTCCGGGACGGTGATCTCGGGGCGCACGTCGACCTCGATGGCGAGCTCGAGGTCGCCGGTGAAGTCCTTGTCGCTCGGCCAGGCGACGATGTCGGCCTGCGGGCGGCCCAGGGGGCGGACCTCGGTCTCGCGGACGGCCTCGCGGTAGAAGCCGTCGAGGCCCTCGTTGACCGCGTGCTCGAGCACCGCGGCCTTGCCGACGCGCTGGTCGACGATGGCGGGCGGGACCTTGCCCTTGCGGAAGCCGGGGACGTTGATCTGCTCGGCGATGTGGCCGTAGGCGTGCGTGATGCTGGGGCCGAGCTCGTCCGGGGTGACCGAAATCGCGAGCTTCACGCGGGTCGGGCTCAGCTGTTCTACCGTGGTCTTCACGTGAGGGGATCTCCTGTGCTGGTTGGTGTCGGCGCCGGATGACGGTCGTCACGGGTCGATGTCGTCACGATGAGTACTCGTGGTCGGGGCGACAGGATTCGAACCTGCGACCTCCCGCTCCCAAAGCGGGCGCTCTAGCCAAGCTGAGCTACGCCCCGGATGCGCGGGCCTGGGCACCGTGCGTGAGACTCTCGTCGAGCCGTCCCCGCACGTGCGCTTGCGCGACACGCCGAAATGGCCTTCGCAAGTGTACTGCACCGCGGCAGCGGCGACCGGAACCGCGCGGCGGAGGACGACCGGGGTGTCCACGGTGCTCGCGCGATGTACTACGCTGTCCTGGTGCCCGGTCGAGAGACCCGGTCGCACCGGTTCGCGGTCGTCAGACCAGCGATTCGGGGCTGTAGCTTAGTGGTAAAGCCTCTGTCTTCCAAACAGATGATGCGAGTTCGATTCTCGTCAGCCCCTCTCCTCTCGAAGAGCCCCGGATGTCCGGGGCTCTTCGTCGTTCCGGGCGTGCTCAGCCGACCGCGCCGCGGTGCTCCTCCGTCAGGGCGAGGTACGAGGCGGCGTTCCGGCGGATGCCCTCGCGCTCCTCCTCCGTCAGCTCCCGCCGGACCCTCCCGGGGACGCCCGCCACGAGCGAGCCCGGCGGGACGACCGTCCCCTCGAGGACGACGGCGCCCGCGGCGATCAGCGAGCCGGTGCCGATGACGGCCCCGTTCAGGACGGTCGCGCTCATGCCGACCAGCACGTCGTCCTCGAGGGTGCAGCCGTGCAGCACCGCGTTGTGCCCGACCGAGACTCCGGCGCCGATGACCGCGCCGTAGTCGGCGTCGACGTGGACGACGACGCCGTCCTGGAGGTTGCTGCCGGCGCCGAGCTCGATCCGCGCGTGCTCGGCGCGCAGGACGGCGCCGTACCAGACGCTCGCCCGCTCCCCCAGGCGCACGGAGCCGATCACGGTGGCGCCCGGAGCGACCCACGCGGTGTCGGCGATCTCCGGGGCGCGTCCCCCGGTCAGGGCGAGGACGCGGGCGCCCTCCGCAGGACTCGACGGCATCGGGTTCTCCTCTTCTCCGGTGGTCAGCGCCCGGCGCGCAGGAAGGCGAGGACCGCCAGCACCCGCCGGTGGTCGGAGCCCGAGTCCTCGAGCCCGAGCTTCTGGAAGATCGCGGTCACGTTCTTCTCCACGGCGCCCACGCCGACGAAGAGAGCGGAGGCGATGCCCGCGTTCGTGCGCCCCTGGGCCATCTGCTCCAGCACCTCCCGCTCCCGCGGGGTCAGCGAGGCGAGCGGGTCGCGGTTGCGCTGCAGGAGCGAGGCGACGACCTGCGGGTCGAGGACTGTTCCGCCCGCTGCGACGCGCTCGACGGCGTCGCGCAGCTCCTCCACGGAGGCGACCCGGTCCTTCAGGAGGTAGCCGAGTCCGCCGTCGCCGGAGCCGAGCAGCTCCTGCGCGTAGGTGACCTCGACGTACTGGCTGAGCAGCAGGACCGACACCTGCGGGTAGCGCCGGCGGATCTCCAGCGCCCCGCGGACGCCCTCGTCGCGGAAGGTCGGCGGCATCCGGACGTCGAGCACGGCGACGTCGACGCCGGCCGGGTCCCGCGCCAGATCGGCGAGCAGGGCGTCCGCGTCCCCGAAGGCGCCGACGGAGGCGAACCCCGCGTCCTCGAAGAGGCGGACCAGGCCCTCGCGCAGGAGGACCGAGTCCTCGGCGATGGCGACGCGGATCACGGGCACGCCCTCAGGATAGGGCGGCCGGGCGGTAGGGGACGTGCACCCCGACCGTGGTCGGCCCGCCGACCGGCGACTCCACGCTCAGGATCCCGCGCAGGCCCCGGACGCGCCCGCCCACCCCCTCGAGACCGTGACCGGCGACCGGCGACGCCCCGCCGACTCCGTCGTCGACCACCCAGGCGTCGAGCCAGCGCTCCCCCGGAGTGCCGGAGTCGCGGGTGTCGAGATGCACCCGCACCGATCGGGCACCGGAGTGCTTGGAGACGTTGGCGAGCAGCTCGGCGACGACGAAGTAGACGCTGCGCTCGACCTCGGGCGGGACGTCCGCCACGGGGTGCTCGGTGAGGACCTCGACCGGCACGGGGCTGAGCTCGGCGAGCGAGTGCACCGCCGCCTCGAAGCCCCGGTCCTGCAGGATCGGCGGCGCCACTCCGCGGGAGAGGGCGCGCAGCTCGTCGAGCGCGGCGCGCACGTGCTCGCGAGCCTCGTCGACCAGGCGGGCGGCGGACTCCGGGTCGGCGGCGAGTCGGTTGCGGGCCGAGGCCAGGTCCATCTGGACCCGGATCAGGCGCTGCTGCGGGCCGTCGTGGATGTCGCGCTCGAGCCGGCGCAGCGCGCGGTCCTCGGCGGCGACGGCTGCGCCGCGGGAGGCGCTCAGCTCGGCGACCTCGCGCTGGAGCGCCTCCGACTCCCACGGGCCGAGCAGGCGACGGTCGACCAGCCAGTGCAGGAGGGAGAGGCCGCGGGTGGCGAACGGCAGGGTCGAGACGAAGAGGACGGTCGTGGCGACCGTCGCCGCGGCGACCAGTCCCGCCGGAGGCTGCGGGGCGCCCAGCAGAGCTGCTCCGCTCTCGGCCAGCAGGCGGGCCGGACCGGGGGCCCCCGTGAGCGCGGCGGCCACCGTGCCCGGGCCCGCCCAGGTCCACAGCGCGAGGAGCAGTCCGGACAGCAGCGCGAGCACCGGAGCCACGACGAGCGTGTGCAGGAGAGCGAGCCAGTAGTGCCCGTCGATCACCGGACCGTAGAGGGCGAAGGTCGAGGGAGTGACGGCGGAGGGCGGTCGCCGCCACTGCGGCCGGGGGACGGCGGGCCGTCCGGCCAGCACGTCGAGGCCGACGGCGGCCCGCGAGAAGAAGCGCGCCGTGTAGAGGGCGGCGGGCAGGAACACCAGGCCGATCAGGACTCCGACGAGCCCGAGCGCGACGGCCAGCGCGACGCCGGCGCAGAAGGCGCCGAGGAGCGCGACCGGGATCGCGGCCACCAGCGCGACCACCTCCCGGGGCAGTCCGCGCCAGAGCCGGAGGTAGGCGCGCGAGGCCTCGCCGAGGGCCGTCGATGCTCCGCTCATCCGCGCCTCCTGTCCGCTCCCGCCGCCGCCGCGACCCGGTCGAGCGTACCGGCGGCACGGCTCCGGGCACCCGGGGGGAAGCCCCCGTGACGCCCCTCCGCGACAGAGGTGAGCCTGTCCTTCACCGGACTGAGCCGAGCCTGCGCTTCCTTGCGGCGCCGAGGGATCTGCGTACTGTTGACGATCAGTCACCCCCTCTCGAAAGGACCAGACGATGTCCACCACGTCCGTCACGTCGCTCACCTCGTCGAACCCGGATGTCGCATCCGGAGTCGCTCAGTTCCTCAGCCCCGTCGTCGTCGAGATGACCGCGCTCGCCGTCAACGGCAAGCAGGCGCACTGGCACGTCCGCGGCGCCAACTTCATCGGCGTCCACGAGCTGCTCGACGCGATCGTCGGCCGCGCCATCGAGTGGGCCGACCTCGCCGCGGAGCGCGTCGTCGCCCTCGGCCTCCCGGTCGACGCCCGCATCCAGACCGTCGCCTCGGCGACGCAGTCCGAACCCCTCACCCCCGGCTTCCAGCGCTCCGAGAACGCGATCGTCGAGATCATCCGCCAGATGGACGTCGCCATCGCGACCGTCAACACGGCGATCGCCGAGCTCGCCGAGATCGACGCGAGCAGCCAGGACGTCGCGATCGAGATCGGCCGCGGCCTCGAGAAGGACCGCTGGTTCCTCTTCGCCCACGTCAGCGAGAGCTGAGCACCACGCCTCGACCGGCCCGCGGATCTTCGGATTCCGCGGGCCGTCGTCGTTCCCGGGCCCGTTCGCGCGATCCGGAGCAGCCGGTGTCGCGACGGGCGCGGGTCAGCCGCCGTGCGTGAAGCGGCCCGCCAGGAGGGTCGCGGCGACCGGCATGGATCGGAGGGCTCCCGCGTCGGCGGCGAGCGGATCGCGGTCGACCACCACGAGATCGGCGGGATCGCCGGCCGCGGGCCTGAGCCGGCGCACCCGGGTCGAGGCGACGATCGCCTCCTCGACGCTCACCCGCTGCTCCGGATGCCAGGGCCCGTCGCCGGGCAGCGCCCGCGCGACCGCGGCCGAGATCGCGACCCACGGGTCGAGCGGAGCGACCGGAGCGTCCGAGCCGAGCACCACGCGGGCCCCGGAGTCGAGCAGCGAGCGCAGCGGGAACGCCCGGCCGGTGCGTCCCGGCCAGTACCGCTCCGCCACCTCGCGGTCGTCGAGCGCGTGCGCGGGCTGCACTCCGGCCTCCACGCCGAGCGCGGCGAACCGCGGAAGGTCGGTCTCCGCGAGCAGCTGAGCGTGCTCGATCCGGCCCCCGCCGACCCGGCCGAGCGCGTCCAGAGCCAGCGTCGCCGCGGCGTCTCCGATCGCGTGCACGGTGGAGCGGATGCCCCCGGCGGCCGCGCGGGCGAGCAGCTCGTCCAGCTCGGCGGGCTCCACGGTGAGGACGCCGTAGCCGTCGTGGTCGGCGTAGGGGTGGGCGCAGTAGGCGGTCCTCGTGTTGAGGGAGCCGTCGATCAGGACCTTCAGCGGGCCCATCCGCAGCAGGCCGTCACCGCCGTCGAGCTCGTCGCCCGTGCGCAGTCCCTCCGCGAGGGCGCGGTCGAGGTGGTCGCGGTAGACGCCGGTGTCGACGCGGAGGGAGCGGGTTCCGCCGTCGACGCGACGGGGCCAGTCCCCCGCGTTCCAGCGCATCTCGAGGTCGACGACGCCGACCACCCCGCGGGCCGCAGCCCGCCGGGCCGCCGCGTCGGCGAGCGCGTCGAGCTCGTCGTCGCCGAGGGCTCCGAGTGCGGTGACGAGCTCGAAGCAGGCGTCCTCGCGCAACAGCTCGGGCTCGGGAGCGACGGCGTAGCGCCGGTACGCGGCGGAGTTCAGCCAGGCGCAGTGCAGGTCGCCGCTGATCAGCACGACGGGCCGCTCCGGAGAGACCTCGTCCAGGAGCGCGGTCGTCGGCGGCTCCGACCAGAGACCGTCGCGGAAGCCGAAGCCGATCAGCGTGCCGGTGCCGGGCTCCTCCGCCAGGCGACGTCGGACCGCGTCCGCCGTTCCGCGGGCCGAGTCCGCCGACGAGACGTTCAGGCGCGGGGCCGTCATCGCCCACTGGGAGAAGTGGACGTGCTCGTCCCAGAGGCCGGGGAGCACCCAGCGCCCATCGAGGTCGCGCACCTCGTCGCCCGGGGCGGCGGCGGCGTCCGGTCCGACAGATTCCACGCGGCCGTCGCGCAGGAGCACGGCACCGGGTCGGGACGAGCCGAGGAGGCGGGCGCCCCGAAGAAGGACACCGCCGGTCATCGGGCGGCCTCGCGGAGCGCGGGGCGGACGGCTCGGCGGGTGCGCGACCGGGCCGACGCACCGGCGCTCACGACTGGCACACCGGGCACCAGTAGAGCTTGCGCGCGCCGATCTCCTCGAGCAGCACGTTCGTGCCGCAGACGCGGCAGGGCAGACCCTCGCGCTTGTAGACGTAGTTGCGCTCGGCGCGGCTGCGGACGGCTTTCGAGCGCTCGGTCTTCGTCAGGCCGCGGCGCGTGATCATCATCCCGGTCCGGATGCCGTCCTCGAGCAGGTCCGCCCAGTCCCGCCACAGCTCCTGTGCGAGCTCCAGCGGCACCTGCTTGCCGGGAGTGTGCGGGTCGAGGCCGGCGCGGTAGAGCATCTCCGCGCGGTAGATGTTGCCGATGCCGCTGACCACGGACTGGTCCATCAGCACGAGCCCGACCGGCGTCGCCGTCCTGCGGAGCCGGTTCACGAAGCGGTCGCGCGCCTCGTCGGAGTCGTCGTCGGCCGGATCCGGACCGAGGCGGGCGAGGAGGGCCTCCACCTGGGCGGGGTCCATCACCTCGCAGGCGGTGGGGCCGCGCAGGTCGGCGACCGTCTCCTCCGTCATGATGCGCACGCGCACCGCGCCCACGGGCGGCGGCGGGAACTCGTCGAGGTCGGAGTCGGTCTCGTGCTCCGTCTCGGAGAGGCGCACGGCGCGGCGGCGCCGGGGAGCGCCGATGCTGCTGCCGGCCTTGCCGTCCGGGAACAGCGGCGAGACGTGCCCGAGGAAGTCCCACGCACCGTAGAGGCCGAGGTGGACGTGCAGCGTCAGGTCGCCCTCGAAGCGCAGCAGCAGGTGCTTGCCGACGGCCGTGGACTCGAGGACCTCGCGCCCGTCGAGGAGCGCGGCTCCTTCGGTGAAGCGACCCTGGGGGCTGCTGGTCGCGACGCGGTGCCCGACGACGTCGCGCTCGAACTGCAGGGCGATCCGGTGGACGGAGTGCCCCTCGGGCACTCAGCGCTCCTTCGCGGCGGAGTCGACGACCCGGCCGGCGATGTCGCCGGTGGCCTCGTACTCGGCGAGCTGCGCGATGCGGCGCACGTGCCGCTCCTCGAAGGTGAAGGGCTCGGCGACGAACGCGTCGATGAAGCCGGTGGCCTCCTCGACGGAGTGCTGGCGGGCCCCGATCGAGATGACGTTCGCGTCGTTGTGCTGGCGGGCCAGCACGGCGGTGCTCAGGTTCCACACGAGCGCCGCGCGCACGCCCGCGACCTTGTTCGCCGCGATCTGCTCGCCGTTGCCCGAGCCGCCGAAGACGACGCCGAGAGCCTCGACCCCCGCCTCCTGATCGCGGACGACCGCGGCGGCGGCGTTGATGCAGAAGGACGGGTAGTCGTCCAGCGGGTCGTAGGACGTGGGGCCGTGGTCGATCACGTCGTGACCGGCGGCGCCGAGGTGCTCGATCAGGTGACGGCTGAAGTCCAGCCCTGCGTGGTCCGTGGCGATGTGGATGCGCACGAGAGAACTCCTCCGGAAGAGCCGTCTGGGACCCGCGGTGCCCGGGCCGGGAGCCAGAGTACCGCGGGTCGGCTCAGTCGAACTGCGGGTCGCGGGTCCGCGAGCGCTTGAGCTCGAAGAAGCCGTCGAAGGAGGCGGCGGCGACGATGCCGTCCCAGAGGGTCAGCGCCTGCTCGCCCCTCGGGATCGGCGAGATGACGGGGCCGAAGAAGGCGACGTCGCCGATCGCGATGACCGGGGTGCCGACGTCCTGGCCGACCCGCTCGATCCCGTCGAAGTGGGAGGCGCGCATCGGCTCGTCGTGCTCGTCCGAGTCGGCGTGGGCGGCGAGCTCCGCGGGCAGGCCGAGCTCGGCGAGCGACTCGGCGATCACCGCGTCGACGTCGGTGCGCCCGCCCGGGTGGATCCGGGTGCCGAGCGCGTCGTAGAGCGGCTTGACGTGCTCGCGGCCCTCGCGCTCGGCGACGGCGGCGACCAGGCGCGTGTAGCGCAGCGCGCGCGGGAGGAAGGCGCGGTACGAGTCGTCCACGTCCTTGTCCTCGTTGAGGACGGCGAGGCTCATGATGTGCCACTGCACGTCGAGGTCGCGCGCGGGGGTCACCTCGTCCACGAATCGCGAGGTCATCCAGGCCCACGGGCAGGAGGGGTCGAACCAGAAGTCCACAGAGGTCATGGGGACACGCTACGCCGCTCGCCGGGGCCGCGTCCGCGCTCCCCGGCGGCTCCGCAGGATCGGCGCCACGGGGCTCCACGGCGGGTCCCGGCAGCTCTAGGGTGGATCGGCGGCGCCCGCACCCCGGCGCCCGCGGCAGCGCCCGAGACGAACGGATGGAGCACCCCCGTGCCAGGAGACAACCTCACCCGGAGCGAGGCGCAGGAGCGCGCCTCGCTGATCCAGGTCCACGACTACGACATCGCCCTCGACCTGACCCGGGGAGCCGAGACCTTCCTCAGCACCACCACGGTGCGCTTCTGCGCCACCGAGGGCGCCTCGAGCTTCATCGACGCCGTCACGGGCACGGTCCACTCCGTCACCCTCAACGGCGCGGAGCTCGACCCCGCCGACGTCGCCGACGGCGTCCGGATCCGCCTCGACTCCCTGGCTGCGGACAACGAGCTCACCGTCGTCGCCGACATGCTCTACACCAACACGGGCGAGGGCCTGCACCGCTTCGTCGACCCCGTCGACGGCGAGGTGTACCTGTACTCGCAGTTCGAGGTGCCCGACTCCCGCCGCGTCTTCGCGGTGTTCGAGCAGCCGGACCTCAAGGCCGAGTTCCGCTTCACCGTCACCGCACCCGCGCAGTGGCAGGTCGTGTCGAACCAGCCCACTCCCGAGCCGGTCCCGGCGGGCGAGGGGATCGCGACCTGGAGCTTCGAGCCCACCCCGCGCATCTCCTCCTACATCACGGCCCTCGTCGCCGGACCCTACGTGGTCGAGACCGACTCGCTCGTCTCCTCCGACGGCCGCACCATCCCGCTGGGGGTCTTCGCCCGGGCCTCGCTCGCGCCCTTCCTCGACGCCGACTACGTGTTCGAGAAGACGAAGCAGGGCTTCGCCTTCTACGAGGAGAAGTTCGGCGTCCCGTACCCGTTCGCGAAGTACGACCAGCTGTTCGTCCCCGAGTTCAACGCCGGCGCGATGGAGAACGCGGGAGCGGTGACCTTCACCGAGGCCTACGTGTTCCGCTCCAAGGTGACGGACGCGATCAAGGAGCGCCGGGTCGTCACGATCCTCCACGAGCTCGCCCACATGTGGTTCGGCGACCTGGTCACGATGAAGTGGTGGAACGACCTCTGGCTCAACGAGTCGTTCGCCGAGTACGCCTCCACCCTCGCCACCGCGGAGGCGACGGAGTGGACCGAGGCGTGGACCACCTTCGCCGCGATGGAGAAGAGCTGGGCCTACCGCCAGGACCAGCTGCCCTCGACCCACCCGATCGTCGCGACCATCAACGACCTCGAGGACGTCCAGGTCAACTTCGACGGCATCACCTACGCCAAGGGCGCCTCGGTGCTCAAGCAGCTCGTCGCGTGGGTCGGCGAGAAGGAGTTCCTCGCCGGCGTCCACGAGTACTTCGTCAAGCACGCCTTCTCGAACACGGAGCTGCGCGACCTGCTGGTCGAGCTGGAGGCCACCAGCGGGCGCGACCTCACCGAGTGGTCGGCGCAGTGGCTCGAGACGGCCGGCGTGAACACGCTCCGCCCCGAGATCGCGGTCGACGAGAGCGGAGCGATCGCGTCCTTCGCGATCCTGCAGACCGCGGTCGAGGAGTACCCGACGATCCGCCCGCACCGCCTGGCGATCGGCCTGTACGACTTCGAGGGCGAGCGCCTCGTCCGCGTCGACCGCCTCGAGCTGGACGTCGACGGGGAGCGCACCGAGGTGCCCGAGCTGATCGGCCGCACCCGTCCGGCGCTCGTGCTGCTCAACGACGACGACCTCGCCTACGCGAAGGTCCGCCTCGACGACGCCTCGCTCGCCGTGGCCGTCGAGCACCTCGCGAGCATCGACAGCCCCCTGGCCCGCTCGCTGGTCTGGGGCTCGGTCTGGGACTCGACCCGCGACGCCGAGTCGGCGCCGCGCGACTTCGTCCGCCTCGTCCTGGGCAACGTCGCGACCGAGACCGAGTCCACGACCCTGCGGACGGTGCTCAACCAGCTCGTCGCCACCGCCACCCAGTACGTCGCTCCGGAGTACCGGGCCGAGGTCGTCGAGGAGGCGGGCGATCAGCTGTGGACGCTCGCGCAGAGCGCCGAGCCGGGCAGCGACGCGCAGTTCCAGTTCGTGAAGTTCTTCGCCGCGATCGCGTCCACCCCGGCGCACCTCGAGGCCGTGCAGGCGCTGCTCGACGGCTCCACCGCCCTCGACGGCCTCGACATCGACACCGACCTCGGCTGGGAGCTGCTGATCGCTCTCGTCGCCGGCGGGCGGGCCGGTGCGGACGACATCGACGCGGCGCTCGCCTCGGACAACACGGCGACCGGCCAGCAGTCGGCCGCGCACGCCCGTGCCGCGCAGCCGACCGCGGAGGCGAAGCGCGCGGCGTGGGACTCCGTCACGGCCGACGACTCGGCACCGAACACGATCGTCCGCTCGACGGGCCTGGGCTTCCAGCGCGCCGCCGACCCGCGCCTGCTCGACGCGATGGTCCCGGTCTACTTCGACGCCCTCAGCTCCCTCTGGGAGTCGAAGAGCTACAAGATCGCCGAGTACCTGGTCGTCGGCTTCTACCCGGCCGCCACGCCCTCGCAGGAGATCGTCGACGCCACCCGCGCCTGGCTCGACGCGAACCCGGAGGTCCCGGCGCTGCGCCGACTCGTGATCGAGAACCTGGCCGGCGTGGAGCGTGCGCTCCGCGCCCAGGAGCGCGACACCCGGGGCTGACAGCGAGCCGCCCGGTCCCCCGGCGCTCGGCGCTGCGGGACCGGGCGGCTCTCCCCGCTCCCGGCGCCTAGCGCTGCGGGACCGAGCGGCGCTCCGGCCCGTCGTAGGCGGACAGCGGCCGGATGAGCGCGTTCGAGCCCCGCTGCTCGATCACGTGGGCCGTCCAGCCCACCACCCGCGCGGCGACGAACAGCGGAGTGAAGATCCCGGTGTCGAAGCCCATCAGCCGGTAGGCGGGGCCGGACGGGTAGTCGAGGTTCGGCAGGATCCCCGTCCGCTCGGCCATCGCCGCGGCCAGGGCGTCGTACAGCTCCATCATCTCGCCGGCCCCCTCGTGCTCGGCGAGCCGCCGGAGAGCGGCGTCCATGGTCGGCACCCGCGAGTCGCCCGACTTGTAGACCCGGTGGCCGAACCCCATGACCTTCCGGCGCTGCCCGAGCGCCTCGGCGAGCCACTCGCGGGACCGCCGGTCCGCCTCCGGCCCGGTGCCGACCTCGTCGAGCACGTGCAGCACGGCCTCGTTCGCCCCGCCGTGGAGCGGTCCCTTGAGCGCTCCCACGGCGGCGGTCACGGCGGAGTGGACGTCCGACAGCGTCGACGTCACGACGCGGGCCGTGAAGGTCGAGGCGTTGAAGGAGTGCTCGGCGTAGAGCACCAGCGAGACGCGGAACGCGTCGACGACGACCGGCTCCGGCACCTCGCCGAAGGTCGTCCAGAGGAAGTTCTCGGAGTAGTCGAGGTCGTCGCGCGGATCGATCGGCTCGAGGCCGCGCAGGCGGCGCTGAGCGTAGGCGACGATCGCCGGCAGTGCCGCCCAGAGCCGCACGGAGCGCTCCAGCACGGCCTCGGCAGCGTCGGCGTCCGGATCCTCCTCGAGCGCGCCCAGGACGCTCACCGCCGTCCGCACCACGTCCATCGGGTGCGCCGACAGCGGCAGCAGGTCGATCACGGTGCGCACCTCGGGGGCCAGGGCGCGGTGGGCCCGCTCCACGGCGGCCAGCCCGGCCGCCTCCTCCGCAGTGGGGAGCTCGCCGTGCCAGAGCAGCCAGGCCACGTCCTCGAACGAGGTCCCCGCCGCGAGCTCCTGCACGGGGTAGCCGCGGTAGAGCAGCGAGTTCGACGCCGGGTCGACCTTCGAGACGGCCGTCGTGTCGACGACGACCCCCACGAGTCCCTTGCGGATGTCCTGATCGGTCGTGCTCATCCTTCGCTCCTTCGCGAGAGGCGGGCGGCGGCGCCGGGGAGCGCCGCCGGTTCATGCGGGTCGGCGCGCTCAGGCGCCGTAGTGGTCGGCGAGCGAGAAGTCGAAGACGCCCTCGTCGAAGCGGCTGTACGAGGCGTAGTCGAGGAGCTCGTAGAGCTCGGCGCGCGTCTGCATGCCCGGGACCTCCGAGCGGAGCGAGCCCTCCGCCTTGAGGGCGTCGAGTGCCCGCATCGCGGCGCCCATCGCGATCCGGAGCAGCGAGACCGGGTGGATCACGACGTTCACGCCGACGTCGGCGAGCTGCTGCGCGGTGAACAGCTCGCTCTTGCCGAACTCGGTCATGTTGGCCAGGATCGGCACGTCGATCGCGGCGCGCACGGCCTCGAACTCGGACAGGTCGCGCATCGCCTCGGGGAACACCGCGTCTGCTCCGGCGTCGACGAGGCGCTTGACGCGGTCGATCGCGGCCGGCAGGCCGTCGAGGGCGCGGATGTCGGTGCGGGCCATGATCACCAGGTCGGAGTCGCGGCGCGCGTCGACGGCCGCCGCGATCCTCCGCACCGAGGTCGCCTCGTCGACGACCGCCTTGCCGTCGAGGTGCCCGCAGCGCTTGGGGTTCACCTGGTCCTCGATGTGCAGCCCCGCGACTCCGGCGTCCTCGAGCATCTGCACCGTCCGCGCGACGTTCAGCGGCTCGCCGAAGCCGGTGTCCGCGTCGACGAGGACCGGCAGGTCGGTCAGGCGCGCGATCTGCTGCGAGCGGCCGGCCACCTCGCTGAGCGTGGTGAGCCCGATGTCCGGCAGCCCCAGCTCGGCCGAGAGCACGGCGCCCGAGACGTAGATCCCGTCGAAGCCCTTCGCCTCGATGAGGCGCGCGGAGAGCGGAGTGAACGCGCCGGGCAGCTGCAGCAGCTCGCCCGAGGCGAGGCGCTCGCGGAAGAGGCGGCGCTTCTCGGCGGGAGTCCGGGTGGAGTGGAGCATCGGGCGTCCTTCCCAGGGCGGTGTCCGGGTCCGAGCGGACCCGCCTCGAATCTATACGCGCTCGGGGCTCGTGCACCCGTCTCGGAGGGAGGCGTCCCGTAGCCTGGAGCGGTCATGCTGCTTCTTCAGACCTCCACCCCGGACCCTGTCGCCGCCACCGTCTCCTTCTTCGAGTCCGAGCCCTTCTGGAAGGTGGTCGCGATCCTCGGGATCGTGCTGGGCGCGCTGCTGGTGCGCGTCATCGCCCACTTCGTGATCGGCCGCGTCGTCGACCAGATCGTGTCGGGAGTGAAGCGCCGACAGCGCGTCGAGGACACCCAGTCGGTCGCCGCGTCGCCGCTCGCGGCCGTGCGGGTGGTGCAGCGCACGCGCACGCTCGGGTCGATCCTCAACAACCTGAGCTCGATCCTGATCGTCGTCATCGCCCTGGTCATGATCGTGACGACGATCGACAAGGACCTCATCGGCTCCTTCGCCCTGCTGACGGCCGCCCTCGGCGCGGGCCTCGGCTTCGGCGCGCAGAACATCGTCAAGGACGTCCTGAACGGGCTGTTCATGGTCGCGGAGGACCAGCTCGGGGTCGGCGACGTCGTCGACACCGGGCAGGCGACGGGCGTGGTCGAGTCGGTCGGCGTCCGGGTGACGCAGATCCGCGACGTCAACGGCACCCTCTGGTTCGTCCGCAACGGCGAGATCGTCCGGGTCGGGAACATGTCGCAGGGCTGGTCGCGCGTCATCGTCGACCTGGCCGTGCCCTACGAGACGGACCTCGAGCAGGTGCAGTCCACGGTCCTCGCGACAGCGAACGAGCTGGCGGCGAGCAGTCGCTGGCGGGCCCGGATCATCGACAAGCCCGAGCTCTGGGGCCTGGAGTCCATCGCCGACGACGCCCTGGTCATCCGGGTCGTGGTCAAGACCCGCACCACCGCTAAGGACGACGTCGCCCGCGAGCTGCGCCTGCGCCTGAAGAAGTCGCTCGACGCGCTCGACGTCAAGCTCCCCTCGCTGGCCACCGTCGTCCTCGAGGGCTTCGAGGGGGCGACGAGCGTCGGAGGCGCCAAGCCGCCGCGGACCACGCCCTCCCCCACGATCAGCACCGAGCACGGCAAGCCCGTGCGGCTCCCCCGCGCGCTGCGGCGCGGGAGCGGGACGCCGCCCCAGGACGGCGGCGGCACCTCCGGCCCGACGGGAGCGCGCTCGTGAGCGGCCTGCAGATCGGCGGCACGCCTCCGCTGCGCAGCTTCTGGGAGCACATCGGCGGCCGGCCGACGTTCGAGCGACTGGTCCGCCGGTTCTACGAGGGCGTCCGCGAGGACGAGGTCCTCTGGCCGATGTACCCCGAGCACGACCTCGAGGGCGCGATCCAGCGGCTGACCGGCTTCCTCGAGCAGTACTGGGGCGGGCCGGGCACCTACAGCGAGGAGCGCGGCCACCCGCGCCTGCGGATGCGGCACCAGCCCTTCCGGATCAACCCCGAGGCCCGCGACCACTGGCTCCAGCACATGCGGACGGCCGTCGACGATCTCGAGCTCGCTCCGGCCGACGACGCACTGCTCTGGGACTACCTGGAGCGCGCCGCCCACGCGATGGTGAACACCTTCGAGGAGTAGCCGCTCAGCCCGGGGTGCGGACCAGCACGTGTCCGCGCCGTGAGGTGAGGCGGCGCCAGGCGCCGCTCTCGAGCAGGGCGACCGGGTCGTCGGCGCCGAGGAACCCGAGCGCGAAGAGGGCGAACGCCGCTCCCGCCGGGACGTCCTCGAGGCCGTCGAGCGGGCGGCCCCAGACGCTCGACCGCACGCGGCCGACGATCTGCTCGCCCGTCTCGGAGCCGACGGCCGCCGCGATCTCGTCGATCCCCTCGCGCGCGACGCGCTCCAGGAAGCCCGGGTCCACCGGCTCGCGCCGGGTCCAGCCGCCGCGGGGCGGGGAGACGCCCGCCCAGGGCCCCGCCGTCGCGTCGTCGCCGTCGGGCAGGACGACCGGCTTGCCGTCCGCTCCGCCCGGCTCCCACTGCAGGCGGGCGAGGCGGTCCGACAGCGCACGGATCGGCACGACCCGGTCGAAGCCGGCGGGCTCGTCGAGCGCGAAGACGCGCAGGCCCAGCACGGTCGCGGAGCGGTCGAGCAGACCGCGGGGCTGGAGGATCGGCGTGTAGGCGGCCAGCACGTGGTCGTCGGCGAGGAGCCGGACCGCACCGTCCTCGACCCGGGCCGAACGGCCGAGGAAGACGCGCAGATCCGACAGGCTGGGCGGATCCGCCAGGGAGAAGGACGAACTCATCGCGTCGATAAACTTACCCGAGGCCGCTCGCCCGACCGCCCGACACCCCGGAGGTACCGTGCCCGATCCCCTGTCCTCGTTCCTCACCGCGCTCGACCTGACGGACACCGGCGCCCGCACCAGCGAGGACATCTCGACGGGTCCCTCGCAGTGGATGCCCGAGGGGCGGGTCTTCGGCGGCCAGGTCCTCGCGCAGTCGCTCATCGCGGCCGGTCGCACCGTCGAGGGGCGCTCCGTGCACTCGATGCACGGGTACTTCCTCCGCCCCGGAGACGTCTCCCTGCCGATCACGTTCTCGGTCGACCGGATCCACGACGGGCGCTCCTTCTGCACCCGTCGGACGCAGGCCTACCAGAACGGACGCCCCATCCTCTCGATGATCGCCTCGTTCCAGACCGAGGACGAGGGCCTCGACCACCAGGCGCCGATGCCGGAGGGGATCCCCGACCCGGAGTCGCTGCCGAGCACCGCTGAGATCCTCGCGGGGGTCGACCACCCGGTCGGCAGCTTCTGGGCCACGCAGCGCCCCTTCGACGTGCGGCACGTCGAGCAGCCGGTGTACCTCCGGGCCGACCCCGAGCGGGTCGCGCACCAGAGCGTGTGGATGCGCTCGCTCGGACCGCTGCCGGACGATCCGATGCTGCACCGCGCCGCCCTCGCCTACGCGAGCGACTACACGATCCTCGAATCCACGCTCCGCCGCCACGGTGCGGCGTGGACGACGCCGGGCCTGCGGATAGCGAGCCTCGACCACGCGATGTGGTGGCACCGCCCCGCGCGCGTGGACCAGTGGCTCCTCTACGTGCAGGAGGCGCCGAGCGCGTCCGGCGGACGCGGGCTCTCGCTCGGGCGCATCTACACGCAGGAGGGCGTGCTCGTGGCGAGCGTCGCCCAGGAGGGCATGGTCCGCGTCCCCCTGGGCTGAGCTCAGCCCCGCTTCGAGAAGGTGATGGGCTCCTCGACGTAGGGGCCCCACGCCTCGCGGAGCTCCTCCGGGATGCGCTGGGGCCTGCCCGTCGCGGCCGTGACCAGCACCAGAGTGGTGGCCGCCTTCGTGAAGAGCACCCGCGGGACGACGCCGGCGGGCGAGTAGAGCTCGTAGCAGACCTCGAGGCTCGCCCCGCCGATCCGCCCGATCCACAGCTCCACGTCGATCGGCGCGCGCATGTACGGGATCGGCGCGAGGTACTCGATCTCCTGCCGGGCGATGAGGCTGATCGACTCGGCGCCCGGCCGTGCGTCGAGCACCGCCGTCGCCATCCCGCCGGGCTGCGGCGAGTCCGGCTTCCAGAACGCCTGGATGCGCGCCTCCTCGAGCAGGCGCAGCATCTCGGCGTTGTTCACGTGCGCGTAGGCGTCGAAGTCCGACCAGCGCAGCGGGATGGCGACGTGCAGGCGCATCAGTCGCGGGTGAGCTTGCGGTACGCGGAGCGGTGCGGCTTCGCCGCGTCCGGGCCGAGGCGCTCGATCTTGTTCTCCTCGTACGCCTCGAAGTTGCCCTCGAACCAGTACCAGTTGGCCGGGTCCTCCTCGGTGCCCTCGTAGGCGAGGATGTGGGTCGCGATCCGGTCGAGGAACCACCGGTCGTGAGTGATGACCACGGCGCAGCCCGGGAACTCGAGGAGCGCGTTCTCGAGGCTGCCCAGGGTCTCGACGTCGAGGTCGTTGGTGGGCTCGTCGAGCAGGAGCAGGTTGCCGCCCTGCTTGAGCGTCAGCGCGAGGTTGAGGCGGTTCCGCTCGCCGCCGGAGAGGACGCCGGCCTTCTTCTGCTGGTCCGGGCCCTTGAAGCCGAACTGCGAGACGTAGGCGCGGGAGGGGATCTCGGTCTTCCCGACGGTGATGTAGTCGTGCCCGTCGGAGACGACCTCCCACAGGTTCTTCTGCGGGTCGATGCCGCCGCGGCTCTGGTCGACGTAGGAGATGTCGACCGTCTCGCCGATCTTCAGGTCGCCCGAGTCGAGCGGCTCGAAGCCGACGATCGTCTTGAAGAGCGTGGTCTTGCCGACGCCGTTCGGGCCGATGACGCCGACGATGCCGTTGCGGGGCAGCGTGAAGCTGAGGTCGTCGATGAGGACGCGCTCGCCGAACTGCTTGTGCAGCTTCTTCGCGTCGATGACCTGGGAGCCCAGACGGGGGCCCACCGGGATGACGATCTCCTCGAAGTCGAGCACGCGCGTCTTCTCGGCCTCGGCCGCCATCTCCTCGTAGCGCGCCAGGCGCGCCTTCGACTTGGCCTGACGGCCCTTGGCGTTGCTGCGCACCCAGTCGAGCTCGGTGGTGAGCCGCTTGGCGAGCTTGGCGTCCTTCTTGCCCTGGACCTCCAGGCGGGCGCTCTTCTTCTCGAGGTACGTCGAGTAGTTGCCCTCGTAGGGGTAGAGGTGTCCGCGATCGACCTCGGCGATCCACTCCGCGACGTTGTCGAGGAAGTACCGGTCGTGGGTGACGGCGAGCACGGCGCCGGGGTACTTCGAGAGGAACTGCTCGAGCCAGAGCACGCTCTCGGCGTCGAGGTGGTTGGTGGGCTCGTCGAGCAGCAGCAGGTCGGGCTTCTGCAGGAGGAGCTTGGTGAGCGCCACGCGGCGCTTCTCGCCACCCGAGAGGTTGGTGACGAGGGAGTCCCCCGGCGGGGTGCGCAGCGCGTCCATCGCCTGCTCCAGCTGCGAGTCCAGGTCCCAGGCGTCGGCGGCGTCGATTGCCTCCTGCAGGGTCCCCATCTCGGCGAGGAGACTGTCGAAGTCGGCGTCCGGGTCGGCCATCGCGAGGGAGATCTCGTTGAAGCGGTCGATCTTGCCCTTGATCTCGCCCACGCCCTCCTGGACGTTCTCGAGCACCGTCTTGGTCTCGTCGAGCTCGGGCTCCTGCATCAGGATGCCGACGGTGTAGCCCGGGCTGAGCCGCGCCTCGCCGTTGCTCGGCGTGTCCAGCCCCGCCATGATCTTCAGGATCGTCGACTTGCCGGCGCCGTTGGGCCCGACCACGCCGATCTTTGCTCCCGGCAGGAACGACATGGTGACGTCGTCCAGGATCAGCTTGTCGCCGACCGCCTTCCGCGCGCGCACCATCGAGTAGATGTATTCAGCCATGCCCAGTCCTCAAGTCCGTCGGTCTGCGCGGAGTCGGGTCGCCCGCCGGTCCCCTGCTCCGCGCGGAGGCGCTGACGGAGGCTCGGACCGGGGCGGGACGCCGGGCCCCGGCCGACGCGGAGCGCAGGCCGCGGGACCGTCCGCACCAGACGAGGATAACGGGAACTCGCCGGTCCGCGTCGGAGGGAGCGTCTGAACGCGGACCGCCCTCCGCTCCGGCCGGGCCGGTGGGGAGGGCGGATCGCGTCAGCGGACGACGGTGCGGATCAGCTGCAGGGCGTCAGGCGCTCCACCGCCTCGGACAGCGTGTCCGTGCTGCCGAGCAGGATCACCTGCGTCGCCTTGGACGCGGTGATGTCGGCGAGGACCGCCCGGGGCACGCAGGTGGGCTGGACCGCGAAGAGCGGGCTCCCGGTGTAGCCCGCCGCCGTGGCTCCGGCCAGGGCGTCGGGGAACTTCTCACCGGTCGCGAGGTAGACGGTCTTCGCCGAGGTGAAGGCCGCCTTGTTCAGCTTCTCCGAGGTGTCGTACCGGTCGGTCCCGCCGATGCGGGTGATCACCGGGCCCGTGATCGAGCGCTCGATGCCGGCGCTGACCGAGAGCGTCGAGCCCGCGATCGTCAAGCTACTGACCTCGAGGCCGCTGATGATCTGCTGGGTGAGGGGGTCCACCGTGGAGCCGGTTCCGTTGGTCAGCACCACCGGAGCGCGATTCGCGCCGGCTGCGGCGCTGGCGCTCAGGGCGTCGGGGAACTTCTCGCCCGTGGCCAGCCAGGCCCTCGAGGAGCCGCCCCTGAAGGCGTCCTGGAGGATCAGCTTCGAGGTGTCGTAGCGGTCGACTCCGCCGATGCGTGTGGTCTTCCCCTTCGGCGCATACGCGGCCAGGTCGCTGTAGACCTGGCTGCCGACGCTGAGCTCGGAGCCGACGACGACGATCTTCGCGGGCTTGAGACGCGTCAGCTCGGTGCGGACGACCTGGCTCACCGAGTCGCGGTCGACCAGGAGCAGCGGCCCGCCCGCCTTGGCCGCGGCGGGTCCGGCGCTGAGCGCGTCCGGGAAGTTCTGCCCGGTGGCGACGTAGACGACGGGGACGTTCGCCGGGAAGGTGCGCTTGGACACCTCGACCGCGGTGCCCTGACGGTCGGTGCCCGAGATGCGCGAGACGACCGGCGAGCCGGCGGGCGGGGCCGTCGGCGTTGCGGTCGGAGTGGGTGTGACCGGAGGAGTGGTCGGGGTCGGCGTGACCGGCGGGGTGGTCGCGGTGGCCGTCGGGGACGGCGTGACCGGCGGGGTGGTGGCTCCGCTTCCCGTCACACGGACCGCGGCGTCCGACGTGATGGTCGCTCCGCGGGGCTGCTCCACCCTGCCGTTGCTGATGCCGGTGACCTGGAGCAGGCTGCTCACGCGGTCCTTGTAGGCGTCGTAGGCGCTGGACGGGATCGTCACGGTGACCTTGGACTGATCGTTGTCCGCGACCACCTGGGCGGGGATCCGCTCGGTCCTGCTGGGACCGACGTAGGCGGCGAGCCCCTGGAGGTCGTAGAAGCCGTCCCGGTTGGACTCGAGGACGACGGTGTCGCCGCCCTTGACCTCCACGACGTCGACGTCCTTCTTGTACGCGAAGTACGCGGCGCTCCGCTGCAGCGTCTGCGCGGTCCCGCTGAGGTCGACCCCGCCGACGCCGCCGCTGCCGGAGGCTTCGGCGACGGAGAGGGTGGCCGACGTGGTCAGCTCGTAGCCGCTGTCGACCGGCTGGCCGATCGGCTCCTCGGGGTTCTTGATCGGCTGCTTCTGCGCAGTGATCTGCAGAGCGACGGTTCCACTGCCGAACGAGGCGAGGGGCTGCTTCAGGTCGATGCGGAAGCTGCGACTTCCGGACGCGAGGGTCGCCGACCCGGCGAGGTCGTAGTCCCCGATGGCCCAGTTGTAGGTCGTGAACGCCGGGTACGGTCCCGTCGGCCGAGCGGAGTCGGAGAGCGTGACGTCGAGACCGGTGACGTCGCCGGCGACGGGACTGATCTGGGCGGCCGAGAACGTCTCGGTGGTCGACCAGTTGTAGGGACTCGTCAGCGCGACCATCCGGCTCTCCGCGGCGGCGGCCGCTCCGGCTCCTGTCGTCACTCCGAGGACGACGGCTGCCGTGCTCGCGACCGCGATGGCGGTGCGCCTCCACCTCGCTCGCGTCGTCGTCTGCGGTCGGGATGTGGTCATGGCGAGTTCCCCCTCGTCGTGGTCCTCGTGCCGAGCAGTCCCGTCGGCACGTCCGTCGCGGTGCCCGCGCTGGGGCCCACGTGTCGGTCAGGGCAGCCTAACCGTGCGGAGCGGCGTCCCGGGGAGGGGAGGGCGCCGCCGACCACCGGGATCGTCGACCGGTCCGCCCGCACGAGGCTGTGCTCACGCTCGGATCCGCACCGGTCGGAGTGGTCCTGCAGGAGCGACGGGCGAACTCCGGGCTCTCTCGGGCTCGACGGGCGAAGGGCCTCGTCGAGGATCCTTTCGCCCTTTCCGACCCCGACCGGGGCGCATGGCGGGGCGGTTCCCGGTCGGGTCCGGCGCGTCAGCCCTGGATCGGAACGGTTCGGCCGACCAGGCAGGCGCCGGTCGCGATCGGTGCCGCGATCTCCGCCCGCACCCCGCCGCTCTTCGGGCCGTACTGGCCGATGAGGCACGACTCCCCGAGCTTGACGGAGACCTGCACCGAGTCCGCGTCGAGTCCGACCGAGGTCTCGTCCGCTGTCAGCTGCATCGACTCGCGGGAGAACCCCGCCGCGACGAGCGCGTCGACCACGCTGGAGCCGCTCACCTCCGGATCGGGCTCGGCCGCCGCGCGAAGGGTCTGCTCGAACACGGGGAGGTTCTGCTCCGTCGTCCCGCCCGGCACGAAGGCGACGGGTGCGGCGGACTCCGCCGGTGCCGGCGCCTCGGCCGCGGAGGAGGACACCACGGGGTCCGGCGCCGACGGCGACGTGCAACCGGAGAGGCAGACGGCGAGACCGCCGAGCACGAGCGCGATGCGGGCCGCTCGGTTCCGTGTCACGCCCGGCTCCTCCCGACCGGGACGGCTCTCGCTCCGGTCCCCCGGATCAGAACGGGGTCTCCCCGGATCCTACCGAGAGACCGGGAGCGCCTCCGCCGACGCCCGCCGCCACCGGCGGCTCGGGCACGGCATCACCGCGGTCTTGGCCCGACGCGCCCCAGTCCCCCGCCGCGGCGCCCTCGCGCGGCGCCTCCTCGCTCCACGCGGGCTCGGCGGCGGGGGCGGGAGCAGAGGCGCGCCCGACGGTCTTCGTGAAGCTGCTGGTCCCCCAGGCGAGGTCGTGCCCGATGCCCTCGGCCGTGAGGACCACATCGGTACCGGCCTTGCCTCCCGCCTCCCAGGCCCTCACCCCGAGCCGCCCGGTGACCAGGATCCGGTCGCCGCGCGACAGGGAGGACAGCGCGTTGCCGGCCAGGCCGTTGAACGCGGTGACGGTGTACCAGTTGGTCGAGACGTCGACCCAGCGCTGCTCCGAGCGGTTGTAGCGCCGCTGCGTCGAGGCGAGCCGGAAGCTGGTCATCGCGGTGCCGCTGGAGGTGTCGATGCTCCGGGGCTCGGTGCCGATGGTCCCGATGACGGTCAGGGTGTCGGTCATGGTCGTGTCCTCTCTACTCCTGCCCCGCCACGGCTGCGACGGGCACGGCGCCCGGGCGGAGGGGGCTGGTACCACTCGGGCGCCGCAGGGCCAGTGTCGCGACGAAGGGCCCGCCTCCGAGGTGGAGGCGGGCCCTTCTGGGGAGAGGACGAGCGGATCGTCCCCTGTGGAGGAGCGTTACGATGCGATGATGTACCTCGAGTAGGACTTGCGGATCTTGTTCACCTTGGGCAGTGCGACCGCCATGCAGTAGCCCTGGCCCGGGTTCTTCGCGAAGAAGTCCTGGTGGTAGTCCTCGGCGGGGTAGTAGACGCCCAGCGGCGAGATCTCGGTGACGATCGGGCCGTCCCACCACTCGGACGCACGGTCGCGCGCGGTCTCGAACAGCTCCTTCTCCTCGTCGGAGGAGTAGAACATCGCCGAGCGGTACTGCGTGCCGACGTCGTTGCCCTGGCGGTTCAGCTGTCGCGGGTCGTGCAGGGTGAAGAAGACGTCGAGGACGACCTGCTCGGGGATGACCTCGGGGTCGAAGGTGACGGCGACGGCCTCGGCGTGGCCGGTGCGCCCGGAGCAGACGTCCTCGTAGTCGGGCTCGGTCGTGCGGCCGCCGGTGTAGCCGGAGACGACGTCGGTCACGCCGTCGAGGACGCGGTAGACGGCGTCCAGACACCAGAAGCATCCTCCGGCGAGTACGAATGTGCGCATTGCGTGTGACTCACTTCCTGTCGCGTCGACGCGTCCGGGGTGCCGGAGGCGTCAGTCCTTCCAACACGCTCACCGCCCCCTGCATTCCGCGGATCCGCCCCCTGCAATAGAGTCGCGGCGTGAGCTACGACGCCGCCCCCGCCCGCTACGACCGCATGGACTACCGACGCACCGGACGGAGCGGACTGCTGCTGCCCGCCCTGTCGCTGGGCCTCTGGCACAACTTCGGATCCGACCGCTCCCTCGACACGCAGCGCGCGATCCTCCGCCGCGCGTTCGACCTGGGCGTCACCCACTTCGACCTCGCGAACAACTACGGACCGCCCTACGGCGCCGCCGAGACGGCCTTCGGCCGCATCCTCGCGGAGGACCTCCGCCCGTACCGCGACGAGATCGTCATCTCCTCCAAGGCCGGATACGACATGTGGCCCGGCCCGTACGGGGACGGCGGCTCGCGCAAGTACCTGCTTTCCTCGCTCGACCAGAGCCTGCAGCGGATCGGCGTCGACTACGTCGACGTCTTCTACTCGCACCGTCCGGACCCGGAGACTCCGATCGAGGAGACCATGGGCGCTCTCGTCTCGGCGGTGGAGTCGGGCAAGGCGCTCTACGCCGGCATCTCGAACTACTCGCCCGAGCAGACCCGGGCCGCGCAGGCGGCACTGGCGGGCAGCGGAGTGCCGCTCCTCCTGCACCAGCCCCGCTACTCGCTCTTCGACCGCGGACCCGAGGACGGCCTCTTCCCCGTGCTCGACGAGCTCGGCACCGGTTGCATCGTCTTCTCGCCGCTGGCGCAGGGGCTCCTGACGGACCGCTACCTCGACGGCACCGTGCCGGAGGGGTCCCGTGCGGCGACGTCGCGCTTCCTCTCCTCCGACCGGATCGACGAGGCGTACCTGACGCGCGCCCGCGGCCTGAACGCGATCGCGCAGCAGCGCGGCCAGTCGCTGGCCCAGCTCGCCCTGAGCTGGGTGCTCCGGGTGCCCACCGTCACGAGCGCCATCATCGGCGCGTCGAGCGTCGCGCAGCTCGAGCAGAACGTCGCCGCGCTGGACGCCGGCCCCCTCTCGCAGGAGGAGATCGACGCGATCGAGGAGTTCGCGGTGCACGGCACGACCCTGCGCTGACGCCCCGGCGGGGATGTCGGTGGTCGGCCGTAGTCTGCGACAGCACTCGGCCGGTGGGTGCTCCGAGACTCGAGCAGGAGGAACCGATGTCCCTGTCCACGCTGCACGCCACCCGCACCCCGCCGACGCTCACCCGGGTCAACGCCCGGCTGTGGCGCGTGAGCACCGGCTCGGGCGCCGTGGTCGGTCACATCGAGCTGATCGAGGATCCGCTCGGCGAGCGGTACCGCGCCCGGCTGCTGCGGGCGGGCATGCCCGCCGGCGCCGAGCTCGGCGAGTTCTGGAGCGTTGACGACGCGATCGAGGTCTTCCGCGTCGCCTGACGCGCCGATCCGCCCGGTCGGCGGCGTGCCGACCGGGCCGCGGCGACCGCCCCGGATAGCGTTCGCCCCATGCAGTGGTGGAACGAGTTCATGTCCTGGATCCGCACGAGCGACGGGCACCAGGCGGTCTTCACGGCCGCTGTGGTCCTGCTGGCCGTGGTGGTCGGAGCGATCGTGATCGCCTCCGTCTTCCGAGCGTCCATCGCGCGCCTCATCCGTCAGCAGGATCACGAGCGGAAGAACGCGGTCATCGCGACGCTCGTCGACGCCGCGGTCGACGCCTCGGCCTGGAACGTCCTCAGCAGCCCGGAGCGCGTCCTCAGCGACCGCGCGTCCGCGCAGGCCGAGACGCACCTGCGCCTCCTGCCCGTCAAGGGCTCCGGCGTCGCGGCCAACTGGGCCGCTCACGAGCTCGCCGAGCTGAAGCACACGTCGAGCACCGGCGGCTACCAGACGCAGGCGAGCGTGGGCGAGTTCCGCGACCGCCTCGTGCAGTGGCGGGACAAGCCCGGGCGCGCCCGGAAGGCCTTCCTCGCCGACCTCGAGCGCTGGCGCTTCTCGGAGACGGGTCGAGACCGCTCCGCCGAGTCCGCTCCGTCGTCCGATCGGGCCGCGAGCACCGCCGAGGCCGCTCCCCAGCGCACCGCTCCCCCGGCCGCCGCACCGACCGCCGTCGCACCGGTCGTCGTCGGCGCGGGCTCCGCCTCCGGCTCTGCAGCCCCGCAGACGCCCACGATCGTCCTCCCCGCGTCGGCCGGGGACGCCTCGCAGGAGGAGACCCGCCGCCTGCTCGCCGACGTCGACCGCCTGGAGGTGCCGTCGCGCGAGCGTCCCGTGGAGGAGCTGCCGCCCGTCGACCCGCAGCGCTCGGCTCCTGCCGCCGAGCCGCAGCCGGACGCGGAGCACGACGCGACGCCGTCGGCTCCGGCCGACGGAGACCGCGACGACGTGCCGGCCGACGACGAGGCGGTCGTCCGGGCGGACGAGGCCCGGTTCGAGCGGTCCGCCTCGGACGACGACCGAGGCCAGGAGCGCAGCTCGGTCTGAAGGCTCCCGACCACGAGAAGAAGGCCCCGATCGCGAGTGCGATCGGGGCCTTCTCCGTGGTGCGGGCGGTGCGTGTACTGACTAGCTGTGTGCATCACGTGCACGGGCGACTCGGCCGACCAGTACGGCGAGGGGCGCCGCGACGATCGTCCACGCGACGGCGATTCCACCGAGGATGGCGAGGAGCAGCATGGTCGTACCTCCGTTCGTTACGTCGTTGTAATTCCGGACACCCCAAGACTAGGTGCCTGAATGACACTCAAACGACTTCGGGTGGGAAACACGCCGGTGTTGCCTCCGATTTGCCGGTGTGTTACTGGTGGGGCGACCGCGAGTCCTCGTCCGAGGGTCACCGGAGCGGAGGAAAACCCCGTGGGTGCCGGGCGTCACTCCTCGGAGGAGCGCAGCGCCGCCCGAGGAGAGGCCGCGACGCGGTCGAAGGACGGGCGCGAGGCGTCGACGCTGATCCGCACGCCACCGGGACAAGACTAGGGACGGCGACCGGCGCGCTCCCGATCCGATGGTGCCCCCGGCAGGAATCGAACCTGCGACCAAGAGATTAGAAGGCTCCTGCTCTATCCGCTGAGCTACGGGGGCGGACTGCGACCACGATACCGAAGCGCAGAGGACGCGCCCGCCGGGGCCTAGGCGCCCCGGACGAGTCCCAGCACTCCCACGACCAGGGAGACCACGGCGAGGGCGAGCGACACGCCGATGAGCACCGTGTGCACGCGGAGGAAGGTCGTCGCGCGGCCGTCCGCGTCGCGCGCCCGCGGGTCCTTGCGGACGCGGCGGAGGAAGGGCGGCCAGACGATCGCGTTCCACACGGCGTTGACGATCAGGAGGCAGCAGGCGAGCGTGATCACGAGGGTCCAGTGTAGGAGGAGCGGGACGGCCGGACCGGGTGTCGGCGGCCGCCGATAGACTGCCCCGCATGAGTAGCACCCCCGACCGTCTTGTCTGGATCGACTGCGAGATGACGGGGCTCGACCTCTCCGTCGACGAGCTCGTCGAGATCGCCGTCGTCGTCACCGACTTCGAGCTGAACCCGCTCGACGAGGGGCTCTCCCTCGTCATCCGGCCCGACGCGACCGCGCTCGAGAACATGGGCGACTTCGTCCGGTCGATGCACGAGACCTCCGGGCTGCTGGTCGAGATCCCCTCCGGCGTCAGCGTCGCGGAGGCCGAGTACGAGGTGCTGGAGTACGTGCTGAAGCACGTCCCGGCGGAGCAGCAGGCCCCCCTCGCCGGCAACTCGATCGGCACCGACCGCGCCTTCCTCGCGAAGTTCATGCCGCGCCTCGACGGCCACCTGCACTACCGCAACGTCGATGTCAGCACGATCAAGGAGCTGGCACGGCGCTGGTTCCCGCGCATCTACTTCAACGCGCCCAAGAAGCACGGCGGACACCGCGCTCTCGCCGACATCCTCGAGAGCATCCGAGAGCTGCAGTACTACCGCCGTGCCGTGTTCGTGGAGCAGCCGGGGCCGAGCACCGCCGAGGTGCAGGCCGTGTCGGCCGCCGTCGTGGACGAGTTCGCCTCGCGGATGTAGTACTCTCGTACAGTTGCTTCGGCGGGTCACCCCGCCGGAACACGCTCCTGGTGGGTATAGCTCAGTTGGCAGAGCGCCTGGTTGTGGTCTAGGAGGTCGCGGGTTCGAGCCCCGTTACTCACCCCAGTGGCTGTGAATGCAGCGGAAGAGGCCCGGAGTTCCGACTCCGGGCCTCTTCGCACATCCGGCGACCGGCAGCGATCGCCGACGCAGAGAGGTCCCGGATGCTCGAGCTGGACGAGGACGCCTTCGAAGCCCTGGTGATCTCCGAGCTCGACGCGCTCCCGGACGACATGGTCGACGGGCTCGACAACGTCGTCTTCGTCGTGGAGGACCGGCCCGAGGACGGGACCCTGGATCTGCTCGGCTACTACGACGGCGTCGCCCTGACCGAGCGCGAGCGCTACGGCTTCGGCGAGATGCCCGACCGCATCGTGCTGTTCCGCGAGCCGCACCTCGCCGCGTGCGACGATCTGGACGCGCTGCGCGACGAGATCCACGTCACGCTCGTCCACGAGATCGCCCACTTCTACGGCATCGACGACGACCGGCTGCACGAGCTCGGCTGGGCCTGATCACCGCCGAGGGCGAGCCTCTCACCGGCATCCGCGCGTCGCCGCGCTCGGAGGGGACCCCTCAGCCGCGCACCGCTCCCCCGCCGCCCGTGTCCAGCACGAGGTCGGCGTTCTCCCGGGGCCGCTCCCGAGCGCAGTAGGAGCGGAAGTCGCGGTCCCAGGCGTCCCAGTGCGGAGCGAAGAGCTCGCCGTCGCGCTCGAGCGCACGCACGCGCCGCACCTCGTCGTCGGCCTCCAGCCAGACCACCAGATCGGCGTGGCGACGCGCGGCGGCGCCGGCCGACCCGCAGCCCTCCAGCACCAGAAGCGTCTCGCGGACGACGCGGCGCCCGGCCGTCGTCCCCGCGGCCCAGTTCCAGGGCCGCCAGTGCGCCGCGAGGCCGAGGCCGTGGGGGCGGACGAGCGTCCCGGCCGTCTCCCGCGACGCCCGGTCCAGGCCCGTCCAGCCGGGGTAGAGGTCGTCCATCCGCACGAGCGCGACCGACGGTGCCGTCGGCGCGAGACGGAGCTGCTCGACCAGCGCGCGCGCGAACGTCGACTTGCCGGAGCCGCTCGGTCCGTCCAGCAGCACCGTCCGACGGCGCCGCGCGATCACGGAGCGGGCGAGGTCGTCCGCCGTCCGATCCGTCAGCGGCAGGATCCGCTCAGCCATGCAGGACGAAGCTCCAGGAGCCGGTGACGACGGCGGCGGTCACGGCGACGGCAGCGATCAGCACTCCGCCCGCGAGCAGCAGGAGGTCGCCGGCTCCGAGGCGCGACTGCCGCGCCCAGGTGCGCGGGACGCCGGAGCCGAAGCCCTTCGCCTCCATCGCCGTCGCGAGCCTGCTCCCCCGCCGGATGGCCAGCACGAGCAGCGAGAACGTGCGGGCCGTGAGGCTGCGGAGCGCCTCGACGGGCCCGCGGCCGTCGGCGACCCCACGGGCCCGGCGGGCCATCGACAGGGTGCGCCAGTCGTCGACGAGCAGACCGACGAGCCGCATGCCGGCGAGAGCGCCGAGCACGAAGCGCGAGGGCAGGCGCAGGATCTGCGCGAGGCCGTCCGCCAGGTCCGTCGGGTCGGTGGTGGCGATGAGGACCACGCTCGGCAGTCCGATCGCCAGGACGCGCAGCGCGATGGCCAGCCCGAGGGCGACGGATCCCTCTGTGACCGAGACGATGAGGAACTCCGCGTAGACGGCGCCGCTGTCACGCCCGTAGAGGACTGTCGAGAGGCCGGCGAGCGGAGCCGCGATCCAGACGGGAGCCGTCCGCCGCACGAGCTCACCCGCCCGGAGCCCCGCGAAGGGCAGAACCAGCAGCTCGAGCGCCAGCGCCGTCGCCGCGGAGACCGCATCGACCGTGAGGAGGAGCGCGAACGCGATGACCAGGCTGGCGAGGAGCTTGGCGACCGGGTTGGCCCGGGCGATCCGGCTGCGCGCGGGAACGGAGTCGAGGAGCGTCATCCCGACACCGCCTCGCGGGCGCCGAGCGTGACGACCGAGTCGGCGAGGGCGGCGACCAGCGCCTCGTCGTGGGTGACGGCGAGCACCGCCGTGCCCGCGTCGCGCTGCTCGGCGAGGAGGTCGACGAGCACCTCCCAGGTCAGGCGGTCCTGCCCGAACGTCGGCTCGTCGAGGACGAGTACGGACGGCGACCGGGTGAGGGCGGACGCGACGGCCAGGCGCCGCTTCTCGCCTCCGGAGAGGGTGAACGGATTGGCGTCGGCGAGGTGCGCGAGGCCGAGGCGCTCCAGGAGCTCCTCCGCCCGATGCCGCTCCGTCTCGTCGCGGGCGCCCAGCGCGAGCTCGGCGCGCACGCGAGCGGTGAGGAACTGGTGCTCCGGCTCCTGGAACACCATCGCGATCCGTCCGGCGAGCTGAGCCGAGGACCAGCGGATCGGCTCCGGGCCCGCACCGGCGCGGAGCGACTCGGAGGCGGTCACCCGCCCCGCGACCGGCGGCAGGAGACCGGCCAGCGTGAGCGCGAGGGTCGACTTCCCCGCGCCGTTGGGTCCCAGCACGGCCGTGGCCCGCGCGGAGTCGACGGCGAGCTCGAGCCCCGAGGCCACGATGGTCGAGCGGCGGCGCCCGAGGACGGGCCGGCCGATGGCGAGGTCGTGCGCGCTCAGGGCGGCGGGCGAGGGCAGCACGCTCGCCCCGCGCCGGGCGGGGGTGTCACCGGGCAGCCAGACGCCGGAGGCGCCGAGCACGTCGTGCGTTCGATCGAGGACCTCGACCGGAGCGCCGTCGGCGACGACCGCGCCGTCCCGCCCGAGCACCACGACCCGGTCGACGAGGCCGACCCACACGTCGACCCGGTGCTCGACGACGATCAGCGTCGCCCCCGTGCGGGCGGCCGTGCGCTCCACCGCCGCCCGCACCTCGCGTACACCGTCCGGATCGAGGTTGGCGGTGGGCTCGTCGAGGAGCAGGAGCCGCGGACGCATGGCGAGCACACCCGCCAGGGCGAGCCTCTGCTTCTGCCCGCCCGAGAGCGCCGAGGTGGAGTGGTCCAACGGCACGTCGAGCCCGACGTCGCCGAGTGCCTCCCGCACCCGCGCGGGGATCTCCTCGCGCGGCACGCCGAGGTTCTCGCAGGCGAACGCGACGTCGTCGCCGACCCGCGCCAGGACCGCCTGAGTGTCCGGATCCTGCAGCACGAGTCCCGCGACACCGCGCCGGGTGAGCGGCGCCGCTCCGTCGATCTCGAGCTCGCCGGCCGAGGAGCCGTCCTCCTCCCCGCCGAGGACGCCGGCCAGGGCGTGCAGCAGCGTGCTCTTGCCCGCACCGGAGGGGCCGAGGAGCAGCACGCGCTCCCCCGGCTCCAGCGCGAGATCGAGGCCGGAGAGGGCGTCGCGGGAGCGTCCCGCATGCCGCCAGCTCCAGCCCCGCGCCCGGACGGAGGCGCCGCTCATCGAGCGCCCGCGCCGGCTCCCTCGACCGTCCGGCCCTCGCGCCCGGAGGCGAAGCGGTCCAGCGCTCCCGAGGCCGCGAGCCCCCGCACCGCGAACCAGGACAGCAGCCCGGCCAGGAGCGCGCCCGAGACGATCGAGGAGGCGACGTAGACGGTCTTGAAGAGCGCGTCGTTGACGGCGTAGTACGACAGCAGGTCGTTGATCGCGAGGGCGAGCCCCGCACCGGCACCGGCCAGCATCGCGACGAGCGGACGGCCGCTGCGGTAGAGGAAGAGCGCCAGGACGATCTCCGCGCCGAGTCCCTGCACGAGTCCGGAGATCAGCACGGTGAAGCCCCACTGGGTGCCGATCAGGGCCGACACGGCCGCGGCGACCAGCTCGGTGTAGAGCGCGGCTCCGGGCTTGCGGATGATCAGGCCGCCGAGGACGCCGGCGAAGAGCCAGCCGCCGCCGAGGAGCCCGCCGAGCCCGGGCAGGAACTCGAAGGCGAGGCCGAGGACGTTCGTCGCCAGGCCCCAGGCCCAGAAGACGATCCCGCTCGCGACGGCGACGACGCTCGCCACCACGATGTCGACGACCCGCCAGCGCAGATCGCGCCGGGCCGGGGCGGAGGAGGTGAGGTTCTGCGCGTTCGTGTTCTGCGCGTTCGTGTTCTGCGCGTTCGTGTTCTGCACTGACGTGCCCTTTCGTGGAAGCGAATGGAGGGCACGGGTTGATAAGAGGAGATCGAAACGTTCCTTCGCTGGCATGACCCAGATCAGGTTCGACGGTCGAAGGCTGCTGCCTTCCTCTCAGCCCGGTGCACCGGACTCCCGTGTTCGTCGGCAATCATAGACGTCATGTCGTGGTCGGTGGTCGTCGTCCTGGCCGTGCTGCTGATCGTCCTGCTGCAGGCCCTGCTCTGGCAGCGCCGTGCGCGGATCCGCCGCGAGCTGCTCAGCTACGGCACGCGGGTGCCGGCGCGCGTCGTCGGGCCGGATCCGGCACGCGGCGATCGCGATTCGGCACGGGATCTGGGCAGGCTCCTGGTCGTCTACCGGACCGCCGAGGGTGTGGAGAAGCGCGCGCAGAAGTACCCGCTGAAGCGGGGGGACGCGTGGATGGCCGGTGAGCCCGCCGCGGTGATCTACGACCCCCGCCGGCCGGACGACGCCGAGCGTCTGATCGTCGGCTTCGGCCGGACGAAGAAGAAGTGGTACCCCGCGCGCCAGCAGCGCGCCAGCTGACGCGGGGCCGCTCCGGCTACTTCTTGAGGGCGCGGATGATGCGCGCGAGGGCCTTGCCGGTCACCCACACGAAGGGGATGCCGACGGCGAGGACCGAGATAACGTTCGGCTGGAACCGCAGGCCGAGGTCGTCCTTGATGTACGCGCCGATCGGGATGACCGTGGCGCCTCCGCCTCCGCCGCCGCCCTCCTGGCCGTCCTCGGAGCCGCTGCCTCCGCCGAAACCGAACCAGCGGAGGGCGACGGGGACGAGCGAGACGCCGTCGACGGTGACGGGCTCTCCGTAGATCGTCGCGGTACCCGCGGTGGTGACGGTGTCGGCCAGGGAGACTGCGATGTTGGGCATGGTGCGACGGTACTCCGCGGCTCTCCGCGGCGACAAGCGGCCCGCCGGGGCGCACAGGACTCGTCCATGGACCTCCGGGGACCTGCTGCCATGATCGACGGATGTCCGCCCGCACCCGCCGCCGCCGCCCCGTGCGCTCGGCCGCGGTGGCGGTCGCGAGCCTCGTGCTCGCCGCCTTCCTCGCCTTCCACCGCGCGCTGCCCGATCCGATCGGCTGGCTGTCGGTCCTCGAGGTCGGGATCCCGTGGACCGGGCTGCTCGTCCTGCTCCTCATCGCGGCCGCGGCGGCCCTCCGGTCGCGCCGGACGGCGGCCGCGGTCACCGTGCTGGCGATGGTCTACGGCGTGCTGGTGCTGCCGGTCGCGCTTCCGGCGCCGGCCGTGCGCTCCGGCTCGTTCACCGTCGTCAGCCAGAACATCGAGACGAGCGGCGACGCCGGTGGGCTCGCCGCCTCGCTGGCCGCCCGCGGCCCCGACGTGATCGCGCTGCAGGAGCTCGACGGAGACGCCGTGGACGCGGTCGACGCCGAGCTGGCCGACGAGTACCCCTACTCGTCCGTCTCGAGCACCGTCGGCGTCTGGAGCCGGACCGAGCTGACCGACGAGGAGCCGCTCGACCTCGGTCTCGGCTGGGAGCGCGCGCTCGCCGTCGACGTCGACACGCCGGTCGGCAGCGCACGCCTGTTCGTGGTGCACCTCGCCTCGTTCCGGCCGGGCGACCACGAGGAGCGGGACACCATGCTCTCGAACCTCGCCACCGCTCTCCGAGACGACGAGTCGGAGCGGACACTGGTCATCGGCGACTTCAACACGCCGACGGACGACCACCTGTTCGCTCCGGTGCTGGCGGAGGCGGGCCTCGTCCGCACGGGCGGAGTCGGCTTCCCGGCGACCTGGCCGTCCCTGCTGCCGCTCGTCTCGCTCGACCACGCGCTCGCCGACGGCGTCACCGCCGCGACCGTCGCGGTCCTGCCGCCGAACGGCTCCGACCACCGCCCGATCAGTCTGACGATCGGTTCCGCGTAGCGAGCGTGTCGCTGAGGTCGATCCCCTTGGCCGACTCGGGAGCCGACCGGGACAGGAGCGAGGCGGGACGCACGGCTCCGGAGCCGAAGCGGGCGGCCACGCCGTCGACCGCGAGCTCCGCGTCGCGCCAGTCGTCGGAGTCGCTCCACAGGGAGAACGCGACGTCGTCGCCCTCGACCAGCTGCTCGCCGCGCACGCCGATCAGCCGCACGGGCCGCCGCATCGGGTTGGCCGCCTCGAGGAGCGCGGAGGAGGCCTCGTAGAGGACCCGGGCCACGTCCGTCGCCTCGACGAGCGTGCGGGAGCGGGTGAGGGTGCTGAAGTCGCCGAAGCGCACCTTCACCGCGACGGTGCGACAGCGCACTCCCGAGCGGCGCATCCGCACGGCGACCTTGTCGCAGAGCCGCAGCAGCTCACGACGGACGAGCTCGGGGTCGGCCACGTCGTCGGCGAACGTGATCTCGTGTCCGGCGCTCTTCTCGATCTGGCGGGTGTCGACCGGCCGCGGATCCACCCCGTTCGCCAGGGCGTGCAGGCGCCTCCCGGTCGCCTCGCCGAGGGCGGACACCAGCGACGGCAGCGGGGTGGTCGCGACGTCGGCGACGGTGCGCAGACCGCGGCGCAGAAGCGCCTCCTCCGTGCTCGCGCCGACTCCCCACAGCGCGCTCACGGGCAGCGGATCGAGGAACTCGCGGACGCCGTCGGCGGGGACGACCAGCAGACCGTCGGGCTTGGAGCGGCCGGAGGCGAGCTTGGCGACGAACTTGGTGCTGGCGATCCCGACCGAGCAGGTCAGCCCGAGCTCGGCGTGCACCCGGCGGCGGATCTCGGTGCCGATCGCGAACGGCGAGCCCGAGATGCGGCGGGCACCCGCGACGTCGAGGAACGCCTCGTCGATGCTCAGACGCTCGACCAGCGGCGTGAAGGAGTCGAAGATCGCCATGACGCGGCGAGAGGCCTCGCGGTAGCGCTCCATGTGCGGCTCGAGGACCACGGCCTGCGGGCAGCGGCGGAGGGCGACCGCCATGGGCATCGCCGAGTTGACGCCGTAGCGGCGCGCCTCGTACGTCGCCGCTGTGACGACGGAGCGCGCTCCGTGATGGCCCACGATGACCGGCCTCCCGCGCAGATCCGGCCGGTCGAGCAGCTCGACGGAGGCGAAGAACGCGTCCATGTCGATGTGCATGATGCTCGCGCGCGGGTCGTCGAAGGGCTCGGTCGTGACCTGCCGCCCCGTGCCGTCCTGCTTGCTCACGCGGTGCCGTCCTGCTCGCTCACGCCGTGCCGTCCTGCCTGCTCACGCCGCTCCGTCCTGCTCGCCCACGCCCTGGGACATGCTCGCACGCACCACCGACATCGGCCGCTCGACCGCTGCGCGCGGGCCGGCCGGGAATGAGCGCCGACCACTCGCGGTTGACCCGAGCACCACGACGCTCCGGAGAGACCATGACGCACGAGCAGCCCGACTCCCCCACCGCCACCGAGACCGGCCCCGGCGCCGAGATGAGCCGCTGGCTCGATCTGCAGGACCGCGCCCACCGCGTCTTCGAGCTCCGGCTGAGCGCCGTCGAGGACTGGTCGGCCCCCACGCCCGACACCGAGTGGGACACGCGCGCGCTCGTGCTGCACGTCGTCCGCGAGCAGCAGCGCGCGCACACGCTCCTCTCGGGCGGCGACGAGTCGGCGCTGCGACTCGAGTCCGTCGCCACCGATCTGAGGAGCGAGTGGCGCCGCGTGACCGACCGCCTGCGCGTCGCTGTCCGCACCGTCGACCCGGCGGCGACCGTGCAGCTGGGGCGCGACACCGTCAGCGCCGTCGAGCTGCTGCAGGAGCAGACGGCCGATGTGACCGTCCACGCCTGGGACCTCGCCCGCGCGACCGGCAGCGACGAGCGGCTGGACGAGGAGCTCGTCGCAGCGGTCTGGGAGCTCTTCGCACCCCAGGAGGAGACCCTGCGCGCGAGCGGCCTCTACGCCGCGCCCGTGCCGGTCGACGACGCCGCCTCCCTCCAGAGCCGCCTGCTCGCCATCACCGGACGCGACGACCGCCTCGCCGCCTGACGGCCCGGCGCCCGGACGCCGTCAAGGCCTGGGGGCGTCCAGGGACGCCGCGGCAGGATGGAGTGGACCACGAACACGGGGCGACCCGCCCCGACGAGGAGAGGAACGTCCATGACACGCATCGCCGTCATCGGAGCCCACGGCAAGGTGGGGCAGCAGATCCTGCACCTGCTCTACGACGCCGGCCACGAGTCGGTCGGAGTGATCCGCAACCCCGATCACGCCGAGGACATCGTCCGGCTGGGCGGCGAGCCGCTCGTGCACGACCTCGAGGACACGACGCCCGAGGCCTTCGCCGAGGCGCTGGGCCACGTCGACGGCATGGTCTTCACCGCCGGAGCCGGACCCGACTCGGGCCCGGAGCGCAAGCGCACCGTCGACCTGGGGGCGTCCGTCCTCAGCCAGAAGGCCGCCGCGATCGTCGGGGTCCAGCACTTCGTGCAGGTCAGCGCGATCGGTGTGGACGAGCCGCTCCCCGTGGACACGGAGGAGGGCTGGAAGGCCTACGTCGAGGCCAAGCGCGACGCCGACGCGGCACTGCGCGACTCCGGCCTCGACTACACGATCCTCCGCCCGGGCGGGCTGACGGACGACGAGGGCACCGGCACGATCACGCTCGGCACCTCCGTCGAGAAGGGGAGCATCCCCCGAGCGGACGTCGCCGCCACGGTGATCGCCGCCCTGGCGCAGCCGACCTCCATCGCGAAGACGTGGGAGATCGTCTCCGGTCCCACCCCGATCGAGGACGCGGTGGCTCAGGGAGCCTGAGCCCCGGCACCTCCTCCTAGAGTGGGGCGGGTGAGCACCCACCCGCCCCGCCCCTGGATCCGCAGCTACGCGCCCGGCGTGCCGACGGAGCTCGAGCTCCCGACCGGCTCGCTCGTCGACATCGTCACCGAGTCGGCCGAGCGGTATCCCCACCAGGTCGCGCTCGAGTTCTTCGGCCGTTCGACCAGCTACTCCCAGCTCGCCGACGAGGTGGAGCGGGCCGCCGAGGGCCTCCGCCGCCTGGGCGTCCGCGCGGGCGATCCTGTCGCCCTCGTCCTCCCGAACTGCCCGCAGCACGTCGTCGCCTTCTACGCCGTCCTCCGGCTCGGCGCCGTGGTGGTCGAGCACAACCCGCTCTACACCCCGCGCGAGCTGCGCCACCAGTTCGAGGACCACGGCGCTCGTGTCGCGATCGCCTGGAACCGCGTCGTGCCGACGGTGCAGGACCTCCCGGCCGATCTCGGCGTCGAGACCGTCGTCGCCGTCGACCTCACCCGCGCGATGCCCGCCTCGATGCGCGCAGCCCTCCGCCTGCCGCTGAAGAAGGCCCGGGAGTCGCGCGCCGCGCTGACCGGGCCGGTCCGCGGCGCGATCGACTGGGAGACGCTGCTGAGGCGGCGGATCGACCCGGCGCACCCGCGCCCGGTCGCGGAGGACCTCGCGGTCATTCAGTACACGAGCGGCACGACCGGCACGCCCAAGGGCGCCGAGCTGACCCACGCGAACCTGACGGCGAACGCCGCCCAGTCGCGCGCCTGGGTGCCGACGGTCCGCCGCGGCGACTGCGTGGTCTACGCAGTGCTCCCCATGTTCCACGCCTACGGGCTGACGCTCTGCCTCACCTTCGCGATGAGCATGGGCGCGCGCCTGGTGCTGTTCCCGAAGTTCGACCCGGAGCTGGTGCTGAAGGTCGTCAAGAAGCACCCCGCCACCTTCCTCCCGGCCGTTCCGCCGATCGCGGAGCGCCTGGCGCGCAGCGCGCAGCAGCGGGGCGTCTCCCTGCGCGGCATCGAGATCGCCATCTCCGGCGCGATGCCGCTCGACCCGGCGCTGGTCGAGTCGTTCGAGGCGCTGACCGGAGGCACGCTCGTCGAGGGCTACGGCCTCTCGGAGACCTCTCCGGTCCTGATGGCCAACCCGGTCGGTCCGACGCGACGCGCCGGGACGGTCGGGCTCCCGCTGCCCGGCACGGACGTGCGGATCGTCGACCCCGAGGATCCCGACACGGAGGTGGCGACCGGCGACCAGGGCGAGCTGGTCGTGCGCGGTCCGCAGGTGTTCCGGGGCTACCACCGCAAGCCCGACGAGACGGCGGCGACCTTCACCGGCGACGGCTGGTTCCGCACCGGCGACATCGCGACGATCGACGAGGACGGCTTCGTGCGCATCGTCGACCGGATCAAGGAGCTCGTGATCACCGGCGGCTTCAACGTCTCGCCGTCCGAGGTGGAGGAGGTGCTGCTCCGCCTGCCCGAGATCAAGGAGGTGGCGGTGGTCGGCCTGCCCGATCCGCGCAGCGGCGAGTCCGTGGCGGCGGCGGTCGTCCTGGAGCCGGGCGCGCAGCTCGACGTCGCAGCCGCCCGCAAGGCCGTCCGGGATGCGCTGACCCCCTACAAGGTGCCCAAGCGGATCACCGTCGTCGACGAGCTGCCGCGGAGCATGATCGGCAAGGTCCTCCGCCGCCAGGTGAAGGCGATGCTGACCGACGAGGACTAGCCCGGAACGAGCGAGGGCCCCCGACCACTGTCCGTGATCGGGGGCCCTCTGCAACGAGGCTAGAAGCCGAAGTCGCCGCCTCCGAAGTCGCCGCCCCCGCCGAAGTCGCCTCCGCCACCGAAGTCGCCGCTGCCGGAGTCGCCCCAGCCGCCGCCGTCTCCGGCGTCCGCACCGGAGGCGTCCGCACCTCCCGCATCCGCTCCGCCGTCGGCCGAGGCGTCTCCCCCGCCGTCACCGCCGGCGTAGTCGCCTCCCGCGTCGGGGAGGAACGCGCCCGCGATGGCCGAGCCGATCGCGAACCCGGCGATCGTGCCGAGCATCGAGGAGGCGAGGACGCCGCCGAAGCCCATGCCTCCGCCGCCGGAGAAGCGCCGCTCCATGAATCCGGGCTGGCGCAGCTCGCTCCTCGTGGCGGACTGGGCGAGCGTGCGGGGATCGTCGTCCTTCGGCGCGTCGCCGACAGGGGCCCCCTCGCTGAGCTCTCGGAAGACCTGCTGGCGCTGCTCCGGGGTCAGCTGCTCGAAGGCCTCGCGGTGCACCTGCTCGATCGCCTCGGGCGGCGCGGTGCGGAGGAGATAGCGGTAGCGCTCGATGGCACGCTCATCGTCGGTGCGCGGATACGTCGCCGGAGGGGAGCCGTACTCGGGCCTGCGGTCCGCGGCCTGCGGCGGCGCGTACGTCGAGCGGCGTGCGCTCTCGGGCTGCTCGTCGCGGCCCAGCAGTCGGTCCAGGAATCCCATGATCTCCTCCTCGGCGCCCGACGGACGCACACCGCCACCGTAGGCCCCTCGTCGCTCCGAGTGCTGAGCGTTCTCTCAGAGGCTGCTCGGAGCGGGGGCCTCGGTCACTTCTGCTTCGGGATGACCACCCACATCACGAGGTAGGCGATGATCTGCGGCCCCGGGAGGAGGCACGAGAGCACGAACAGGAGACGCACCACGAAGGGGCTCCAGCCGAATCGGCGGGCGAGACCGGCACAGACGCCGGCGATGATCCTGCCCCGACGGGGGCGCACGAGAGTAGCCATGACTCCACTCTGGCGCAGGGCGCCTGAGCGGGGCATCCGGGAAACCCCCTAGTCCTGCACGGGAGTCCCGTCGAGCTCCTCGGGCCGGAACGCTCCGACCGAGCGGGCGAAGGCGGCCGCGCGCTCGGCGTCGGCCTCCGGCCAGACCACGTGGAAGCGCTCGAAGACCACGTCGCCGAGGCCGCCCGGTGAGACGCGGGCGAAGTAGCGGCGGTGGCCGTCGAGCCAGGAGGCGCGCGTGCGGTCCCCCTCGCCCTCGGCCCAGGCGAACGCGTCGTCGACGGAGTCGAGCGGACCGGTCCGCACCTCGTCCGTCACGAGGACGACACGCGCCGCTCCCGCGCCGTCGCAGACGATCCAGTGGTCGCCCGCGACGGGCGCCCCCTCCTCGGCGAGGGACGCCGTGGCCGTCTTCACTCCGCGCCGCACGAGGCCCAGCAGCTCGTCCGCCATCGCCGTGCTGTCGCCGAACGACTCGACCGGCGGGAGCGCTTCGTCGACTCCCGGATGCGTGGAGCGGTACTCCGCCCAGAGGAGCGCCGCCGAGGCGGCGTCGGCGTCGGGGAGGGCTGTGCGCTCCGGCGCGACGGGCACGAGCGCCACGATGTTCGCCCCGGCCAGGGAGGCGGGATCGTCGGGGTGGTTGTCGGGCGTGGTGATTGTGTCGAAGGGCCAGTGCTGCTGGAGCCAGCGGCGCGCGTAGGCGTCGAGCTCCTCCTCGAGCCGCGAGCCCCGGACGGCGGGGACGACCCACCAGGAGCCCTCGGCGGAGTCGCCGCCGCCGGGCCGGACGCTCAGAGCGCCCAGCGCCTCGGTGCGGTCCGGGCCGACGAGCAGGAACGCGTGCGCTCTGCCCGCACGCGACTCCTCCTCGAGGCGCAGGAGACCGCGTACGTCGTCGCCGAGGGACGCCGACGGCAGGGCGGCCGGATCGTCCCCGCGGAGGAGAGCCGCGAGCCACGGTCGCTGCTCGCCGATCACCGCGTGCAGGAGGTCCGCATCGCTCGAGACGAGAGGACGCAGGAGGGCGCCTGCCGGCAGCTCGAGCCGCGCGGGAAGGGGCGCGTCGCCGGTTCCACCGCTCATGACCGCACCTCCCCGCGCACCGGCTCAGCCGGCCGCGCGCTCCAGGACGAGCTCGCGGACGCGGGCGGCGTCGGCCTGCCCCTTCATGGCCTTCATCACGGCACCGATCACGGCACCGGCAGCCTGCACCTTGCCGTCGCGGATCTTCGCGAGCACGTCGGGCTGCGAGGCCAGTGCCGCGTCGATCGCCTCGATGAGCGCTCCGTCGTCCGAGACGACCGCGAGTCCACGGGCGTCGACGACCTCCTGCGGGGTGCCCTCCCCGGCGATGACGCCCTGGAGGACCTCGCGGGCGAGGCGGTCGGTCAGCGTGCCGCTCTCGATCAGACCGGCGAGCTCGGCGACCTGCGCCGGAGTGACCAGGGAGGCCGGGTCCTCGCCCGCCGCGTTCGCGAGGCGCGCGATCTCCCCGGTCCACCACTTGCGGGCCGCCTGCGGAGCGGCTCCCGCGGAGACGGTCTCGGTGATCTCGACCAGCAGGCCGCTGTTGGCGACGTCCTGGAACTCGAGGTCGGTGAAGCCCCACTCCTGCTTGAGGCGGCGACGGCGGTCGGCGGGCTTCTCGGGGAGCGCGGCGCGCAGCTCCTCGATCAGCTCGGGGCTCGGCTTGACCGGGAGCAGGTCGGGCTCCGGGAAGTAGCGGTAGTCGTCGGCGTCGCTCTTGGGCCGGCCCGCGGAGGTGCGGCCGGTGTCCTCGTGCCAGTGGCGCGTCTCCTGCGTGATCGTGCCGCCCGCGGCGAGGATCGCCGCCTGGCGCTGGATCTCGTAGCGGACGGCGCGCTCGACCGAGCGGAGCGAGTTGACGTTCTTGGTCTCGGTGCGGGTTCCGAGCTTCTCCTGGCCGATCGGGCGGAGCGAGACGTTCGCGTCGCAGCGCAGGTTGCCGCGCTCCATCTTGGCGTCCGAGATGCCGAGCGCCAGCACGATGTCGCGGATCGTCGCGACGTAGGCCTTCGCGTACTCGGGCGCGCTCTTCCCCGCGCCGTAGATGGGCTTCGTGACGATCTCCACGAGCGGGACCCCCGCGCGGTTGTAGTCCACGAGCGAGTACTCGGCGCCCTGGATGCGGCCGGTGGCGCCGCCGACGTGCGTGAGCTTGCCGGCGTCCTCCTCCATGTGCGCGCGCTCGATCGGGATCTGCACGAGCGAGCCGTCGGCCAGCTCGATCTCGACCGAGCCCTCGAAGGCGATCGGCTCGTCGAACTGCGAGATCTGGTAGTTCTTCGCCAGGTCCGGATAGAAGTAGTTCTTGCGCGCGAAGCGGCTGGACGGGGCGATCGAGCAGCCCAGGGCGAGGCCGAGGCTGATCGAGTAGCGGACGGCCTGCTCGTTCACGACCGGCAGCGAGCCCGGGAGGCCGAGGTCGACCGGGGTCACGTTCGTGTTGGGCTCGGACCCGAACTCGTTCGGCGCGTCCGAGAACATCTTGGTCTTCGTGTTGAGCTCGACGTGCACCTCGAAGCCGAGCACCGGCTCGAAGGTCTCGAAGACCTCGTCGTAGTCCATCAGCTCGGGAGCGGACGTGTGCGCGGAGGCCATCAGACGGCACCTTCCTCGGTCGCGGAGAGCACGGAGTGGGTCAGGTCGGGGGCCTGCGCGAGGAGCGGGCGGCCCCACTTCTCCTCGAGCAGAGCCTCGAGCGCGGCGCCCACGGTGTAGAGGCGCACGTCCTCCCGGGCGGGAGCGAGGAACTGGATGCCGACGGGCAGCCCGTCCTCGTCGGCGAGGCCGGCGGGGACGGAGATGCCGGGGATGCCGGCCAGGTTCGCCGGGATGGTCGCGACGTCGCCGCGGTACATCGCCAGCGGGTCGTCGAGCTTCTCGCCGAGGCGGTAGGCGGTCGTCGGTGCCGTCGGCGAGGCGATCACGTCGACGTCCGCGAAGGCCGCGTCGAAGTCCCGCTGCACCAGGGTCCGGACCTTCTGCGCGCTGCCGTAGTAGGCGTCGTAGTAGCCGGCCGAAAGGGCGTAGGTGCCGAGGATGATCCGGCGCTTGACCTCGGGGCCGAAGCCCTGCTCGCGGGTCGCGGACATGACCTGCTCGACCGTGCCGCCGCCCTCCGGCGTGACGCGGAGGCCGAACCGGACCGAGTCGAACTTGGCGAGGTTGCTGGAGGCCTCCGCGGGGAGGATCAGGTAGTAGGCGGCGACCGCGTGCTCGACGCTCGGGAGGCTCACCTCGACGACCTCGGCTCCGGCGCCCTGCAGGATCTCGAGCGCCTCGTGGAAGCGCGCCAGCACGCCGGGCTGGAAGCCCTCGCCGCCGTCGAGCTCCTTGACCACGCCGATCCGGAGGCCCGTCACGTCGGCGCGGCGCACCGCGTCGGCGAAGGAGGGCCAGGAGTCGCGCAGCGACGTCGAGTCGCGCGGGTCGTGGCCCGCGATGACGTCGTGCAGCAGCGCGGAGTCGAGGACCGTCCGGGAGACGGGGCCGATCTGGTCGAGGCTCGAGGCGAGCGCGATCGCTCCGTAGCGGGACACGCCGCCGTAGGTCGGCTTCACGCCGACGGTGCCGGTCACGTGCGCGGGCTGACGGATCGATCCCCCGGTGTCGGAGCCGAGGGCCAGGGGCGCCTCGTAGCTCGCGACGGCCGCGGCGGACCCGCCGCCGGAGCCGCCGGGGATGCGGTCGAGGTCCCACGGGTTGTGGGTGGGGCCGTAGGCGCTGCGCTCGGTGGTCGAGCCCATCGCGAACTCGTCCATGTTGGTCTTGCCGATCGGGACCAGCCCGGCCTCGCGGACCTTGCGCATGACGGTCGCGTCGTAGGGCGGGCGCCAGCCCTCGAGGATGCGGGAGCCGCTCGTGGTCGGCATGTCGTTCGTGACGATGACGTCCTTGACCGCGAGAGGCACTCCGGCGAGGGGGTGCAGCGACTCGCCGTCGGCGCGCCGGCGGTCGATCGCCTCGGCGGACGCGACCGCGCCCTCGCGCGCGACGTGGAGGAAGGCGTGGACCGCTCCGTCGACCGCGTCGATGCGCTCGAGGTGGGCGCGGGTGGCCTCGACCGAGGAGACCGAGCCGTCGGCCAGCTTCTCGGAGAGGGCGGACGCGCTGAGGCGGACGAGCTCGTCGCCGTGCGCACTCACTGCTCCTCCCCCAGGATCGCGGAGACCTGGAAGCGGCTGCCGTCGTGCTCGGGCGCGCCGGAGAGCGCCTGCTCGAGCGTGAGGGTCTCGCCGACCACGTCGGGTCGGAAGACGTTCTCGAGCGGGATCGGGTGGCTGGTCGCCGGCACCTCGGGCGTGGCGACGGCCTGGACCGCGCGCACGGAGTCGACGATCTGGCCGAGCTCCCTGGTGAGGCTCCCGATCTCGTCGGAAGTGAGGTCGATCCTGGCCAGCTGGGCCAGATGGGCGACCGTGTCGGCCGTGATCTCGGACATGCGTCTCCGTCTGGTGGTTCGGGGGGATTTCCGGCCGCCAGTCTACTCGGCGCGCCCGCACCGCCTCCGCCCGTGCCGCCCGCCCGTCAGGAGCCGCCGAAGAGGCTGGCGCCGTGCTTCAGGAGTGCGTTGTACGCGCCCTCGTAGGTGGTCGGCAGGTCCTCGCCGGGCTCGCCGTACCGGGCCAGCAGCAGGCCCATCAGGCCGACGGCGGGCGGGCTCAGCGGCTTGTCGCGGTTCACGTGCGCCGGATGCGCCGGTGCCGCCTCGGGGTTCGGCGGCAGGTACTGCGGCACCGTGGTCGGCCAGTCGCCGATCTGCCGCGGCTCGTCGAGGGTCAGCACCCCGAAGAGGTCCGGGGCGGAGGCGTCGCGAGCGGTCAGCGGCTCGAGGCCGTGCAGGGCGCTGAGGGTCCGGATCACGGCGCCGTGGTGCAGCTCGTCGTGCACGATCGTGCCGGCCCTCGTGTACGCCGAGACCGCAATCGCCGGCACGCGGCAGCCGAGCCGGTCGAAGGCGAAGCCCATCTCGCCCTCGCGGCCGTCGCCCGGCGGAGTCGCCGACGGCGGGGGGACGTGGTCGTAGAGGCCGCCGTGCTCGTCGAAGGTCGCCAGCAGGAGCGTGTTCACCGCGTTCGAGCCGGTCGTGCTCGCGCTCTCCCGGATCGCCGAGTACACCTGGTGCAGCAGCAGCTCGCCGGCGCGGACGTCGGACAGCGCGCTGTCGTAGACGGGCGTGCCGTCGACCTCGTCCTCGTGCAGGACCCCGGTCGGCGGGTGCATGTCGTTGTGGTCGAAGACGAGCCGCGGCTCGAGGAAGGCGTAGTCGGGCAGCTCGCCGTTCTCCACGTCGGCGTAGAAGCGGTCCATCGTCGAGAAGTGGGTCTTCCAGTACTTCTCGAGCACCGGCGCGTGCAGGAAGCCGGTGTAGGAGACCACCTGCAGCGCGTCGAAGTAGACGCGCCAGGTCCTCCCCGCCTCCTCGAGGCGGTTGAACACCGTCGGCGCGTCGGCCAGGTCGTCCGCGAGCCACTTCTCGTAGCCGCCGCCCTGCTTGTTGGTGACGAAGCCGTGCGAGGTCGACGCGTGCAGGAAGGACCTGTTGCAGAAGGTCTGGGAGGGGACGGCGCAGAACCACTGGTCGAAGACGGCGAACTCGCGGGCGAGGGTGGAGAAGACGGGCAGCATCTCCGGCGAGAAGCCGCCCATGATCGTCCGCGCCTCCTCCGCCGTGGGCTCCTGCCCCTTCTTCATCACCCTCAGGTGCTGGACGTAGTCCTCGAGGAAGCCGCTCATCGTCGGGGCGGAGGCGTCGGCAGGCGCGTTGAAGGGCGTGGTCATGGCGCCGACGGTGCGGCCGGCGTTCTCGGGCGGATCCACCGTGCCGAAGAGCTGGGTGTTGACGTGCGGGTACTCCTCGCCCGGGTCCGGGTCGGGCTGGCGCATCACGGAGTCGGTGGCGCCCTCGTAGACGTGCGTGCCGACGGTCAGTCCCCCGGCGCTGGTGTTGGTCCGCTCCTCGGGGAGGAGGCCCTCGAAGCTCTCGCCCGCGGGCAGGTCGTCCGGTCCGTAGAGGCGGCCGAGGACGTTGTCGAAGGAGCGGTTCTCGAACATGATCACGACGACGTGGTCGAATCCCGGCTCCGTGCGGGCGGGCAGTCGCGGCTCCTCCTCGCGGCGGGGGCCGGAGGCGACGGCCGCGCCGATCGCGCCGCCGGCGAGGGCTCCGGCTCCGACTCCGGCGGCGGCGGTGCCGGCCAGGAAGCGGCGGCGCGAGCGAGAGCGGGGAGCTCCGTCGTCGTGCTCCGAGGGAGTCCGCTCGCTGGTCATCTCCGCCGCCTCTCCTGCGCCGCCTGCGCCTGCTCGGAGTGTAGCGACGCGCCCGGGACGGCGGCTCGAACGCGGGCGAGCAGTCCGGCCTCCGGCTCGGGGTCGACGTGCGCGCGGCGGGCCGCGTCGCGGAGGCGCCGCCCGACCGGCGCGGGCGGCGCGAACGCCGGCGCCGTGCGGGGCCAGCGCGCGAGGGGGCGGTCGGGACCGCTGAGGAGTGCGGCCAGCTCTCGGACCTGCGGATCGACGAGCGCTCGGCGCACGCCCGCCCGGGCGCGGACGAGCTGCGCGGGAGTCTCCGGACCGAGCGGCACGCCGATCCGTGCACCCGAGGGGACGGCCGAGGCGAGCACGAGCGCCGGCACCGTGCCGGGCCGCCCTGCGCTCCCCCGCGCGGTGACGAGGAGCAGCATCCGCCGCCCCGCCCGCTCCCCGTCGCGGACGGCGTCGAACACGACGTGCAGCAGCTGCTCCGCGAGGCGCGCATCAGCGGATCGATCGGTGCCGGCGGCTGCGGCGTCGGCGAAGTCGGCCGGATCGACGAGGGACCGCGGCTCGACCAGGACGAGCGGAGGCAGGGAGCCGGCAGCGGCCTCGGCGGCCAGCGCGTCGACGGGAAGGAGGCGCCCGCCGCGGGAGCCGGCGGCGCCAGGATCGCGGTGGGGCCACTCCGGATCGGCGAGGAGCGTGGTCGAGACGCCCTGCCGCTCGTCGACCGCGAGAGCCCAGCCGGTGCCGGTCTCCCGGGCCGCGTGCAGGGCCGCCGGCAGCGGATCGCGGCCGTCGGCGCGCCAGTGGTCGGCCCGCGCGAAGGCCGTGGCGAGGAGCGCGTGCACCGGCAGCATCTCGGGGGCGAAGCGCGCGCCCGGAGGATCGTCCGGGCCGGGCGCGGTCATCACGGCGTCCGTATCACCGGTGAACACCGGGCCGTCCCGATCGTCGAGCGCGCCGAGGACCTGGTCGCGGCTGCGGCCGGCGAAGGAGAGCACGACCAGGTGGTCGATCCGGCCCAGCGCCTCGGCGGTCCGGCGCTCGGCGGCGGTGGGCCGAGCCGCGGCGTCGAGCGCGAGCGACGCTGCGTCGGCGAGGGACCGGCGCAGGAACGCACGCCGCTCCCCGCCGCCCGCGTCAGGCATCGGGCCCGGTCGGCTCCTCCGTGCTCGGGGCGGCCGCGTCCGGGACGGCGTCGGTCTCCGGCACGGCGTCGTCCTCCGGCGAGGCGTCGGAGCGCGATGCGCCGGCGACGTCCCCGTCCGGGCCGGCAGCGGCCTCCTCCGGAGCGTCGGCGGACGCCTCCTCCGGCAGCGCGATCGCGTCCGGTCCCTCCGTCACCAGGAGGTGGAACTCGGCCGCGGTGATGATCCGGAGCCCCAGGGCATCGGCCTTGCCGAGCTTGCTGCCGGCGCCGGGACCGGCGGCGACGTAGTCGGTCTTCTTGGAGACGCTCGAGCCGGCCTTGCCGCCGGCCGCGAGGATGGCCTCCTGCGCCCCCTCGCGGGAGTACCCCTCCAGGCTGCCGGTCGCCACGACCGTGAGACCCGCGAGCACCCCGCCGGCGGCGTCCGCGGCACCGGGACCGGGGTGGCCGGGCGTGGCGAAGCGCACTCCGGCCGCGGCCCAGCGGTCGACGATCTCGACGTGCCAGTCGACCTCGAACCAGGCGATCAGGGCGTCGGCGATGATCCCGCCCACCCCGTCGACCGCGGCGAGCTCGTCGCGGCTCGCCCCGCGGATCGCGTCGAGCGAGCCGAAGTAGCCCGCCAGCGCGCGCGCGGCGACCGGGCCGACGTGCCGGATGCTGAGCGAGACCAGCAGACGCCACAGCTCCTTGGTCTTCGCCCGCTCGATGTTCTCGATCAGCCGGAGGGCGTTGGTGGAGGGCACGGAGGCCGCGTCCCCCGCGAAGGCTCCCGCCTCCGGGTCGAAGGCGCCGTCCTTGGCGAGCTGCCGCTTGCGCTTGAAGGGCGTGACGACCTTCGGATCGCCCTTCGCGTCGAGCTTCTGCAGACCCGTCTCGGAGTCGCGGACGACGACCTCGATCGGGAAGAGATCGGCCACCGTGAGCTCGAACAGGCCGGCCTCGGTCCGCAGCGGCGGCTCGGCGGGCACCAGGGGCTGGGTCAGGGCGGCGGCGCTGACCTCGCCGAGCGCCTCGATGTCGAGCGCGCCGCGGCTGCCGATGTGCTCGACGCGTCCGCGGACCTGCGCGGGGCAGGACTCCGCGTTGGGGCAGCGCAGGTCGACGTCGCCCTCCTTGGCCGGAGCGAGCGTGGTGCCGCACTCGGGGCACTGCGTCGGCATCACGAACTCGCGCTCGGAGCCGTCGCGGAGCTCCACCACCGGGCCGAGCACCTCGGGGATGACGTCCCCGGCCTTCCGCAGCACGACCGTGTCGCCGATGAGCACGCCCTTGGCCTTGACCACGTCGGCGTTGTGCAGCGTGGCCTGGCGCACCTCGGACCCCGCGACCTTCACCTTGGTCATCTGGGCGAACGGCGTCGCGCGGCCGGTGCGCCCGACGCTCACGACGATGTCGAGGAGCTTCGTGTGGACCTCCTCGGGCGGGTACTTGTAGGCGATCGCCCAGCGCGGCGCCCGGCTGGTGGCGCCGAGCTCGTCGTGCAGCTCGAGCTCGTCCACCTTCACGACCACGCCGTCGATCTCGTGCTCGACCGAGTGCCGCTCGCGGCCGTAGCGCCCGACGAAGGCGAGCACCTCCTCCACCGAGGCCGAGACGCGGTTGTGGCCGCTGACCGGCAGTCCCCAGGAGGAGAGGAGCCCGTAGACCTCGGACTGGGTCGCGACAGGCGGGTCCGGCCAGGCGCCGATGCCGTGCACGTAGAGCGCGAGGGAGCCGACGCGCGCCTCGCCGGCGCGCAGGTCGAGACCCGACTTCTTGTCGAGCTGCTGGCGGAGGCCGCCGCTCGCCGCGTTCCGCGGGTTGGCGAAGGTCGGGAAGCGCCGCAGTGCGCTCGTGCGCGCCTTCTCCTCCTCGAAGACGCCTCGGGTGGCGGGCGGGCGGGACGACCAGCGGGTCCGCGCCTCCTCGACCGCCTCGTCGCGCAGCGTCTCCTGGAGGGCGTTCAGCTCGGCGAAGGCGGCCACGGGGATGAAGACCTCGCCGCGGACCTCGACGAGTGCCGGGTGGCCCTCGCCGGAGAGGCGCTCGGGGATGCCCGCGACGCGGAGGGCGTTGACGGTGACGTCCTCGCCGGTGCGGCCGTCACCGCGGGTCGCCGCCGTGACGAGGCGGCCGTCCTCGTAGTGGAGTGAGATCGCGAGCCCGTCGATCTTGAGCTCCGTGAGCCAGGCGACGGGGCGGTCGGCCGAGGCCACCGTCTTCTCGCACCACTCGCGCAGCTCCTCGGCCGAGAACACGTTGTCGAGGGAGAGCATCCGCTCGGCGTGGTCGATCGGGGCGAGGCCCGCTCCGACGATCCCGCCGACGGTCCGCGTCGGCGAGTCCTCGGCGGCGAGCTCGGGGTGCTCGGCCTCGAGCGCGGCCAGCTCGCGCACCAGGGCGTCGTACTCGGCGTCGGACAGCGGCGAGGAGTCGGCCGCGTAGTAGTCGTCGCTCGCCGACCGGATCCGCGCCCGCAGCTCCTCGACGCGGGCGGCGGGCTCGACGGCGCTCACCGGAGCACCGCGGCGTCGGCCGCGACCGTGCGGTCGATCGTGCACTGGCCCAGCACGCGGGTGCCGAGGTAGACGACGGCCGTCTGGCCGGGGGCGACGCCGTCGAGCGGCGAGTCCGGAGTGATCACGAGCTCCACCCTGCCATCGACGTGCGACACCACCGCGGAGGCGGGGACCGGGTCGGCGTGGGCGCGGATCTGGACGTCGCAGCGGAAGGGCGCGTCCGCGTCCTCGGGAGCGGCGCCCGCCCAGGTGAACCGCTCGCCGGCGATCTCGCCGATGCGCAGCGCCTCGCGCGGACCGACCACGACCTCGTTGCTCACCGGCCGCACCTCCAGGACGAAGCGCGGCCGACCGTCGGGCGCGGGGACGCCGAGGTGCAGGCCCCGGCGCTGGCCCACCGTGTACCCGTGAGCGCCCTCGTGGGAGCCGACCACCGCGCCGTCCCGATCGACGACCGCTCCGGTCTCGGGGGCGACGCGCTCGGCGAGCCAGCCGCGGGTGTCGCCGTCGGGGATGAAGCAGATGTCGTAGCTGTCGGGCTTGCTCGCGACGCTGAGGCCCCGCTCCGCCGCCTCCGCGCGCACGATCGCCTTGGACGGCGTGGAGCCGAGCGGGAACATCGAGTGCCGCAGCTGCTGCTCCGTCAGCACGCCGAGGACGTAGGACTGGTCCTTCGCCTCGTCGCTCGCGCGGTGGAGCTCCGGGGAGCCGTCGGCAGCGGTGCGGAGGGAGGCGTAGTGGCCGGTGCAGACCGCGTCGAAGCCGAGGTCGAGAGCCTTCTCGAGCAGGGCGGCGAACTTGATCCGCTCGTTGCAGCGCATGCAGGGGTTCGGGGTGCGGCCCACCGAGTACTCGGCGACGAAGTCGTCGACGACGTCCAGCTTGAACCGTTCGGAGAAGTCCCACACGTAGTACGGGATGCCGAGGACGTTCGCGGCGCGCTGCGCGTCCATCGAGTCCTCGATCGTGCAGCACCCCCGGCTGCCGGTGCGCAGCGTGCCGGGCATCCTGCTCAGGGCGAGGTGCACGCCCACCACATCGTGCCCCGCCTCCACCGCGCGGGCCGCGGCCACCGCCGAGTCCACTCCACCGCTCATCGCCGCCAGAACCTTCACCGTGCGAGTCTACGTTTCCCGCGGGCGCGGCCGGCAGGGGTTCAGGCGGGCAGCACCGCGCGGCTCGAGAGTCCGGCTCGGGCGGCGCGGGCGTAGGCGGCGGGCAGCGCGGCCAGGAGGGCGTCGACGTCCGCGTCGGTCGAGGTGTGGCCGAGCGTCATCCGGAGCACCCCGCGGGCCTCCTCCTCGCTCCGCCCGAGCGCGAGGACCACGTGCGAGGGCTCCGGGATCCCCGCCGTGCAGGCGGACCCGGTCGAGACGGAGACGCCCGCGGTGTCGAGGAGGAAAAGGAGGGAGTCGCCCTGCGCACCGGGGAAGGCGAGGTGCGCGTTGTTGGCGACCCGGCGTCCGGAGTCGAGGGCGGGCCCGGTCAGGGTCGCCCCCGGCACGGCGGCGAGGACGCCCGCGACGAGCCGGTCGCGCAGGGCGGCAAGGCGCCGCGCCTCCGCCGACAGCTCGGCGTCCGCCTCGACCGCGGCGGCGGCGAAGGCCGCGGCGCCGGGCACGTCCTGGGTGCCGGAGCGGACGCCCCGCTGCTGTCCGCCTCCGTGCAGCACCGGGACCACGCGGGCGTCGCGAGCGAGCACGAGCGCACCGGTCGCGATCGGCCCGCCGACCTTGTGACCCGAGACGCTGACGGCGGCCAGTCCCGCGCCGCGCCCGGAGCCGGAGGCGCGGCGGATCTCGGCGATCCGCAGCGGCACGTGTCCGAGGGCGGCGACCGCGTCGACGTGGAGGGGGACGCCGGCGCGGGCGCACGCGGCCGCCAGCTCGGCGATCGGGTTGATCGTCCCGATCTCGTTGTTGACCCAGAGCACCGTGACCAGGGCGACCGAGCCGGGGTCCTCCTCCAGCGCCGCGGCGAGCGCCTCCGGCCGCAGGGTGCCCTCGTCGTCGAGAGGCAGCCACTCGAGGACGGCGCCCTCGTGCTCGGCGAGCCAGGCGGCCGAGTCGAGCGTCGCGTGGTGCTCCCCCTCGGCGACCAGGACCCGGACGCGAGCCGGGTCCTCGCTCCGGCGCTGCCAGTAGAGGCCCTTGATCCCGAGGTTGACCGCCTCGGTGCCGCCGGCGGTGAGGATCACCTCGATCGGCTCGCAGCCGAGCACCCCGGCGAGCGCCGACCGGGCGTCCTCCAGCCGGCGGCGCGCCTCCTGGCCGGAGCCGTGGACGGAGGAGGGATTGCCGCCGTGGGCGGACGCCTCCGCGAACGCGGCGAGCGCCGAGGCGCGCAGCGGGGTGGTCGCGGCGTGGTCGAGGTAGATCACAGCAGCCCTTCGTCCCGCGTCGGGGGCACGGAGGGAGCCGGTGCCCGTCACTACTGTAAGTCGCATGACCTCTCACGATCCCCTGGCCCGGCTCGGCGTGACCGTGGACGATCAGGGCGGTGAGCTGCGGGTCTGGTCCGAGAGCGCGAGCGCCGTCGATCTGCTGCTGTACGACGAGAAGGACCCGACCTGGGTGACCCGCACGGTCCCGCTGGCGCGCGACGACGCCGCGGTCTGGTCCGCGCGCTCCGATCTGCTGGCCCCCGGCCGCCGCTACGCCCTGCGCGTCGACGGGCCGACGGGCCCCCGGCACCGCTTCGACCCCCGCCGGGCCCTGCTGGAGCCGTACTCCCGCGGCCTGCACCGGGTGGCGGAGAACGAGTGGCGCTCGGTCGTCGTGGACGACGCGTTCGACTGGGGCTCCTCCCCCCGGCCCGGCACCCCGATGGACCGCACCGTGATCTACGAGGCGCATGTGAAGGGGCTGACCCGGCTGAACCCGGCGCTGCCCGTGGAGCTGCGCGGCACCTACGCCGGCCTGGCGCACGAGTCGACGGTCTCGGCGCTGCTCGATCTGGGCGTGACGGCGGTCGAGCTGCTGCCCGTGCACGCGTTCGTGTCGGAGCAGCGCCTGCTGCGGCAAGGGCTGACCAACTACTGGGGCTACAACACGCTGAACTTCTTCGCCCCGCACGCCTCGTACGCCTCCTCCACCGCGCAGCGCGGCGGACCGACCGCGGTGCTCCGCGAGTTCAAGGGGATGGTGAAGCTCCTGCACGAGGCCGGCCTCGAGGTGATCCTGGACGTGGTCTACAACCACACCGCCGAGGAGGGGCCGGGCGGGCCGATGTCGAGCCTGCGCGGGATCGACGACGCCGGCTGGTACCGCCAGACGCCCGAGGGCCACTACGTGGACGTCACCGGCTGCGGGAACACGATCGACTTCGGCCGGCCCGCGGCGCAGCGCCTCGCGTTGGACTCGATGCGCTACTGGTCGGGCGAGGTCGGGATCGACGGCTTCCGGCTCGACCTGGCCGCGACCCTCGGCCGGGACGAGATCGCGCACTTCCGGAGCGACCACCCGCTGCTGCGGGCCGCGGTCGAGGATCCGGCGCTGGCCGGCGTGAAGATGATCGCCGAGCCCTGGGACGTGGGAATGGGCGGCTGGCAGACCGGGAACTTCCCGGCCGGGTGGTCGGAGTGGAACGACCGCTACCGCGACCGCGCCCGCAACTTCTGGCTCTCGGACATCGACTACGCCCGCCGCGCCGGCACGGCCCCCGTCGGCATCGGCGGCTTCGCGACCCGGCTCTCGGGCTCCTCCAACACCTTCTCGGCGGAGCGGGGCCCCCTCGCGTCGGTCAACTTCGTCACCGCGCACGACGGCTTCACGCTGGCGGACCTGGTCTCGTACAACGTCAAGCACAACATCGGCAACGGCGAGTCGAACCGCGACGGAGCCGACACCAACCGCTCCTTCAACCACGGCTTCGAGGGCCCCACCACCGACGAGCGGATCACGCTGGCGCGGCGCAAGGCGATACGGAACCTCCTCGGCACCCTGCTGCTGTCGGCCGGCGTGCCGATGATCACGGCGGGCGACGAGACCGGGCGCAGCCAGCGCGGCAACAACAACGCCTACTGCCAGGACTCGGACCTGACCTGGGTGCGCTGGGAGGGCCTGGCCGACTGGCAGCTCGCGCTCCGCGCGCACACGCGCACCCTGCTGCGCCTGCGGCGTGAGCACCCGGCGCTGCGTCCCTCCCGCTACGGCAGCGGCGACGCGAGCGAGCCGGGCGCCACGACCATGACGTGGTTCGACGCCCACGGGCGCGGGATGAGCGAGCACGACTGGACCTCCGCCGCCAACCGGACGCTGCAGTACCTCGCGGCCTCGACGCCGGTCGAGGGCGAGCCGGACCGTGTCCTGCTGGTGGTGCACGGCGTCGAGCAGGACACCACGGTGGTGCTCGCCGACGGCGAGGGGGTCACCGGCTACACGCGCCTGTGGAACAGCGAGGAGCCGGAGCCGCTGGAGCACGGCGAGTCGTTCGAGCCGGGGCAGGTCATCCGCGTGGCCGGCACCTCGATGCAGCTCTTCGCCGCGCACGGGCCGGCGGCCGAGCAGGACGCCTGATGGCGAGGAGCGGGCCGGGGACCCCGGCGACCGTCGCGCTGACGGCGGCGGGCGTCCCCTTCACTCCCCGCCAGTACCGGCACGACCCGGCCACGACGCGCTACGGGCTCGAGGCGGCCGAGGCGCTCGGCGTCGAGCCGGAGCGCGTGTTCAAGACCCTGATGGTCGACGTCGACGGCGAGCTCGTGGTGGGCGTCGTGCCCGTCACCGGCTCGCTCGGGCTGAAGGAGCTCGCGGCCGCGGTCGGAGGCAGGCGGGCGGCGATGGCCGACCCCGTGCTGGCCCAGCGCCGGACCGGCTACGTGCTCGGCGGCATCTCGCCGCTCGGGCAGAGGACGCGGCACCGCACCGTGATCGACGAGACCGTCGAGCTCCACGACACGGTGCTCGTCTCGGGCGGGCGCCGGGGCTTCGACATCGAGCTCGCCCCCGCCGACCTCGTCGCCGCGACGGCCGCCCTCCTCGCCGACATCGCGCGCTGACCCCTGCTCCCCCGCCGTCCTCCTCCGGGCGCCGTTTCGCTCCGTGCGCCGTCCTCCTCCCGCGAGATCCCACTCCGGTCCGCGAGGCGCCGAGGAAGGCGCACCGGAGCGGCATCTCGCGGAGAGGGACCGGGCGGGGTCAGCCGGCGGCGGCGGCCAGGCCCAGCTCGGCGGAGCGGGCCAGGAGGGGATGCCGCGGCACGACGCGGACGGTGTAGCCGAAGGAGCCGCTGCGGTCGAGGGTGACCACTCCGGCGTAGGGCACGCGCCCGACCGCGTCGGCGGGCACCACGGCACCCGACTCCTCGACCACCTCGAGCTCGTGGTGGCGGACCTCGGTGAGCGAGCCGTCAGCGGACGTCGTCCCGTAGACGACCTCGACCGAGACGTCCGCCGGCGAGAGCTCCCCCAGGCGCACGCCCGCCCGCACGGCGAGCCGGTCCCCGCGCTGGGGCACCGCGTCGATCCCGCCGGACTCGACGGACGCGACCGCGACCCCGGGCCAGCCGGCGCGGACCCGCCGCTTCCAGCTCGCCAGCTCCTTGGCCGGCTCGAAGTGGTCGGCGGCGACCGCGCGCCCTGCCTCGGCGGCCGGCGAGTAGAGCGCCTCGACGTACTGGCGCACCATCCGCTCGGCGGAGACCTCGGGCGAGAGGGTCGCGAGGGTGTGCCGGATCGACCGCACCCACCGACGGGGCACTCCGTCGTGATCGCGCTCGTAGTAGCGCGGCACGACCTCGGTCTCGAGCAGCTCGTAGAGCGCCTCGGCCTCGAGCGTGTCGCGGGCCTCCGGGTCGAGCGCGCGGTCGGAGGAGGGGATCGCCCAGCCGTTCTCGCCGTCGAAGTACTCGTTCCACCAGCCGTCGAGGATCGAGAGGTTGAGCGAGCCGTTGAGCGCCGCCTTCATCCCGGAGGTGCCGCACGCCTCGAGCGGGCGCAGCGGATTGTTGAGCCAGACGTCGGTGCCCGGGTAGAGCAGCTGCGCCATCGCGATGTCGTAGTCCGGCAGGAAGACGATCCTGCGGCGCACGTCCGGCTCCTGCGCGAAGCGGACGAGCCGCTGGATCAGGCGCTTCCCCTCCTCGTCGGCCGGGTGCGACTTGCCCGCGATGACGATCTGGATCGGGTGCTGCGGGTGGGTGAGCAGCGCGCGCAGACGCTCGGGGTCGTGGAGCATCAGGGTCAGCCGCTTGTAGGTCGGCACCCGCCGCGCGAAGCCGATGGTGAGCACGTCCGGGTCCAGCAGCTCGTCCAGCCAGGCCGGCGGGAGGCCGCCCGGGTTCTGCTCGCGCCAGGAGCGGGCGGCCCGGCGGCGGGCGTCCCGCACCAGCTGCTCCCGCATCGCCCGGCGCGCGGCCCACAGCTCGGTGTCGCCGAGCGCGCCCGAGGCCCAGTCGGCCCGCGTCGTGTCGTCGGTGCCGAGCCGCTCCTCCGCGAGCCGCCGGAGGATCGGATCGGTCCACGTGGCCGCGTGGACGCCGTTCGTCACCGAGCCGATCGGCACCTCCGCCGTCTCGAAGCCGGGCCAGAGGCTCGAGAACATCGAGCGGCTGACCTCGCCGTGCAACGTCGAGACGCCGTTGGAGCGCTGCGCGAGCCGCAGGCCCATGTACGCCATGTTGAACGCCGTCCCGGAGTCCCCCGGCTCGGCGCCCAGCGCGAGCACGTCCTCGACCTGCACGCCCGGGAGCAGCTCCGTGGAGAAGTACTCCTCGATCATCCCGCGGTCGAAGCGGTCGATGCCCGCCGGCACCGGAGTGTGCGTGGTGAAGACCGTGCTCGCCCGCACCACCTGGAGAGCCTGGTCGAAGTCCAGGCCCGCGCCGATCAGGCCGGAGATGCGCTCGAGCCCCTGGAAGCCGGCGTGCCCCTCGTTGGTGTGGAACACCTCCGGGAGGACGCCGCCCGAGACCTCGGCCCAGAGCTCGAGCGCGCGGACCCCGCCGATGCCCAGCAGCAGCTCCTGCAGCAGGCGGTGCTCGCCCCCGCCGCCGTAGAGGCGGTCGGTGACGGAACGGAGCGAGTCCTCGTTCTCGGGGATGTCGGTGTCGAGCAGGAGGAGGGTCACCCGGCCGACCTCCGCGCGCCAGACCCGGGCGTAGAGCGCGCGTCCCTCGGGGAGCGCCAGCACGATGCGGGCGGGCGAGCCGTCGGCGAGACGGACGACGCGCAGCGGCAGCCCGTCGGGATCGAGCGAGGGGTAGGACTCGAGCTGCCAGCCGTCGGCGGAGAGCTTCTGCGAGAAGTAGCCCGACCGGTAGAAGAGGCCCACGCCGGTGAGCGGCACGCCCAGGTCCGAGGAGGCCTTCAGGTGGTCGCCGGCGAGGATGCCGAGTCCGCCGGAGTACTGGGGCAGCGCCGCCGCGATCCCGAACTCCGGCGAGAAGTAGGCGATCGAGCGCGGGGCGGACTCCGGCAGCGACTGGTACCACCGCGGCTCGGTGCGGTAGCGCTCCAGCTCGTCGCGGAGGCGCCACGCCTCGTCGACGAAGCCCTGGTCCCCCGCCAGCTCGGCGAGGCGCTCGGGGCTCACCGCTCCGAGCAGGGCGGTGGGGTCCGCTCCCCCGCTCCGCCACAGCTCCGCATCGACCCGCTCGAACAAGCGCCGGGCGGGCTCGTGCCAGGCCCAGCGCAGATTGCCCGCCAGATCGCCCAGAGCCGAGAGCTCGGGCGGGAGGACGGAGCGGACGATGAAGCGGCGGATCGCCTTCACGGCACCCCTCGACTCTCTGCGGACCCCGGAGCGCCCGGTCGCGGAGCACCGGGGCGGTCGCGCTCGGTCACCCTAGCGGACCCCGACCACCGCGGATCGGCGGGACGCGGACCCGCCGCGACCCTCCGGCACGCGCTCCCCGGGTCCGTTTGCACAGGCCCGAGCGCGGGCGCAACCGTCGTGTGCGAGCCGCCGCCGGTCGCTACTGTCGTGACGTGGCTCAGATACCTTTCGGCAAGGCTCAGAACGGCAAGGACGCACGGCGAGCGGGTCGCGGACGCGCACCCCAGGAGGCGTCGGCGCCTCCCGAGACGGCCGCTCCGGCGCCCGCCGCCGCTCCCGAGGCGACTCCTGCTCCCCCCGCGGCCGACAGTGCTCCGGCCGCCCCGGTGACCGCGGACGCACCCGACGCGTCGACGGCGACCGCGACGACCGGGAGCGGCTACCGCGTCCGGGCCGAGCGACTGCCGATCATCGACCCGCAGCCGCGGCTCGAGGACGACCGCTGGCCCGCGAAGGCGTTCGTCGGCGAGGTCGTCCCCTTCGCCGCCACGGCCTTCCGCGAGGGGCACGACCTCATCGGCGTCGACCTCCTGCTGCGCTCGCCGTCCGGGGCCGAGTCGGAGCACCGCATGTCGCTCCTCGCGACCGGCACCGACCGCTACGGGCGCCTCGTGGCCCTCGACGAGGAGGGCGATTGGAGCTACCGCATCCGCGCCTACGCCGACGACTGGGCGACCTGGCTCCACACGGCCGAGGTCAAGATCCCGGCCGGCCTGGACATCGACGTCACCTTCGCCATCGGCGAGGGCCTGCTGCGCAGCGGCGCCGACGACTCCTTGCGGCCCGAGGGCGAGCGCGGCCTGCTCTCCGACACCGCCGCCCGCGTCGGTGACACCACGCTGAGCGCCGAGGAGCGCCTCGCCGCGGCGACCGATCCCGCCGTCCACGGCGCGCTCGACGCCCGCCCGGTGATGAGCCTCACCAGCGTCTCGGAGCCGCGCACCGTCCACGTCGAGCGCACCCGCGCCGGCGTCGGCGCCTGGTACGAGTTCTTCCCCCGATCCGAGGGCGCCGTGCGCCACGAGGACGGGACCGTGACCAGCGGATCCTTCCGCACCGCGATCGACCGCCTCCCCGCTGTGGCCGCGATGGGCTTCGACGTGCTCTACCTGCCGCCGATCCACCCCATCGGCCGCTCCTTCCGCAAGGGCCCGAACAACACGCTCGACGCCGGCGAGAACGACCCCGGCTCGCCGTGGGCGATCGGCTCGGCCGAGGGCGGCCACGACGCGATCCACCCGGACCTCGGCACCGAGGACGACTTCCGCGCCTTCCACGCCGCGGTCGAGGCCGCGGGCCTCGAGCTCGCCCTCGACTTCGCCCTGCAGGCCTCGCCCGACCATCCCTGGGTCACCAGCCACCCCGAGTGGTTCACGACGCTCCCCGACGGCTCGATCGCCTACGCCGAGAACCCGCCGAAGAAGTACCAGGACATCTACCCGATCAACTTCGACAACGACCCCGAGGGCATCCGTCAGGAGTCGCTGCGGGTCCTGCGGCACTGGATCGACCTGGGCGTGCGGATCTTCCGCGTCGACAACCCCCACACGAAGCCGCTCGACTTCTGGGAGTGGATCATCCACGAGGTCAACGCCGAGCACCCCGAGGTCGTCTTCCTCGCGGAGGCGTTCACCCGCCCCGCGATCATGCGCGCGCTCGGCAAGGTCGGCTTCCAGCAGTCGTACTCGTACTTCACCTGGCGCAACACCAAGGAGGAGCTCGGCGAGTTCTTCACGAGCATCTCCCACGAGACGGCCGACTACATGCGGCCGAACCTCTTCGTGAACACTCCGGACATCCTCACCGAGTACCTCCAGTACGGCGGCCGCTCGGCGTACAAGGTGCGGGCGGCCCTGGCCGCGACCGCGTCGCCGCTGTGGGGGGTCTACGCCGGCTACGAACTGGTCGAGAACGTCGCTCGCCCCGGCGCCGAGGAGAACATCGACAACGAGAAGTACGAGTACAAGACGCGCGACTGGGCCGGCGCCGAGGAGTCGGGCCGCTCGCTGGCGCCGTACATCACGCGTCTCAACGAGATCCGGCGCTCGCACCCCGCACTCGGGCAGCTGCGGAACCTGCACGTGCACGGCAGCGACGACGACGCGATCCTCGTCTACTCCAAGCACCTGCAGGCCGCGTTCACGGGCACCGGGACCGACGACACGATCATCGTCGTCGTCAACACCGACCCGCACTCGGCCCGCGAGACCACGGTCCACCTCGACCTGCCCGCGATCGGGCTCGACTGGAGCGCGACCTTCGAGGTCGAGGACCTGATCACCGGCGCCGTCTGGACCTGGGGCAGCGACGACTACGTGCGGCTCGACTCGTTCGTCGAGCCCGTGCACATCCTGAGCGTGAAGGCGGACGAGCGATGAGCGGAACCACCCCCGAGGGCACGAGCCCGGCCGAGGAGGCGGGCCTCGGCGCGCACGCCGAGACGGTCCCCACGACGGGCACCAGCTCGGCGACCACCTCCGGCCACGGCGCGCACGTCGCCGACGCGGCGTCCGACGCACGACAGCACCCCGGAGCGGACGGCGAGAACGCGCGCAGCTACGCGGTCGAGACGGTCCCGGAGGCGCCTCAGCCGGTCGCGGGCGACGACGCCGTGACCGTCGAGCGCGACGCCGACGCCGCGGAGTCCGCTCCGGTCGGCAGCGGGGCCGAGGGCGACCTGCCCGACGACACGGACGCCGCCGATTCCGTCGCAGCGGACAGCGCCGCTCCCGTCGAGACGACCGCGGACCCCGCATCCGCTTCGGGCCCCGTCGACGGCACCGCTGCGATCGCGCTGCCCGACATCCCCGAGTGGGTGCTGCAGCAGCTCGCCACCGGCAGCAACGCGCTCCCCCACGACGTCCTGGGCCAGCACCTCGTCGCGGCCCCCGGCGTCTCCGACCCGGTGACGGTCGTCCGCGTGCGCCGCCCGCTCGCCGAGAAGGTCGCCGTGGTGCTCGCCACCGGCGCCCGCGTCGAGCTCAGCCACCTCAGCGACGGGATCTGGCAGGGCTTCCACGTCCTCGGTCCGCAGGCGTACACCGTCGAGGCCCGCTACGGCGGCGGCGGCGAGTGGACCGCGGAGGACCCCTACCGCTTCTCGAAGACGGTCGGTGACTTCGACCTCTACCTCATCGGCGAGGGCCGCCACGAGCGCCTCTGGGAGGCGCTCGGTGCCCGCCACCGCGAGCACGAGGGGGTCTGGGGCACGAGCTTCGCCGTCTGGGCCCCGCACGCCCAGGCCGCTCGGGTCGTCGGCGACTTCAACGACTGGAACGGCGAGGGCCACTCCCTCCGCAACCTCGGGACGACCGGGGTCTGGGAGATCTTCGTCCCGGGCGTCGAGCCCGGAGCCTCCTACAAGTTCGACCTGCTCTCGCGCGACGGCCACTGGGTCCGCAAGGCCGACCCGATGGCCCGCGCCACGGAGGTGCCGCCTGCGACCGCCTCGAAGGTCCCCGTCTCGCACCACCAGTGGGGCGACTCCGGCTGGATGGAGAAGCGAGCCTCGGTCGATCCGCACACGCAGCCGCTCAGCGTCTACGAGATGCACCTCGGCTCCTGGCGTCCGGGACTGGGCTACCGCGACCTCGCGGACCCGCTGATCGAGTACGTCACCGAGCTCGGCTTCACGCACGTGGAGTTCATGCCGCTCGCCGAGCACCCGTTCGGCGGCTCCTGGGGCTACCAGGTCACCGGCTACTACGCCGCCTCGAGCCGCTTCGGCACGGCCGACGACCTCAAGTACCTGATCGACCGTCTGCACCAGGCCGGCATCGGCGTCATCGTCGACTGGGTGCCCGGGCACTTCCCCAAGGACGACTTCGCCCTCGCCCGCTTCGACGGCGAGCCGCTCTACGAGCACCCGGACTGGCGCCGCGGCGAGCAGATGGACTGGGGCACCTACGTCTTCGACTTCGGGCACACCCAGGTGCGCAACTTCCTCGTCGCGAACGCCCTGTTCTGGCTCGAGGAGTTCCACGTCGACGCCCTGCGGGTGGACGCCGTCGCCTCGATGCTCTACCTCGACTACTCCCGCAAGGAGGGCGAGTGGCTGCCGAACCAGTACGGCGGACGCGAGCACCTCGAGGCGATCAGCTTCCTCCAGGAGGTCAACGCCACGGCCTACAAGCTGCACCCCGGCATCATGATGATCGCCGAGGAGTCGACGAGCTGGCCCGGCGTCACCCAGCCCACCAGCTCCGGCGGCCTCGGCTTCGGGCTCAAGTGGAACATGGGCTGGATGCACGACTCGCTCGACTACATGGCGAACGATCCGCTGTGGCGCCAGTACCACCTGGGCGAGATCACCTTCTCGTTCGTCTACGCCTTCAGCGAGAAGTTCGTCCTGCCGATCAGCCACGACGAGGTCGTGCACGGCAAGGGCTCGCTGATCCAGAAGATGCCGGGCGACCACTGGCAGCAGCTCGCGAACGTGCGCGCCTACCTCGCCTTCATGTGGGCGCACCCCGGCAAGCAGCTCCTCTTCATGGGCCAGGAGTTCGGCCAGTACTCCGAGTGGAGCGAGGAGCGCGGTCTGGACTGGTGGATCCTCGATCAGCCGAGCCACCGCGGTCTCTGGAGCCTCGTCGGTCAGCTGAACCGCGTGTACCGCGACTCGCCGTCGCTCTGGGAGCTCGACCACGAGCAGTCGGGCTTCGAGTGGATCGACGGCGGCGCGGCGGCGGCCAACGTCGTCTCGTTCCTGCGCAAGGACAGCGAGGGTCGCCCGATCGCCGTCATCGCCAACTTCTCGGGCTCGCCCGTGCACGGCTACCGCGTGAGCCTGCCCACGGCCGGCCGCTGGGAGGAGCTCGTCAACACGGACGCCGAGATCTACGGCGGCAGCGGAGTCGGGAACTTCGGAGCGGTCGAGGCTCGCGAGGAGCCGTGGGCCGGCCGCCCGGCTTCCGCCGAGCTGGTCCTGCCCCCGCTGGCCGTGCTCTACCTGCGACCTGCCGACTGATCGGTCCCCGCACGGAAGAGGCCGCCCGCCGCGACGATCGTCGCGAGCGGGCGGCCTCTCGGCGTTCCGGTCGGCGTCAGTAGAGCAGGCCGGTGAGCCGGGCCCGAGCCTTGTTGACGCGCGGGTCGGTCTGACCGACGATCTCGAAGAGCTCCAGGAGACGAGCCCGGACGGCGGCCTTCCCCTCGGCGTCGAGGCGCGGGAACATCGAGAGCAGCCGGTCGAAGGCGTCCTCGACGTGGCCGCCAGAGACGTCCAGGTCGGCGACGGCGAGCTGCGCGTCGAGGTTCGACGGCTCGGCTGCGGCGGTCGAGCGGATGTCGTCGAGCGTGCGGCCCTGGAGGCGGGCCAGCAGCCGCACCTGCGCGAGACCGGCGACCGCGAGGTCGTCGCGCGGGTTCTGCGCGATGGCGGTCTCGTACTCGGTGATCGCCGCGGCGTAGTCGCCCCGGTCGATCGCGTCGTAGGCCTCCTGGTGGTGCGGCGGCAGCGGCTCCGTCTCGGGCTCCGCGCCCTCGGCGGGAGCGGCTCCCTCCACCGGCACCGTGCCCGTCACACCGTTCTGAGCGGCGAGCTGGAGGACCTGCTCGAGCAGGTCGCGCAGCTGCTCCTCGGCGACGAGGCCGCTGAACAGGGGCACCGGGCGGCCGCCGATGATCGCGGCGACCGTCGGCACGGACTGCACCTGGAACGCCTGCGCCAGCTGCGGGCTCGACTCCACGTCGACCCCGACGAGCACGAACGCGCCGGCGTACGAGACGACGACCTTCTCGAGCAGCGCGGTCATGCTCTGGCTCTGGTCCGACCAGGAGCCGCGCAGGTCGACGATCACCGGCACGCGCGACGAGAGCTGGACCACCTGGTCGAACTCGGCGTCGCCGGCGGTCAGCAGCAGCGGATTCGCGCCGGGCGCGCCTCCGGGAGCGGCGGGCGCGGCCGGGGCGCCGGCGGAGGCGGCGGGCGGGGTGCGGCGGTTCACCAGCGACGAGAGGTCGACGGCGCCGCGGAGGTTTCCGGGCAGGGGCGGGACGGTGCTCACGGCAGCTGCACCACCGAGACGAGTCCCTGGCTCCATCCGAGCATCACGATCTTCTCCTCCGATCCGACGGGCGGTACGTAGAACAGCAGTTGGTATCCGTAGGTGGTCTCGATGCCGGTCGTCGACTTGTCCGTGCCCAGCAGGGTCTGCGAGGCGCCGGAGGTCGAGACGGTCGAGCCCTCGGCAGTGGGGCGGACGGTCGACGTCTCGGCGATGCTCGCCGCGACGAGGGCCCCCGAGTCGTTCGTCGCGAGCGCGATCGTCGGCGACGTGCCGGCGGCGTTCGAGAACTCGATCGAGGCGGTGTCCGGCAGCGCCTCGCGGTCGGCGTTCTTCTTGTCGACGCCGACCTGCCCCCGGAGGGTGTCGCCGTCGGCCGCGAAGAGCTCGGCGTACTGGCTCGAGTCGCCGTTGGCGAGCACGTCCGCGTACGCGGAGCCGACGGTCTGCGGGGCGAGCTTCATCAGGCGCGAGTCGGGCGCCACGATCGACGTGCCGACGGTGACGGGCGCGACGTCGGGGATGCGCGCGTTGGCCTCGAGCGAGATGGCGTAGTCGACCTTGTAGTCGACGCGCGGGCTCGCCTGGCTCATCATCAGCGCGATCGGGGCCTGGGTGGAGTCCGTCGAGTTCTGCACGACGGCGGTCACCAGGCGCGGCCACGACTCCGTGTCCTGCGGGAGCACCAGGCTCACCGGGGAGGCCGGGATCGTCTGCGGCGGGTCGATCGTCCCGCCCTTGGCGACGACGTCGTAGTTGGTGGTGCGCTCGGTGAGCGCCTCGCCCTGGAAGCGCTCGGCGAGGATCCCGGCGTCCCGGGCGGCGTCGGCGCGCGACGCGACATCGGCGACCTCGGCGACGACGGCCTCCGCCTGCTGCGTGGTGACCACGGGGGTCGGCTCGGCCGAGACCGGCTCTGCCCCCGCGGTCGCCGTGGCGGACGCGGTCGGCGCCTCGCTCGCGCCCGCGGCGAGATCCGGCCAGTAGTCGGAGCTGCAGCCGGAGAGGAGGACCGTCGTCCCGAGGACGACGGGCAGCACCAGGGCGGCCCGGCGGCGCGAGGGCGCCGGCGACGCCGTGGAGGCCTGGATCCCGGCACGCGGCCGGGGGCGGCGGGCACCGCGGGGGATCCGACCCTGCGGTCCCTTCCGGCGCGGGCCGTGCTGGCGGCGCAGGTGGACGAAGGCCCAGATGTAGAGGACGAGGCCGAGGAGGAGGAACACGGCTCCTCCGAGCAGCAGCGGACCGGCGAGGGGCGTCGCGGTGTCCACGGGCCAGCTGACGCGCACGGAGTCGGCTGCCGGCGCGGTGCCGTCGCTCGCGATGAGGATGGAGACGTCCTCCGGCACGTCGAGCGCCAGGGTCACGCTGCCGCTCCCCTCGAACTCCTCGAGCCAGAGGTCGGAGCCGCGCGGATCGACGACCGCCGCGTCGGCGGTCTCGACGTCGGAGGAGAGCTGGACGCGCTCGCCCGTCTCCTCCGCGGAGGTGAGGGTGTCGTCGGCGCGCTCGTAGCCGATGGCGTCGTAGCTCGAGCCGCCCACCCAGCCCAGCACGTCGGAGGTCCGGGCGTAGGCGACGACGAGGTCGCCGCTGCCCTCGACCGTGATCGTCTGGCGTCCCGGGTTGGCGCCCAGGGTGCTGCCGTCGATCACCGCGTAGGGAGCGGAGGAGTCGAGCGCGGTCTCGGCGGTGAGGGACTCCGGAGGAGCCCAGACCGTCCGCTGACCGATGCCGAGCACGATCATCGCGGCAGCGATGACGGTGGCGATGATGGCGAAGACGAACCGCACGAAAGAACTCCTCCTGCGTTGCCGGATCGGGGTGACGGCCGGGGCCGGCTCGGGGTACGCAGCCGGACCGGGGCGCGACGGCAACAGACAAAGACAGTCCACGATAGCCGATGCCCTCCCTTTGATGCCCGGGAGAAGCCGAGAGTGCGGCCCGAGCGGCGCGCGGTGCGGGTGTCGCCCCGGCCGCGGCCTCCCTGCTGAATACACTTTCCCAGTGCCGCGAGCCCCACCGCGGTCCTGCTCTGAAGGAGACGACGTGGCGAACGACGAGGCCGAATTCACCCAGGTGTTCCGTGGCTACGACCGGGACGAGGTCGACAAGGCCGTCCAGGGCCTGCGCCGCGAGCTCATCCACTCGAACACCCAGGCGGCCGAGAGCGGCCGCGAGGTGAAGCGCCTGTCCTCCCGGATCGAGGGCCTCGAGAAGGAGCTGCAGCAGGTCGGCACTCCCACCTACGCCGGCCTGGGCGCCAAGCTCGAGCACACCCTGCGCGTGGCCGAGGAGCAGTCCGAGCGGATCATCGCCCAGGCCGAGAACGACGCCTCCGCCCTCCGCCGATCCACCCGCGACGACGGCGACCGCATCCTCCAGGAGGCGCGCGACGAGGCCGAGCGCCTGGTGACCGAGGCGCGCCGCCGTGCTGACCGGACCCGCGACGAGTCCGAGGCGCAGGCCGCGGCGACGCTCGGCAAGGCCGCCGACGACCGCGACGTGATGACGCAGGACGCCGTCCGCGAGGCCGCCGCGATCCGCGGCACCGTGGCGACCGAGGCCGCCGAGACCCGCGCCACCGCGAAGCGCGAGGCCGCCGCGATCCGCTCCGAGGCCGAGCGCGAGGCCGCGGAGATGCGCGCCGTCGCCGCCCGCGAGATCGAGGTCGCCCGCGCCGAGGCCGCCCGCCTCGCCCAGGCCAACGAGCTCCTGCGGGCCGAGGTCGCCTCCGAGGTGGACCGGCTCCGGGCGGCCGTCGAGGCCGAGGTCGCCCAGGCTCGCGCGGCGGTCGAGGCCGAGGTGCTCTCGACCCGCGCCGCGCTCGACGCCGAGGTCGCCGCAGTCCGCGCCGAGGGCGCGCGCGAGATCGCCGACCAGCGCACCCGGCTCACCCAGGAGCGCGCCGAGGCCGTCGCCGTGCTCGACGCCGAGCTGGCGGGCCTGCGCGCCGCGTCCGCCGACGAGGCCGCTGCGCTCTCGCGCGAGGTCGAGCAGGCCCGGATCGACCTGGTGGTCGAGCTCGCCGCGCGCCGCGAGGAGGCCGACCGCGACGACCTGCTCCGCCACCAGGAGGCCGTCGCGCAGACCCAGCGCTACCTCGACGAGTCGAACCTGCAGCTCGCCGACGCCATCCGACGCGCGAACGACAAGCGCCTCGAGGCGGACGCCCTCCGCAGCGACGCCCTCGACGACACGACACGACTGCGCCGGAAGGCCCAGGACGACTCCGACGCCCTCCTCGACGACGCGCGCGACCAGGCGCAGAAGCTCGTCGCGGACGCGGAGCGCCGCAGCCGCGAGCTGATGGACACCGCCGAGCGGCGCCTCGACGAGATCCGCACCGAGCGCGACGCGATCGCCGGCTACGTGTCCGGACTGCGCGGGCTCATCGGCCACATCGACGGACTCGCGGACGACAGCGACGGCGACGGCTCCGACGGCAGCGGCTCTGACGGCGACGGCTCCGACGGCGGCTCGTCCGGCCGCTAGGCGGTCGCTAGGCGGTCGCTAGGCGGTCGCTGGGCGGGCGGGCTCAGCCGAGCTCGCCCGCCCACTCCGTCGGCAGCGGGGACGAGGCGGGCGCGACCACGCGCACGATCTCGTCGAGGACGCGCCGGGTCTGCGCCTCGCCGACCCAGAGGTGCTTCCCGCCCTCCACAGCGACGAGGTCCAGCTGCGGCACGCTCGCGAAGCGCTCGGCGGCCGCCTCCGGCCGCAGGTAGTCGTCGAACTCCGGGACGAGCGCCACGAGCGGGCGGCCGTCCTCGCCCCAGGCGGCGACCTCATCCGCGCTCGTGCGGTGCAGCGGCGGCGAGAGCAGGATCGCTCCCTCGACGGGGTGCTCCCTCCCCCACTTCAGCGCGAGCTCGGTGCCGAAGGACCAGCCGACCAGCCAGGGGTGCGGCAGTCCGCGGTCCGCGACGAGGGCCAGGGCTGCGGCGACGTCGGCGCGCTCCTCGATGCCGTGTCCGAACGCGCCCTCGCTCGTGCCGCGCGGCGACGCGGTGCCGCGGGTGTTGAAGCGGAGGACCGCCAGGTCGGCGAGCGCGGGCAGCCGGGCGGCGGCCTTCCGCAGGATGTGCGAGTCCATGAAGCCGCCGTGGGTGGGCAGCGGATGCAGGGTGACCAGGGTCGCGACCGGCTCGTGCTCCAGGGGCAGCGCGAGCTCCCCCACCAGGGTCAGGCCGTCGGAGGTGTGCAGCTCGACGTCCTCGCGGCGGGCGGGGAGGACGACGCCTCCGCGGATCTCGTGTGTCATCGTGCTCCTCGGATTCTCCAGCAGTGCGTGTGCCAGTGGCGGCGGCCGGCCAGGTCGGCCGCGTCGCCGAGCGCGCCGTCGGCCCGCCAGGTGACCAGGTGCGGCTGGCCGATGTCGATGGTGAGCCCGCAGCCCGGGCAGAGGTAGTTCTTCACGGCCCGCGCTGCGGAGACGGGCTGGACGTTCCACTCCCGGCCGGCGTGCGACTCGGTGCGCCGGAAGCCGGCGAGCATCTGCGAGAGGTCGCGCTGCTCGTCGTCGTCGTCACGGCGGCCGCCCCGGGGTCTGTTGCTGCGCGGCATCTCCCCAGTCTAGGAGGCCGCCGCCGTGCCCCTTCCGTCAGTGGGAGCTGTCGTCCATCTCGAGCCGGGTCTCCTCGGCGTCGAGCATCAGCTGCGCCCGCCGCAGCGTCCGCGAGGAGTAGACCCCGCGCCCCCGGGCGTCCAGCAGTGCCTCCCGCTCGGCGAGCAGGACCGCTCGGCGCAGCCGCAGGTACTGCGCGTGCGGGCCGAGCGGCGCGTCCTCCGCGCGGCCGACCTGTTCCCACGCCACCTGCGAGCGGGTCAGAGTGTCGCGGCGCACGCGCTCGAGGACGCGCTCGCCCGCCTCGCCGTCGGGCAGCTCCGCCACCGCCTCGGGGAGGGCCTGGATGCCCGTGGCCGCGACCTCGTCGAGCAGCGTCGCGAGCTCGCGGCGGTCGGCCTCTCCGTCGGTGCCCTGGATGCCGGTGAGCCGGATCAGCGCCGGGAGCGTCGCACCCTGCAGGAGCAGCGTCACGACGGCGACGGTGAAGGCGATCAGGATCAGCTGGGAGCGGTAGGGAGTCTCGTCCGGCAGCGACTGGGCCGCGGCGAGCGTGACCACGCCGCGCATCCCGGACCAGGACAGGACGACTCCTCCGCGCCAGCCGAACGCCTCGCTCGTGGTCGCGGCCAGATCGGTCTCGCGCCGGAGGTAGAGCCGCTCCGCTCTCACCTGCCGCCGCCGGAAGCGCTCGTCGCTGGTGGCGCTGTTGCGCAGTCGCATGAGGCCCACCGCCAGCCGCCGGTTGATCCGCTCCGCCCGCCGACCGGAGCTGCGCAGCCACAGGAGCAGCGGCCACACGAAGAGGGCCCGCAGCACGATCAGGATGACCACGGTGGCCAGACCCAGCAGCACCGCGGTGCCCACTCCGAACTCGCCCGGGTCCACGACCCCGGAGACGATCGCCTTGATCTCGGCGCCCATGAGCAGGAAGACGCCGTTCTCGAGCAGGAACTGCGCCGTCCGCCAGTTCACCCGCTCGCTGATCCGCGACTGCGGCGAGAGGAAGCGCGCGCTGTTGTGCCCCGTGTAGATCCCGGTGACCACGACGGCGAGCACCCCGGACGCGCCCAGCTCCTCGGCCGGGATGTAGGCCAGGAACGGCACGGCGAAGGACACGGCGGTGTCGAGCACCGGGTCCCGCAGCTTCGAGCGCACGAAGACGGTGAGCACGCCCATCACCAGTCCGAGGACGATCGCCATCAGGACGGAGTAGACGAAGAGGACCCCCACCTCGCCCACGTCGATCGCGTCGGACGTGACGGAGGCGCCGACCACGGCCGCCGCAGCCGTCGCGGCGCGCAGCAGCACCAGCGCCGACGCGTCGTTCACGAGGCTCTCGCCCTCGAGCACCGTCACCAGGCGGGGCGGGAGTCCGAGCTTCTTGCCGATCGAGGTCGCTGCCACCGCGTCGGTCGGGCTCACGACGGCGCCCAGAGCGATCGCTGCGGGCAGGCTCAGATCGGGGAACACGAGGTAGAGGAAGCCGCCCACCACGAGGGCGGTCACGACGACCAGCAGCACCGAGAGCCCGAAGATCGAGCGCAGGTTCCGCCGGAAGTCGGTGAGGGGCACCTGGATCGCGGCCGAGTACAGCAGCGGCGGCAGCACGCCCGCGAGGATCAGCTCAGGCTCGACCTCGATGTCCGGGACCCCGGGGAGGTAGGACGCGCCGATACCGATGACGACCAGGAGCAGCGGTGCGGCGATCCCGAGGCGGCTCGAGAACCGCGCGACGGTGACGACCGTGATGATCCCGACGACCCCGAGCAGCGCGTAATCCACGGCACCAGGGTAGCGAGAGCCTCAGCCCGCCGGACGCGGTGCCGAGCGGAGGGGAACGATCAGTACCAGCCGACCGACTCGGAGTGGGCCCAGGCACCGCAGGGCGAGCCGTAGCGGCCGGAGATGTAGCCGAGGCCCCAGGTGATCTGGGTGCTCGCGTTGGTCGCCCAGTCGGAGCCGGCCGTCGCCATCTTGCTGCCGGGGAGTGCCTGCGGGATGCCGTAGGCACCGCTGGACTTGTTCTCGGCGTAGACGTTCCAGCCGGACTCGCGGTTCCAGAGGAGGACGAGGCAGTCGTACTCGCTGTCGGCCCAGCCGCGCTGCACGATCATGTCGTACGCGATGGCCTTCGCGGATCCGGGATCCGGAGCGGCGGCGCGCTGGACGGGAGCGGCGGTCTCGGCCTCGGCGGAGCCCGACTCCTCCTCGTCGGCGCTCGCGGAAGCGGTCTGAGTCTCGGTCGGAGTGGGCGTCGGGGTCGGAGTGGGCGTCGGCTTCGCCTCGGCGCCGAACGAGTCGCGCTGGACGGTCCGCTCGACGGCGTCCGCGACGACGAGTCGCTGCGCGGAGTCGCCGTTGAAGCGCGCCGGGGCCTGGTAGTAGGGGGACGCGACCGCGCCGCTGGACGGATCGACGACGTTCACCATGGCGAACGCGATCGACGCCGTGAAGGCCAGCACCGTCACCGGGATCCGAGCCCAGGAGCGCCGCACCGGGGTCTGGTGCGGGACCGCCGGGCGACCGCTGGTGCGGTTCGCGGGCGTGTGGGCGACGGAGGTCTGAGGATGCTGAGCCACGATTACGAAAGCATAACGGACGATGACCTGATCGGCCAGCAGATCCGGCTCCGGTCAGCGGACCGCCAGCATCACGTCGACGACCGTGTCGAGCAGCAGGTCGACCTGCGCCTCGGCGTACCCGCCGCGCTGCGGGGCGAAGGAGACGGTCCGCACGTCGTCCACGGTCAGCACCGATCCGTCGCGGAAGTAGCCGGAGATCCGGTCGGAGAAGGCGTCGACCTGGCGGATGTTGTAGCCCGTCGTGAGAGCGCCGGCCCGGGTGAACCGCTCGCGGGGAGCGCGGGCCAGCCGGTTCACGATCTCCTGGGCCGTCGACCGCGCGTCCGCGAGCCACGCCTCCTCGCCCCGGGCCGCGATCGCGTACTGGCGCTCCCGCAGGGCGAAGGCGTCCTCGAGGCGCTCGAGCGCCGCATCGACGTGGGGCGCGGAGTAGCCGCCCTTGCGCAGGGTGAACGCGGTGTGGCGCAGGTCGGCGGCGCGGAGGTCCGCCGGTCCCCCGGAGAGCTGCGAGTAGGCCTCGCGCGCCGACGCGAGGAAGGAGTCGACCTCGGCCGTGTCGTAGCCGGGACGGGACTCGCGGGCTCGGGGGAAGGGAGCGGTCATCCCGACATCATGCCAAGCCGCGCGCCGGGAGCGGAATCGGCACGCCCCGGTGAGGCGTGCGCTCAGTGGGCGAAGAGGAAGTACAGCACGTAGGCCGCTGCGGCCGACGGCAGGATCGAGTCCAGTCGGTCGAGGACTCCCCCGTGGCCGGGCAGCCAGGAGCTCATGTCCTTGATGCCGATGTCGCGCTTGATCAGCGACTCGGCGAGGTCGCCGAGCGTCGCGGTGAGGAGCACCACGGCCCCGAACACCGCGCCGACCCACCAGGGCTGGCCGAGCATCAGCAGGGCGAGCAGGACGCCGACGACGATCCCCGCGACGGCCGCACCGGCGAACCCCTCCCAGGTCTTCTTCGGGCTGATCCGCGGTGCCATCGGGTGCTTGCCCCAGGTGAGTCCGCTCACGTAGGCGCCGGTGTCGACGACGATCACGAGCACCAGGAACGCGAACGCCCAGAGCTGGCCGCCGGGCTCGGCGACGAGACGGATCGCGAAGGCGCCGAGGAAGATCGTGTAGCCCTGGACGAACGCGCCGAGGCCGATGTCGAGGGCGAGGTCCCTCCGGCTGGAGGCGGTGCGCCGGAAGAGCTGCTCCCCCAGCCGCCAGAGGCCGACGAGGACGGATCCGCCGAGGACCGTGGCCCACGCGGCGCCGAGGCCGCCGTAGTAGGCGGCCGGCACGGCGACGACCGCCACGATCCCGGTCGGGATGCGCGGGATGTCGCGACCGGCGTGGCGCAGGGCGTTCGAGAGCTCCAGCGCCGCGAGCAGCACCACCACCCCCGCGAGCACCATGAAGAGCTCCTTGACCAGGAGGAGGCTGACGACCATCGCGCCGCCGCCGAGGAGTCCGATCGCGGTCGCCGACACGAGGTTCCGGCCCGAGCGCGCGGTGAGACGGTCGTTCGTCGCCTCGAGCTGGGCGCGGGTCGCCTCGAGCTGGCGCTCGACGTCGGCCCGGCCCTGCTGGGCGCGCGCACGCAGTGCGTCGCGGGTGACCATCCGGGATCCCCGGGCACCCGGGACGTGCGGAGACGGTCTCTTCTCGCCGCCCTCGGGTCCTTCGGGGATCTCGGGCACCGCTACACCTCGAGCAGTTCGGATTCCTTGCGCTTGAGCGCCTCGTCGATCGCGTCAACGTGCTGCTTCGTGAGCGCCTCGAGCTCCTTCTCGCCGCGGGCGAGCTCGTCGTCGCCGATGTCGCCCTTCAGCGCGTCGAGGTCGTCCTTGCCCTTGCGGCGGATGTTGCGCACCGCGATCTTGGCGTCCTCGGCCTTGGTGCGGACGATCTTGACGAACTCCTTGCGGCGCTCAGCGGTGAGCTCCGGCAGGGTCACGCGGATGATCGTGCCGTCGTTGGTCGGGTTCGCGCCGAGGTTCGGCATGTCCCGGATGGCCTGCTCGATGTCGCGCAGCGAGCCCTTGTCGTAGGGCGTCAGGACGAGTGTGCGGGCCTCCTGGTTCTGCATCGAGGCGAGCTGCGACAGCGGCGTCGGGGTGCCGTAGTAGCTCACCAGCACCTTCTGGAACATGCCGGGGTTCGCGCGTCCGGTGCGGACCGTGGAGAAGTCCTCCTTGGCGACCTCGACGGCCTTGCCCATCTTGGTCTTCGCGTCGGCCAGTACATCCGAGATCACAGGGAGCTCCTTAAGAGAGGGAAGTGGTCAGTCTAGTTCGAGACGAGCGTGCCGAGCTCGGCACCGCGGATGGCCTTCGCGACGTTGCCCGAGGGCTCCATGCCGAAGACCTGCATCGGCATGCCGTTGTCCATGCAGAGGCTGAACGCGGTGGAGTCGACCACCTTGAGGCCCCGCTGGAGCGCCTCCTGGTAGGTCAGCGCATCGAGCTTCTTCGCGTCGGGGTTCGTCCGCGGGTCGGCGTCGTACACGCCGTCCACACCGTTCTTGGCGACGAGGACCACTTCGGCGTGCGTCTCGAGCGCGCGCTGCGCGGCGACCGTGTCGGTCGAGAAGTACGGGAGTCCGGCGCCGGCGCCGAAGATGACGACGCGGCCCTTCTCCATGTGCCGGATCGCCCGGCGGGGGATGTAGGGCTCCGCGACCTGCGTCATCGCGATCGCTGACTGCACGCGCGTCTCGGCGCCCGCCTGCTCGAGGAAGTCCTGGAGGGCGAGGGCGTTCATCACCGTGCCCAGCATGCCCATGTAGTCGGCCCGGCCGCGGTCCATGCCGCGCTGCGAGAGCTCGGCTCCGCGGAAGAAGTTGCCGCCGCCGACGACCACCGAGATCTCCACCTCGGTCGCGGCATCGGCGATCTCGCGCGCCAGGGCGCTGATCACGTCAGGGTTCACGCCGAGCGTGCCGGCTCCGAACGCCTCCCCCGACAGCTTCAGAAGCACCCTGCGGCGCTTGCCCGTCGTCATCGCATCCGTCTCCGTCATGGACGTTTCCTCCCGTAGACCCGTACAAACCTATCCCGCGCGGAGCGGGCCCCGCGACCACGCCCGGGACCGCCCCGGGCAGAGCGAAGGGAGCCCGGGTCGACTGAACGACCCGGACTCCCTCCTGCAGTGCTGTTAGGCGCCGACCTTGAAACGGGCGAAGCCCGACACGGTCAGGCCCGCGTCGCTCAGGACCTTGCTGACGGACAGCTTGTTGTCCTTCGCGTAGTCCTGGTCGAGCAGGGCGACCTGCTTGAAGTACGCGTTCACGCGTCCCTCGATGATCTTCGGCAGGGCGGCCTCGGGCTTGCCCTCGCCGCGCGAGATCTCCTCGACGATGCGGCGCTCGTTGTCGACCTCGGACTGCGGCACGTCCTCGCGCGAGAGGTAGGACGGGTTCGCGAACGAGATGTGCTGGGCGACGGAGCGCGCGGTCTCGGCGTCCTCACCCGCGTAGCCGACGACCACGCCGACCTGCGGGGGCAGGTCCTTGTTCGTCTTGTGGAGGTAGATCGCGAAGTGCTCGCCCGAGACGGAGGCCACGCGGCGCAGCTCCACCTTCTCGCCGAGGATCGCGGCCTCGTCGTTGATGAGGTCGGCGACGGTCTTGCCGTCGGCGGGGGCCGCGAGGGCCTCCTCGACCGTGGTGGAGCCGGCGGCGACCACCGCGGCGAGCACGGCGTCGGCGAGGGCGATGAACTTCGTGCCCTTGGCGACGAAGTCGGTCTCGCAGGCGAGCTCGATCATCGTGGCGACGCCGTCCTTCTCGGCGGCGGCGACGAGGCCCTCGCTCGTCGAGCGGTCGGCGCGCTTCGCGTTGCCCTTGGCGCCCTTGAGGCGGAGGATCTCGACCGCCTTGTCCAGGTCGCCGTCGGCCTCGACCAGCGCGTTCTTCGTGTCGACCATGCCGGTACCGAGCTGCTCGCGCAGCGTCTTGACGTCAGCGAGGCTGAAATTTGCCATGTTCTCGGAACTCCTCTTGGTTCGGAAACCCTGTGGCGCCGTCACTCGCGGCGGGCTCACGGGAGGAGCCCAGCACGCCGAGGTGACGGCGGTTCTTACTCGTAGTGAACGTGCACCGACCGAGCGGGGGCCGGACGACCGCGGGTGCGGCGTCCGACCCCCGTCACGGAACGGGGTGTCAGGCGGTGGCGGTCTCGTCGGTCGAGGTCGCGGCGGCGTCGGCCTCGGGGGCCTCCTCCGCGGCGGGGGTCTCGGCCTCGACGACGGCCTCGTCGGCGGTCTCGGCCTCGGCGTCGGCGACCTTCTCGGTCTCCGCGCCGGCCTGCTCGTTCGGCTCCTGCACGTCGGCGGCGGGCGCACCGGTGGAGAGCAGCTCCTGCTCCCACTCGGCCAGCGGCTCGACGGCGGAGACGTTGCCCTCGGCCTCGGGCTTCTGGTGGCGCTGGATGAGGCCCTCGGCCGCGGCGTCGGCGACGATGCGGGTGAGCAGGCTCACCGAGCGGATCGCGTCGTCGTTGCCCGGGATCGGGTACTGGACCTCGTCCGGGTCGCAGTTCGTGTCGAGGATGCCGATGACCGGGATGCCCAGCTTCTTGGCCTCGTCGATCGCGAGGTGCTCCTTCTTGGTGTCGACGACCCAGAGGGCCGACGGCGTCTTCGAGAGGTTGCGGATGCCGCCGAGCGACTTGTGCAGCTTGTCGAGCTCGCGCTTCTTGATGAGGAGCTCCTTCTTGGTGAAGCCGCTCTTCGACGTGTCGTCGAAGTCGAGCTCCTCCAGCTCCTTCATGCGGGCGAGGCGCTTCGAGACCGTCTGGAAGTTGGTCAGGAGGCCGCCGAGCCAGCGCTGGTTCACGTAGGGCTGGCCGACGCGGGTCGCCTGCTCCGAGATCGCGTTCTGCGCCTGCTTCTTGGTGCCGACGAAGAGGATGGTGCCGCCGTGGGCGACCGTCTCCTTGACGAAGTCGTAGGTCTTGTCGATGTAGGCCAGCGACTGCTGGAGGTCGATGATGTAGCTGCCCGAGCGCTCGGTCAGGATGAAGCGCTTCATCTTCGGGTTCCAGCGACGGGTCTGGTGCCCGAAGTGGACGCCGCTGTCGAGCAGCTGGCGCATGGTGACGACTGCCATGAGTCGTTCTCCTTGTCTCGGGGCCCGGGCGCACGACGGCGCCGAACTCCCGTTCGGTTGTCTGCGACGGCCGGTCGGCACGTCGCCCTGGCGCCCGGCGCACTCCCGCCCCGGCCGCGTGAGCGGAGAGGGACCGTGGGGAGCGGAGGCCGAATGGGCGCGCGTAGTCACCCCGACGAGCGAGGTGCTCCGTGGAGTCTAGCACCAGGACGGCCGCCTCCCCCGCTGCTGCGGGAGGGCGGCCGTCGGGGGCGCGGGAGGCCGGTGCTACTTGCGCGCCGACTTCATCACGGTGCGGATGTGCAGGGTGTCCATCTCCTCCAGCGAGCGGCCCTTGGTCTCGGGCACGAACATGAAGACGAAGACGAACGAGATCGCCGCGAAGGCGGCGTAGAGGCCGTAGGCCAGGGTGAGCGACACGTCCTGCGAGAGGATCGGGAAGGTCACCGTGATGGCGAAGTTCGCGATCCACTGGGCCGAGGCCGCCAGGCCGAGGGCGGCCGCCCGGATCCGGTTCGGGAAGATCTCGCCGAGGAGGACCCACACCAGCGGGCCCCAGGTCGCACCGAAGAAGACGACGAACGCGTTCGCCGAGACGAGGGCGATCGGCCCCCACGCGCCGGGCAGCGAGACGTCCTCTCCGCTGATCGTCGACTGGCTGAAGGCGATGGCCATCAGCGCGAGCGAGACGGCCATGCCGGCCGAGCCGACCAGCAGCAGCGGCTTCCGGCCGACCTTGTCGACCAGGAAGATCGCCACGAAGGTGACGACGACGTTCACGACCGAGGTGAAGACCGAGATCGCGAAGGAGTTGGACTCGTCGAATCCGACCGCGCTCCAGAGCGAGGTGGAGTAGTAGAAGATCACGTTGATGCCCACGAACTGCTGGAACACCGACAGCAGGATGCCGACCCAGACCACGGGGAGCAGGCCGAGGGCGGGACCGCGGAGGCTGGAGCGCTTCGCGTTCTCGGAGTCCTCGTCGATCTTCTTCTGGATGTCCGCGAGCGCCTCGTCGACCTCGTCGCGCGGCGTGACCGTCGCGAGCACCGCGCGGGCGTCCTCGGAGCGGCCGCGGGTCGCGAGGTAGCGGGGCGACTCCGGCAGGGTCAGGGCCAGGAGGCCGTAGATCACGGCAGGCACGGCACAGGCGATGAACATCCAGCGCCACGCGGCGACGCCGAACCAGAAGGGCTCGGAGGCGCCGTCCGCGCCGTTCGCGATGAGGGTGTCCGAGAGCAGGGCGGCGAAGATGCCGAGCGTGATCGCCAGCTGCTGCAGCGACGCGAGGGCGCCGCGGATGGCCTTGGGCGCGATCTCCGAGATGTAGGTCGGAGCGATCACGGAGGCGATGCCGATGCCGAGGCCGCCGACCACGCGCCAGAGCACGAGGTCCCAGACCGCGAACGCTGCGCCGGCGCCGATGGAGGAGATGAAGAAGAGCCCGGCGCCGAGCAGCATGACCTTGATGCGGCCCCAGCGGTCGGCGAGGCGGCCCGCGAGGTACGCGCCGAGTGCGCAGCCGAGCAGCGCGGAGGCGACGGCGAAGCCGATCAGCGCGGCCGAGAGCTGGAACTCGCCCTGCACCGCCTCCACGGCACCGTTCACCACCGACGAGTCGAAGCCGAAGAGGAAGCCGCCGACCGCCGCCGCGATCGCGAGGCCGATCACCTTCCTCTTCAGCTTCGCCGCCGAGGGGTTCGGGATGTCCGCTCTCCCGCTGGTCGTGTCAGATCGTCCGCTGGTCATGGTCGTCTCCGATTCTCGCCGCCGGTGGGGGCGGGGTGCCGCTCCCGAGCCGGATCACCGGCACGTTACTCCTAGCCGCGGCACCGCCGGGACGGGTTGCGCTCTCCCCCGGCCGATGTCCTCCCTCCACAGCCGGGCCCGTCGCGCTCTCCTCCCCTGATCCGCTCGGCCGACCACCGGTCCCGGACCGGCTCCAGGAGGGTGGCCGCATGCTCCGATCCCGACTCCTGCGCCCGGGCGTGTTCGTCCTCGCCGCTCTGCTCGTCGGGGCGCCTCTCGGCGCCTCGCCCTCCGGTACCTCGTCCCCCGGCCGGTCCGACCCGCGGTGGATCTCACCCGTCCCGGAGTTCTCCGTCGTGGAGCCGTGGGGCGCGCCGGCCCACCGCTACGCCCCCGGGCACCGCGGGATCGACCTCGCGGCAGCGGCCGGGCAGCCCGTGGTCGCCGTCGCGGCGGGCACCGTGTCGTTCTCGGGCAGGGTGGTCGACCGGTCCGTGGTGAGCATCGTGCACGCGGACGGTCTGGTCTCGACGGTCGAGCCGGTCGACGGATCGGTGACGGCGGGGCAGGTCCTCACCGCGGGCCAGCCCGTCGGAGCAGTGGGTGCGGGCGGCCACTGCGACGGGAGGTGCGTGCACCTCGGCGTCCGCGAGGGTGGCGACTACGTTTCGCCGATGCGGTTCTTCGGCGGGATCCCCCGGGCGGTGATCCTGCCGATGGACGACATGGCGCAGGGTGTTCAGCGAGTGGCGCGGAAGGGTGCGTCCAGCGACTCGCGCGTCCGGTCAGGCGCGGGGGTGGGCGAGGCGGTAGGCGTCGCGGATCCGCTCGGTCGAGACGTGGGTGTAGATCTGCGTGGTGCCCAGGCTCGCGTGGCCGAGCAGCTCCTGGACGGCGCGGAGGTCGGCTCCGCCGTCGAGCAGATGGGTCGCCGCGGTGTGGCGGAGGGTGTGCGGACCGGACGGTCCGGAGCCCTGCCCGCCGTCGAGGAGCCTCGCCACCACGCCGTAGACCGTGCGCGGGGTGAGGCGCGCGCCCCGCCGTCCCAGCAGCAGGGCCCCGCTCCCGTCGCCGGTGGCGAGAGAGGGTCGGGCGCGCTCCAGGTAGTCGACGAGCGCCTCCTTCGCGGGGACGCCGAACGGGACGACCCGCTGCTTGGCGCCCTTGCCGGTGACGAGCACGGTGAGCCGGCCGAGATCGACGTCGCCCAGGTCGACGGCGACCAGCTCGGAGACGCGGATGCCGGAGGCGTAGAGCAGCTCGACGATCGCGAGGTCCCGCAGCGCCACCGGGTCCTCGGTCGCGCCTCGCGCCGCGACCGTGTCGAGCACCTGTTCCGCCTGCGGGAGCGTGAGGACCCGCGGCAGTGTCCGTCCCGACTTGGGCGTCTTGAGGCGTGCGGCGACGTCGACGGGGAGCCGCTCGGTCCGATGCGCCCAGGAGGAGAAGGAGCGGACGGCCGCGGTGCGCCGGGCGAGGGTCGCGCGGGCGATCCCCGACTCCGACTCTCGCCAGAGCCAGTCGCGCAGCAGCTCGAGGTCGAGCTCGGCGGTGAGGAGCCGCCCCTTCTCCTCCGTGTGGGCGATCAGGCGCGCCAGGTCGGAGCGGTAGCCCTTCGCGGTGGCGGGCGAGAGGGACCGCTCATCGAGGACGTACCGGAGGAAGTGCTCGACCGAGTCGGCGAGCGTCTCGCCGGTCATGATCCGTCCGGCATCCGCGACCAGAGGTCGATGCGCCCCCGCTCGTCGAGCCCCTCGAGCCGCTCGATCAGGTCGGTGCCGAACCGCGTCGCGATCGGGGCCGGTGCCGTCGGCACGAACGAGGCGGCCACCGTCTCCGGGTGGACGTGGACGAGCGAGAGGCTCTGCGCTCCGTCGACGCCGGCGAGCTCCCGCTCGGGCGCTCCGAGGTCCATCGTGTAGCTGGTGGCGCCGGCGACGAGCACGGGCACGCCCGCGAAGGTCGCAGCCGTGGGGTAGTGCAGGTGGCCGCCGAGGATCGCGCGGACGTCGGTTCCGCGCACCACCTCCTCGAGGCGGTCGATCCCCCGCAGCTCGAGCACGGTCATCGCGCCGAGCGGCGTGGGCAGCGGAGGGTGGTGCAGGGCGAGGATCGTCCCCAGCGGGGCCGGTGCGGCGAGCTCGTCCTTCAGCCAGGCCAGCTGGGCGTCGGTGAGGTCGCCGTGGTGGAAGCCGGGCACCGCGCTGTCGAGCGCGATGAGCCGGAGCCCGCAGAGGTCGACGACCTGGTCCACGGGTCCCGCGCCCGCCGGGTCCTGCTCGAGGAGCACCCGCCGGAAGGCTCCGCGCTCGTCGTGGTTGCCCATCACCCAGACGATCGGGCAGCCGAACCGCTCGCCCACGGGGTCGAGCTGCTCGCGCACGCGCCGGTAGGCGTCCTCCTCGCCGCGGTCCGCGACGTCCCCGGTCACCACGATCGCGTCCAGGCGTCCGCCGCGCTCGGCCAGCCGGCCGACCGCCTGCGCGAGGCGGGCGACCGTGTCGACCTTCCCGTAGAGCGGAGCGCCGTCGGCCAGCAGGTGCGTGTCGCTCAGATGCGCGATGACCCTGTCGGCGGCGCGGAAGTGCCCGAGCTGCGGGCGCTCTCCGCCGTGTCCTGCTGCCGTGGCGTCCATGCCGCTCCCCTCGCCGATGCCCCTTCAGCGTAGGGCGGACCGCCGACAGCGCCGCGGCGGCGGGGCCGCTCACCCGGGTGCCCGCTCCCAGTCCCCGTCCTCGGAACGGTGGACGCGTCCGTCTGCGAGGAGCGCACCCAGCGCCGACAGTGCCGAGTCGAGCGAATCCCCGGAGAGCCGGGCGACGGTTGCGGCGTCACAGCCTCCTTCGGATTCGACGACGGCCAGGACTCGCGCCTCAGCCGCGGTCAGCGCTCGGCACGATCCGTCGGTGTCGCCGACGGCGAGCAGTTCGAGCACGTCCGCCGGCGAGGTGACGCAGGTCGCCGCGTACTCGCGGAGGAGCCGGTGGCAGCCGGCGGAGGAGGCACTGGTGACCGGGCCCGGGACCGCGCCGAGGGGGCGGCCCAGGGCAGCCGCGTGGCCGGCGGTGTTGAGGGAGCCGGAGCGGGCGCCGGCCTCGACGACGACGGTGCCCACGGTGGAGGCGCAGATGAGGCGGTTGCGCTGCAGGAAGCGCCAGCGGGTGGGAGTCGTGCCCGGCGGCACTTCGGTCGCGACGGCGCAGCCCGGGGTGGCGATGATGCGGTGGAGGAGGTCGGCGTGGGCCGTCGGGTAGAGGCGGTCCGCTCCCCCGGCGAGGAAAGCGACCGTCCGGCCTCCGGAGCCGAGTGCGGCGCGGTGGGCGACCGCGTCGATCCCGAAGGCACCCCCCGAGACGACGGAGACGCCTCGCGCTGCGACGCCCGCGGCGAGCTCGGCGGCGACGTGCTCGCCGTAGCCGGTCGCAGCGCGGGCGCCGACGAGGGCGAGGCGGTGCGGCGGATCGAAGGCGGCGGGATCACCGCGCAGCCAGAGCAGGAGGGGCGCGTGCGGCCCGAGGTCGTCGAGCGACTCGGGCCACACGGGAGCCCCGGGCAGGAGCAGCCGGGCGCCCAGGCGCTCGGCGATCTCGAGACGGCGGAACAGGAGCCTGCGGTCCAGGCGCGGTCGCCAGCGCGCCAGCCCCGACTGGAGGGCGGCGACCTCGGAGTCGAGGGGCGCGGGTGCCGGGCCTCCTTCGTCGGAGGGAGCGCGATGCGGGGGCGCGAGGATCTCCTCCGCGGACGACGAGGACACGACGTGGGCGAAGGCCTCGGCCGCGCCGACCCTCGCGATGAGGAGGGCTGCGACGGAGTCGCCGGGCTCGGTCAGAGAGTTCCAGCCGCACCGGGCTGCAGCGTCGACGAGCGCGCTCCGAGCACAGCCGGACTCGCCCGAAGGCTCGCCGTCGGCAGCCGAGTCCTGATCGGCTGAACCGCTCGGCAGCAGTCGACGAACGGCGTCGAGCTCCGCGGCGTCGAAGAGCGCGTCGAGCCGGATCACGCGGCACCCCCGCGGAGGACGAGCGCGCGCGCGAGGTGGGCGGCACTCGGCCGGTCGGCCGCGTCGAGGTCCGCGAGCGTCCAGGCCAGGCGCAGGACCCGGTCGTAGCCGCGCATGGTCACCAGACCTCGCTCCAGAGCCCGGTCGAGCGTGCGGGACTCGGCACTGGTCGGGCGCACCGCGTCCGAGCGCAGCCAGGCGCCGGAGACCTCCGAGTTGAGCGTCCACGGAGTGGAGGCGAGGCGAGCCGCTGCCAGGGACCGCGCCGCAACGACACGAGCGCGGGCCTGCGCCGTCGACATGCCGGACGTGTCTCGACGTGCGGCCAGCTGAGCCGCGCTGATGCGGCGGACCGTCAGGCGGATGTCGACGCGGTCGAGCAGCGGTCCGCTGAGCCGCGCGAGGTAGCGGCGGCGGACCGAGGGAGCACAGGTGCAGGTCTCTCCGGGGATGCCGAAGCGGCCGCACGGGCACGGGTTCGCCGCGAGGACGAGCTGCACCCGCGCGGGGAACTCGGCGACGGCGTTCGCGCGGTGGATGCGGATCACGCCGGATTCGAGCGGCTGGCGCAACGCATCGAGGGCGACGGACGAGAACTCGGGGGCCTCGTCGAGGAACAGCACTCCCCGGGTGGCGCGGGCGACCGCGCCGGGCCGGATGCGGCCGCTGCCCCCGCCGACGATCGCTGCGGACGAGGCGGAGTGGTGCGGACTCTCGAACGGCGGTCTGCGCACCAGCGCGCCACCGGTCGGCGCTCCGACCAGCGAGCGCATGCAGGTGGCCTCCAGCGCTGCGTCGTCATCGAGGTCGGGGAGGATGCCTGGAAGGCGCGAGGCGAGCATCGTCTTCCCGGCGCCGGGAGGCCCGAGCAGGAACACGTGGTGCCCGCCCGCCGCCGCGACGACCATCGCCTCGGCCGCCTCCTCGTTCCCCACCACGTCGGAGAGGTCGAGGCGGGCGTCCGGCTCGGACACCGTCGCAGACGGCGGCGCGGCCTCGGGGAGCACCGGCACTTCCCACTCGGCTCCGTGCCAGACGGCGGCCGCCGCCAGCGAGGAGACCGCGATCACCTCGACGCCGTCGACCAGCTCCGCCTCGAGGCGGTCCTCGACGGGGACCATCACGCGGCGCCTGCCCTCGCGGGCGGCCGCGAGCACCGCGGGCAGCACGCCGGGGACGGAGCGCAGCCGGCCGTCCAGCCCGAGCTCCCCGATGTGGACGACCGCGGCGACCGACTCCGCATCGACCTCACGGAGCGACGCGAGCGCGGCCAGCCCGATGGCGAGATCGAAGGCGGAGCCGTGCTTGGGCATCGCGGCCGGCGAGAGGTTCACGGTGATCTTGTATTCGGCGATGGTGCTGCCGGAGTTGATCGCCGCCGAGCGCACCCGCTCCTTCGCCTGGGCGAGCGCGGCGTCGGGCAGGCCGATGATCACCATGCCCGGGGTGCCGTCGGCCGAGTGGGCCTCCACCCCGACCACGGCTCCCGCGAAGCCGACGAGACCGACCGCGGAGGTCCTCCCCAGGCCCATCAGGCCACCGCCCGCAGGTGCCGGATCTGCGACGGGACTCCCCCGGGAGCGACGATGCCGACCGCGTCGATCCGCAGATGCCGGGAGCGCTCGTGGTGCTCGTCGGCCCATGCGTAGGCGAGTCGGCGCAGGCGCTGCGCCTTGGCCCGCGTGATGGCCTCGACCGGCAGTCCGAAGCGCGTCGACGAGCGCGTCTTCACCTCCACCACGACCAGTGCCGACCCGTCGCGGGCCACGATGTCGAGCTCGCCCTCGCGGACCCGCCAGTTGCGGTCGAGGATCTCGAATCCGTTGTCTCTCAGGTGCGCCGCCGCGATCTCCTCGCCGCGCCGCCCCAGTTCGTCCTTGTCCATGCGTCCTCCTGCCGGAAGCGTGCAGGAGCAGAGAGGAGCGTCGGACGGCCGGGAGGGGGATCCGGGGAGAAGACGGCCGAGGAGGTGCGTGGGGAGGGACGTCGGTCCGGGGTCTGGATACGGCGCCGGGACCGCTACGCGACCAGCAGGAGGAATGCGCGCCGCGTGAAGACGAGACCCGCGGAGCCGAGGATCCGAGAGAGCTCCGGAGCGGGGTGGGGCTCCGGGCACCGGATCTCGATGCGCCGTCGGAAGCGGCTACTCGACCAGCAAGGGGTCCGGAGCCTGCCGCGACAGAAGGCTACTCGTCGAGCGCGAGCTCCTTGGGGAGCTCGAACTCCTTGCGGGAGAGCTCCTCGACGTTGACGTCCTTGAAGGTCAGCACGCGCACCGACTTCACGAAGCGGTCGGAGCGGTAGACGTCCCAGACCCACACGTCGCGCATGGTCAGCTCGAAGTAGAAGTCGTGCTCGGTGTCGCGGCGGACCAGGTCGACCTCGTTCGCCAGGTAGAACCGGCGCTCGGTCTCGACGACGTACGAGAACTGCGAGACGACGTCGCGGTACTCCCGGTACAGTGCCAGCTCGACCTCGCGGTCGTAGTCCTCGAATTCGTCCTCATCCATCGTTGGACAATCCTACGCCGAGCCGACGGGCCCGAGCGCCGGGAGCGGCTCCTCGACGCTCTCCCGCGACTTCGACAGCCAGGTCACCCGGTGGAGCGGGGACGGGCCGACCCGCTCGATCCCCGCCCAGTGCGCGGCGCTGCCGTAGCCCTTGTTGCTGTCCCAGGCGTAGTCGGCGAAGTCGTCGTGGTGGCGCACCATCTGACCGTCCCGGCCCACCTTCGCGAGCACGGAGGCGGCGGAGACGGCGGCGCAGTCGCGGTCGGCCTTCACGCGGGTGACGATCGTCAGCTCGGCCGCCCACTCGCCCAGCGCGGGCGTCAGCCAGTCGTGGGCGCCGTCGAGGAGGACGACGGCGGTGGCGAGGTCGACGCCCTGGTCGGCGAGGCGCTCGATGCCCCTCGACGCAGCGCGGCCGAGGCCCGCGATGATCCCGGTCTCGTCGATCTCGTCCGCCGAGGACTCGCCGATCGCCCAGGCCGAGACCCACTTCGCGACTCCCGGCAGGAGCGCCTCGCGGCGGGCGGGAGCGAGCATCTTGGAGTCGCGGAGCCCCTCGGGGAAGCGCCCGCAACGGCTGCCGATCGACACGACACCGACCGACACCGGGCCGGCGATAGCGCCGCGGCCGACCTCGTCGCAGCCGATGACCGTCTCGTAGCCCTGCCGGAAGAGGCGCCGCTCCTGCGTCAGCGTCGGCTCGGCGACGACCACCTAGCCCTGCCCGCTCTGCGCGTCGTCCGAGCCCTCCTCGGAGGCCTCGGTGTCGACTCCGCGGAACACCGACGGGTAGTCGTCGAGCCACGCCCACTGCTGCACGGGCCAGGTCACGAGGATCGCGCGGCCCACGACGTTGTCGATCGGCACGAAGCCGCCGCCCGGCTTGTCGGTGTTGTAGCGGGAGTCGGCGGAGTTGTAGCGGTTGTCGCCCATCACCCAGAGCGAGCCCTCGGGCACGACGACGTCGAAGGGGGTGGCCGAGACGGCCTGCACCCCGTCGGGCAGCTTCACGTAGGGCTCGTCGATCGGGTTGCCGTTGATCTCGACCTGGCCGAGCGGCGTGCAGCAGGTCACGTGGTCGCCGGGCAGGCCGATGACGCGCTTGATGAGGTGGTCGTTGCTGTCGGGAGCGGTGAGGCCGACGAGTGCGAGGGCGGAGTCGACCGCGGCCTGGAACGGCGGCACGGAGGGCTCGGAGCTCGGCGAGAGCCATCCGCCGGGATCGCGGAAGACGACGACGTCGCCGCGCGAGATCTTCACGACTCCGGGCACGAGCTCGTTCACGAGGATGCGATCGTTCTCGACGAGCGTCTGCTCCATGGAGGAGGAGGGGATGTAGAACGAGCGGATCAGGAAGGTTTTCACGAGGAAGGAGACGAGCACCGCGACCACGAAGATGATCAGCACGTCGCGGAGGAAGAGCAGGACACCCCGGCGCTTGCGCGGGCGCTTCTCGGACGGATCCGCCGAGTGGCGGGCGTGGTCCTCGCCTCCGGGGAGGCGGACCGGGGCCGTGCTGTCTGTCATCGCTCGCCGTCGCCCCTACTGTGCATCACCGGGTGGACTCCCCGGACGGATCGCCCCCGAGAAAGGGAGGAACCCCGGTCCATCATAGGTGGACCGGGGTTCCCGAGAAGTCGTGCGGAAGCCGCTTAGGCGTCGCGCTTCTCCTTGATCTTGGCCTTCTTGCCGCGCAGGTTGCGCAGGTAGTAGAGCTTCGCGCGACGGACGTCACCGCGGGTGACGACCTCGATGTGGTCGATGACCGGCGAGTGCACGGGGAACGTGCGCTCGACGCCGACCTGGAAGCTCACCTTGCGGACGGTGAAGGTCTCGCGGACGCCCTCGTTGGAGCGGCCGATGACGACGCCCTGGAAGACCTGGATTCGCGAGCGGGAGCCCTCGACGATGTTGACGTGGACCTTGACGGTGTCGCCGGCGCGGAAGTCCGGGACATCGCTGCGGAGGGACGCCGCATCGACGGAATCGAGGATGTGCATGCTGTATCGCTCTCCGTGCCCGCCACAGGTCGAACACCGTTTCGTTGATGGAAGTCGGTCGTGCCCACGTCGTCGCGGCTCCCCTGTGGCAGAGCCTGCGCGAGGCACAAGCGCTCATTCTGCCATGCCGCGTCGATGCGAGTCAAAGCAGGGTCATGAGGAGGGCAGGGTCACCCGGAGGCAGAGCTGCGCAGAGGGCGGATCCGTCGAGAGGGCCGAGCCGTGGAGCAGGGCGGGGCCTCGCAGGGGACAGCGCCTCTCGGGACGCCCGACCCATCAGAGGACGATGGTCTGCCCGTCCTGCGGGCGCTCCGGGTCGAAGCCATCTCCGGAGACGGGGCGGTGAGCGCCCTCGGCCTGCACGGACGCCGCCTCCGAGAAGGCGAGGAGAGTGGCCCTCGCGTCGGCGAGGAACCGCCACCCCGAGTGTGAGAAGGCCGCCACTCCGAGGACCACCGAGAGCAGGCCCAGCGCCCAGGCGCCGGGCGGGAAGAAGCCGAAGGCGATCAGGGAGAGGTGCCAGGCGCCGACCACGGCCACGTCGCCCCACGCGGGAGTGCGCGTGGGCCGAACGGTCACCCGGAATGCGACGATCGCGGCCACAGCCGCCAGCGCGACCGCCAGAATGGGGAGGGCGATCACCAGGCCGAGCACGGTCCAGCCGCTCGATCCTCCGAAGACCCCGTAGCCGAGGAGGATCCACAAGGGCAGCACGATCGCCGCCGGGAACTGCCAGGAACCGAATGCCCGTCGCGTGCGCATGCACCGACCGTACCCACCACCGCTGAGCGACGGCTCAGCGGACCCCGAGAGGATCAGGATGATCGAGCTACGCACCCCCGCCGAGATCGAGGAGATGCGTCCCGCCGGCCGCTTCGTCGGCGAGGTACTGAAGGCCACCTCCGCCGCTGCCGCGGTCGGCGTGAACCTGCTCGAGCTCGACCGGCTCGCCCACGACATGATCCGCACGGCCGGCGCCGAGTCCTGCTACATCGACTACCACCCCTCCTTCGGCGCGAGCCCCTTCGGCAAGGTCATCTGCACCTCCGTCAACGACGCGGTGCTGCACGGCCTGCCCTTCGACTACCGGCTGAAGGACGGCGACCTGCTCACCCTCGACTTCGCCGCCTCCGTGAACGGCTGGGTCGCCGACTCGGCCATCAGCGTCGTGGTCGGGACGCCGCGCGAGGAGGACCTCGCCCTCATCGACACCACCACACGCGCGCTCGAGGCCGGCATCGCCGCCGCGCAGCCCGGGAAGAAGATCGGCGACATCTCCGCGGCCATCGCGGCCGTCGCACATGCCGAGGGCCTGTCCATCAACACCGACTTCGGCGGCCACGGCGTCGGCCGCACGATGCACGGCGATCCGCACATCCCCAACGACGGACGCGCCGGCCGCGGCTACCCGCTCCGCCCGGGCCTCGTCGTCGCGATCGAGCCGTGGTTCCTGCAAACGACCGACGAGATCTACACGGACAAGGACGGCTGGACCCTCCGCAGCCGCGACGGCTCGCGCGGCGCCCACACGGAGCACACGATCGCCATCACCGAGACGGGGAACATCGTCCTCTCCGCGCGGGACTGACTGCAGATGGACAGTACCGCTATCGGATAGCCATACTGTCCACGTGCGAATCTCGGAGCTCAGCCGCAGCAGCGGCGTCAGCCTGCCTACGATCAAGTACTACATCCGGGAGGGGCTGCTGCCGCCGGGCGACGCCGCCGGCCCCCAGCGGGCGGAGTACGGGGACGCCCATGTCGCCCGCCTGACGCTGCTCCGGGCGCTCATCGAGAGCGGCGGCGTCGGTATCGCCGGCGCGAAGCGGATCACGGCCGCGCTCGACGCGGGCGTCGGTCCGACAGCAGCGTTCGAGGTGGCGCAGGACGTGGTCTCCGTGAGCGCCGACTCGACCGCGTCCGCCACCGAGGCGTCGACGCGGCGGATCGCCGAGGCCGCGGGCTCCGACCACTGCGGCCACCCTGCCGTCGCGACGGCGGCACGGGCGCTCGACGCGCTCGAGCTCTCCACCGGACCGATGAGCGCCGGCTGGCTCGAGACCTACGCCCGCGCCGCCGCCCTCGTCGCCTCCGCCGACCTCGACGAGCTGCAGGCCCGCGAGAGCGTGAGCGAGCAGGCCGCCGTCGCCGCCGTCGGCACCGCGCTCGGAGACGTGGTGCTGCAGTCGCTCCGGCGCGTCGCCCAGGCGCGCGAGACGCAGAGCCGCTTCGGCTCGACGGAGGTGCCCCGATGAGCGCCGCGACCGAGACGCCCGCGCGCACGGCCTCCGCTGCTCCGCACCGGCCGCTCCTGGTGCTCGCTGCCGCGATGGCGGTCGGCGCCCTCCTCTGCGCGATCGCGCTGGTCGTCGATCCCCGCGAGCTCGGCGGGCAGCCGCTCTGGGGCAAGCCGCTGAAGTTCTGCCTCTCGATCGCGCTGTACGCCGTGACGCTCGCCTGGCTGATCGGGCTCGTGCCCCGCCGGCGCCGCCTAGCCCGAGCGCTGGGCACGGTCGCGGCGGTCGGTCTGGCGGTCGAGATGGTCGTGATCGGAGGCGCCGCCCTGGTCGGCGAGCGCAGCCACTTCGACGTCTCCACTCCCCTGCACGCCGCGCTCTGGGCCTCGATGGCCGTCTCGATCGTGGTGGTCTGGCTGGCGACTCTGGTCCTCGCCGCCCTCCTGGCGCGGGTGCCGCTCGGCGACCCAGCGCTGACGCTCGCCGTGCGCGCCGGACTCGTGATCGGGCTCGTCGGGATGGCCCTCGCGTTCCTGATGACGGGGCCCTCGCCCGGCCAGATCAGCGACTACCAGGGCGTCGTCGGCGCGCACGCCGTCGGAGTCGCGGACGGCGGACCCGGCCTCCCGCTCCTGGGCTGGAGCACCATCGGGGGCGATCTGCGCATCCCGCACTTCGTCGGGATGCACGCTCTGCAGGGGCTCCCGCTGCTCGCGCTGCTGCTCGGACGGCTGGCAGCCCGGATCCCCGTCCTGCGCCCCGGATCCACCCGGCTGCGGCTCGTCGCACTGGCCTCGGCGGGCTGGGCGGCCGCGGTCGCCCTCACCTGCTGGCAGGCGCTGCGCGGTCAGGCGCTGACCGCACCGGACGCGCTGACCCTCGCCGTCGCTACTGTGGCCGTGATCGCCCTCGCCGGAGGGACGATCCTCACCCTCGCACGAACGGAGGCCCGCGCATGAGCCGGCTGCACCGCGGCTGGACGCCGCTCGGGATCGTCTACCTCGTCCTCGCCCTCGCCGGGCTGATAGGGACCTGGACCTGGAACGTGAGGGCGATGCAGGAGGGCGCGGACGTCCTCGCCGGCCTCGCCGCGGGCGGGCCGTGGGTGTCGTCGTTCTCGACCGACCTGCTGGTCGTCGCGATCGCGGCCGTCGCCTTCATGGTGGTGGAGGGCCGCCGGATCGGGATGCGCCGCGTGTGGATCCTGGTGCTGCTCGCGCCGCTGGTCGCCCTCGCGTTCGCGTTCCCCCTCTTCCTCGCCCTCCACGACCGGCACCTGGCCCTCGCGGCCCGGTGACCGTGCGGCGCGGGGCTAGGGAAGCAGTTCGGGGCGGACGCGGCGCGTGCGCTCGACGCTCTGCTCGTGGCGCCAGGCGGCGATCGCCCCGTGGTTGCCGCTGAGGAGCACCGGAGGGACGTCGAGGCCGCGCCAGGAGGCCGGCTTGGTGTAGCTCGGGTACTCGAGCAGCCCGTCGGAGTGGCTCTCCTCGACCAGGCTCGCCGGATTGCCGACCACGCCCGGGACCAGGCGTCCGACGGCCTCGATCATCGCCATCACGGCGACCTCTCCTCCGTTGAGGACGTAGTCGCCGAGGCTGATCAGCCGGACCCGCTCGCGCTCGGCGGTGTGGTCCACGACGCGCTGGTCGATGCCCTCGTAGCGGCCGCAGCCGAAGACGAGGGTGGACTCCTCCGCGAGCTCGCGGGCGGTCGCCTGGGTGAACAGCTCGCCCGCGGGCGACGGGAAGATCACGACGGGGTCGTCCGCGCCGTCGAGGATCGTGTCGAGCGCCTCGCCCCACGGCTCCGGTCGCATCACCATGCCGGCGCCGCCGCCGTAGGGCGTGTCGTCGACGGTGCGGTGGCGGTCGTGGGTGAAGTCCCGCAGGTCGTGCACGCCGAGCTCGATCAGCCCGCTCTGCCGAGCACGGCCGAGCAGGCTGATGTCGAGCACGCCGAAGAACTCCGGGAAGATCGTGACGATGTCGATCCTCACGACCGGGGCTCCTCCTCGGAGGCGGCGTCGGAGGCGGCCGGGGGCTCGTCGTCGGCGGGCTCCTCAAGAGCGGAGTCCGCGTCATCGGAGGCGTCCGGCGCGTCGGCGTCCGCAGGCGCGCTCAGCGCCGGGTCCGCGAGGTCGACACCGCTGAGGTCGACCGCGGCGGGCTCCTCCTCGGGAGCCTCCTCGAACAGGCCGATCGGAGGCGTGACCGTGACGATCCCGGCCGCGGCGTCGACGGAGGGGACGATCGCGTTCACGAACGGCACCATCACCTCGCCGGAGGGGGTACCGACGATGAGCAGGTCCTGCGCGGGGAAGTGGTCGACGCGGCGGACGGTGCCGACCTCGACGCCGTCGCGGACGACCTTCATGCCGACCAGCTGGTAGTCGTACCAGGAGTCGTCCTCGCCCGGCTGGGTCTGCACCTCCTCGTCGATCCAGAGGATCGCCTTCAGGAGGGTCTCAGCGGCGTTGCGGTCGTCGACGCCTCGGAAGAACGCGACGGGGTGGCTGTTGTACCAGCGCAGCTCGACGAGCTCGAGCTTCTTGCCGTGCCACTCGGAGGTGCGCGGGACCTGCAGCGTGAACGTGGATCCGGGGGTGAAGCGCTTGTCGGGCTCGTCCGTGTAGAGCTCGAGCTTGATGGCGCCCTTGAGTCCGTGGGCCTTGGTGAGTCGGGCGACGCGGAGCTGCGTCGTGCCCGGTCCGGTGACCGACACCTCTACTTGTCGGTGTCGACGACGTCGACGCGCACTCGGCGCCCGTCGGCGAGCGCGGCGACGAGAGTGCGGACGGCCTTGGCGGTGCGACCGGAGCGTCCGATCACGCGGCCGAGGTCCTCGGGGTGCACGCGCACCTCGAGGACCTCTCCGCGCGGGGAGCTCGTGGCCACGACACTGACCTCATCGGGGTTCTCGACGATCCCCTTGACGAGGTGTTCGACGGCGGGAGCGAGCACTGACTACGCCTCGGTGGAGGTCTCGTCGGCGGTGTCCTCGACCGGGGCGGCCTTGGCCGGAGCCTCGGACTTCGGCTTGAGGACGGGCTTCTTCTTCGCGTCGACGACGAACGGAGCCTTGGGTTCCTTCACCTGGACCGTGCTGACGGCGTCGGCGTCGCCCTTGAAGCGGCCCCAGTCGCCGGTCAGCTTGAGGATCGCGGCGACCTGCTCGGTCGGCTGCGCGCCGACTCCGAGCCAGTACTGCGCGCGCTCCGAGTCGACCTGGATGAACGAGGGCTGCTCGGTCGGGTGGTACTTGCCGATCTCCTCGATCACGCGGCCGTCGCGCTTGGTGCGCGAGTCGGCGACGACGATGCGGTAGTAGGGCGCCCGGATCTTGCCGAGGCGCTTCAGACGAATCTTGACAGCCACAATTCTCCTGTGTGGTCGTTGACCGGTGTCCGGTCGATGATGGATGAACTGAGCCGTGAGCGTGGGGGCACACCCGGCGGAAGCTCGAGGGGGTTTCGTCGGCGGTGAGTAGAGGGTCGACCGCCTCGGACCCGACGGATCATTCTGCCAGAAAAACCGCCCCGGTGCGGGCCCGGCACGCCGCCGACCAGCGGCACCCTCGCGGGAGCGGGCCGCGCGGGACCCCGAAGGCCGCCGCCGGGGCTCTGCGTCCGCCCCGGCCGCAGGTGGCAGGATGGCGAGGCGCGTCCCGATCGGCGGACGCCCGGATCCGATGAGGACCACGCCATGGAGATCAGCTTCGCCGCATCAGACCGCTCCACGCTCGGGATCGAGTGGGAGGTCGCGATCGTCGACCGGCAGACGGGCGATCTCGCCAACGTCGCCGATGTGGTGCTGGAGGCGCTCCGCAGCGACGACGGCGCCCCGCACGCGCACATCACCGGCGAGCTCCTGCGCAACACGGTCGAGCTGGTCTCCGGCGTGCACACCTCCGTCCGCGACGCGGTCGCCGACCTGCAGGATCAGCTGCGGCAGGTGCGCGAGATCACCGACCCCATGGGACTCGACCTCGTGTGCTCGGGCACGCACCCGTTCGCGCAGTGGTTCGACCAGGCCATCACGGACAAGGAGCGGTACCACCGCCTGATCGACCGGACCCAGTGGTGGGGCCGGAACATGATGATCTGGGGCATCCACGTGCACGTCGGCATCGAGCACCGCGACAAGGTGCTGCCGATCCTCAACTCCCTGCTCGACTACTACCCGCACCTGCAGGCGCTCTCGGCGTCGAGCCCGTTCTGGGGCGGAGTCGACACGGGCTACGCCTCGAACCGCGCGCTGATGTTCCAGCAGCTGCCGACGGCGGGCCTGCCTCCGCAGTTCGGTGCCTGGGCGAACTACGAGGAGTACGTCGACGACATGATGCGCACCGGCGTCATCGACGACCACACGGAGGTCCGCTGGGACATCCGCCCCTCGCCGCAGTGGGGCACTCTCGAGATGCGCGCGTGCGACGGCCTCTCCTCCGCGGAGGAGATCGGAGCGGTCGCCGCGCTGATCCAGTGCCTCGTCGAGCACCTCTCGTCGCGGCTGGACGCGGGCGAGGACCTTCCGACGATGCAGCCCTGGTACGTGCGCGAGAACAAGTGGCGCGCGGCCCGCTACGGACTCGACGCCGAGATCATCCTCGACGCCGCTGGAGCGGAGCGGCTGGTCACCGACGACATCCGCGACCTGCTCGTCACCCTCGCACCGGTCGCCGAGCGTCTCGACTGCGTGAAGGAGCTCGGCGACGTCGAGCTGATCCTGGTCGCGGGAGCGAGCTATCAGCGCCAGCTGCGGACGGCCGCGGCGAACGACGGCGACCTGAAGGCGGTGGTCCGGGCGCTCGCGGGCGAGCTGCGCGACGGGCTCCGGGATCCCCGCTCATGACGCGTCCCGTCCTCCTCGCCGCAGCCGCGATCGGCGCGCTGGCCCTCGGCCTCGCCGGCTGCTCGTCCTCGACGACGACCGGCCCGGCGACCGCGTCCCCCGCCGGCACCGCCACTCCCCTCCCGACCGTCACCGCCGATCCGCTGCCGCTCTCGATCGGCGGCTCTCTTCCCGTCGGCTCCCGGGTGACGATCGTCGGCGACAGCATCGTGCGCGGTCTGACGGTCGACCCGGAGCAGGCCTGGCCCGCTCTCGTCGGCGACGACCTCGGCTGGGAGGTCACGAACCTGGGCTGCGACGGCGGCGGCTTCATCGAACCGGGCGACTGCGGCGTCGCGATCGGCGACCGCGCGGAGGAGATCGCCGACACCCGGCCCGACGCGATCGTGCTGATCGCCAGCAGCAACGACCTGGGCTGGGATCCGGAGGACGTGGACGCCGCGATCGGGCCGGCGGTGGACGCGATCGTGTCCGCCTCGCCCTCGGCCCGGCTCATCGCGCTCGACTCGGTCTGGGGCCCCGACCCGCGCCCCTCCGATCTCGACGAGTACGACGCGGCGCTGGTCGAGGCCGTGACGGCCGCCGGCGGCGGTGCGCTGGAGTACCCGGACCCCCTCCGCGAGGACGGGCTGCTCGGCGAGGACGGCGTGCATCCCACCGTCGAGGGCCAGCGCGCCCTGGCCGACGCCTTCGAGGTGGCGGCCGAGAAGTCCGGCCTCGCCCGGGCGGTGCCGACCGGCCAGAAGGCGACGGACGCGCCGGCGGCCTGACTCCGACGCGGTGCGCCGCCGTGACGGCGCCCCGCCGGGTCAGCGCGCGGTGCTGTTCCGGCCGTCGCGCCAGCCGAGCAGATCGCGCACGGGCGCGAGGTCGATGTCCGGACCGGTGATGCCGAGCGTGAACAGGCGGGCGCCCAGGTCGTACTGCTGGTCGAGCACGTCGAAGGAGGCGTCGCCGACACCGCCGCGCACGCTCGCGCCGGTCGAGATCTCGATCGCGGCCGGGTCGCGGTCGACGCGGCCGCACCACTCCGAGAGCACACCGAGCTTGCGCTCGAGCGTCGGGACGTCCGAGAAGCTGTGCCAGATGTCGGCGTGCTCGGCGACGATCCGCAGCGTCTTCTTCTCGCCGCCGCCGCCGATCATCACCGGGATGTCGCGGGTGGGCGCCGGGTTGAGCATCGACCACCGGCTGCGGATGCGCGGCATCGCCTCGGAGAGCTCGTCGAGGCGGGAGCCGGGAGTGCCGAACTCGTAGCCGTACTCCTCGTAGTCGCGCTCGAACCAGCCCGAGCCGATGCCGAAGATCAGACGGCCCTCGGCGCCCTTGGCGCTGATGTGGTCGACCGTGCGCGCCATGTCGGCGAGGAGGTCGGGGTTCCGGTAGCTGTTGCAGGTGACCAGCGGGCCGAACTCGATGCGGCTGGTCTGCTCGGCCCAGGCCGCGAGCATGCTCCAGCCCTCGAAGTGCAGGCCGTTCGGCTCTCCCGAGAGCGGGAAGAAGTGGTCCCAGTTGAAGGCGATGTCGACGCCGAGGTCCTCGAGCTCGGCGAGCGTGTCGCGGATGACCTCGTAGGGGACGTGCTGCGGTGCGATCTGGACGCCGATGCGGACGGGGCGCGCGTGTGCGGTTGTCATGCCCTCACGCTAGCGAGCGGTGCGCCTCCCGGGGATCCCCGCTGCGGCCCCCGGAGGGACGGCGCGCTACTCCCCCGCCGGGTCCGGCGACGCCGAGGGCGCCTCGTCGCTCGTGGAGCGGGCGAGCTTGACGACGGTGGCCCCCTCCTCGTCGAACAGGCGGAGCCGTCCGCCGTCGATCGAGGCCATCGCCGCCTCCGAGAAGATCATCGGCAGCGCGACGCCGTCGCAGGCGATCAGCGTGCTCGGCCCGGCCGAGACGGTGAGCGCGCCCGTCTGGTCGATCGACCACTCGCCCTGCGCGCCGTTGCAGCCGTCCGAGCCCGTCCAGGACCCGTCCTCCGCGATCAGGAGGAACGGCACGTCGGGCGCGTCGTAGGAGACGCCCGTCACCCAGCGGCCGACCAGGTCCTCCGGGGAGGGCGCCGTCATCGCGTCGACCCCGGAGCCCTCGGCGCAGCCGGTGAGCCCGAGCACGGCCGCGAGGACGAGGATCCCGCCCGCGCGTCCGGCCGCGACCCGCCTCATCGCCCGAGGAGCTTCTGCAGCTGCTCGAGCTCCTCCGGCGTGGGCTGGGCGCCCTTGCCGGCGCCGCCGCCCAGGCCGAAGCCGGAGCCGCCCGCATCGCCGGGGCGGGGCCCGGAGGTGATCGCCGCGTTCTCGGCCGCGCGCTTGGCGGGGTTGCCGGACTTGCTGCTCTTCTTCTTCTGCGGCTTCGGGCGGCCCTGGTAGCCGGCGCCGGGCACGGGGCCCATGCCGGGGACCGAGGGCATGCCGCCCTTGGCGACCGTCTTCATCATCTTGGCGGCCTGCTCGAAGCGCTGGACGAGCTGGTTGACGTCCGTGACCGTCATGCCGGAGCCGCGGGCGATGCGCAGGCGCCGCGAGCCGTTGAGCAGCTTCGGGTTGACCCGCTCCGCCTTCGTCATCGACTGGATGATCGCCTCGGTGCGCACGATCTCGCGCTCGTCGAACTGGTCGAGCTGCTCTCGCATGCCCTTCGCGCCGGGCAGCATGCCGATCATCTTCTTGATCGAGCCCATGTTGCGCAGCTGCTGCATCTGGCCGAGGAAGTCGTCGAGGGTGAACGTGTCCCCCATGATCTTCTCGGCGATCTTGCGCGCCTCGTCCTCGTCGAACGCGGACTGGGCCTGCTCGATGAGGGTCAGCACGTCGCCGAGGTCGAGGATGCGGCTCGCCATGCGGTCGGGGTGGAACTGCTCGAAGTCGTCGAGCGACTCGCCCGTGGAGGCGAAGAGGATCGGGCGGCCGGTGAGCGAGGCGACCGAGAGCGCCGCGCCTCCGCGGGCGTCGCCGTCGAGCTTGGAGAGGACGACGCCGGTGAAGTCGACTCCCTCCTGGAAGGCCTTGGCGGTCGCGACCGCGTCCTGGCCGATCATCGCGTCGATGACGAACAGGACCTCGTCGGGGTTCGTGACGCGGCGGATGTCGGCGGCCTGCTTCATCATGTCGGCGTCGACGCCGAGGCGTCCGGCCGTGTCGATGATGACCGTGTCGTACTGCTTGTCGGTCGCGAAGCGGATCGCGTTCTGGGCGACCTTGACCGGGTTGCCGACGCCGTTGCCCGGCTCCGGCGCGTAGACCGCGACTCCGGCCTGCTCGCCGACGACCTGCAGCTGCTGCACGGCGTTGGGGCGCTGGAGGTCGGCCGCGACGAGCAGCGGGGTGTGGCCGTCCTTGCCGAGGTACTTGCCGAGCTTGCCCGCGAGGGTCGTCTTGCCCGCGCCCTGGAGGCCGGCGAGCATGATGACGGTCGGCGGGCGCTTGGCGAACTCGAGCCGGCGCGACTGCCCGCCGAGGATCGCGACGAGCTCCTCGTTGACGATCTGGACGACCTGCTGGGCCGGATTGAGCGCCTTGTTGACCTCGTCGCCGAGGGCGCGCTCGCGCACCTTGCCGGTGAACTCCTTCACGACCTCCAGCGCCACGTCGGCGTCGAGGAGGGCCCGCCGGATCTCGCGGACGGTGCCGTCGACGTCCGACGCGGAGAGCTTGCCCTTCGTGCGGAGGTTCTTGAAGGTCTCGACGAGTCGATCGGAGAGGGTGCCGAAAGTAGCCATGATGCCCGGAATTCTACCGGAGGCCCGGAGGGTCGGCGGGCGGGGCCGCCGATCCGCTCACGATAGGCGCGATCACCACGGAGCGGATTAACTGGTCCGGGTCCAAGAACAGGGCTAGGGTGGCCCGGTGATCGAGACACTGGTGGCGGGCGACTCCGCGGACCCCCTGGACTACTCCGACGGCTGGGAGCTGCAGCGCCGCCTGCACGCCGAGGTGGTGGCGGGCTCGAGGCCGGACACCCTCGTGCTCTGCGAGCACTCCTCCGTCTACACCGCCGGCAAGCGCACCGAGGCGCACGAGCGCCCGGACGACGGCTCGCCCGTGGTCGACGTCGACCGCGGAGGGCGGATCACCTGGCACGGTCCGGGCCAGCTCGTCGGCTACCCGATCGTGCGGCTCGGCGAGCCCGTCGACGTGGTCGCCTACGTCCGCTCGCTGGAGGGCGTGCTGATCGCCGCTCTCGACGACCTGGGCGTGCAGGGGCGGCGCGTCGACGGGCGCTCGGGAGTGTGGATCCCGTGGGACGGCGGCGCCGACAAGATCGCCGCGATCGGCATCCGCGTCGCCTCGGGCGTGACGATGCACGGCTTCGCCCTCAACGTCTCGAACAGCCTCGAGCCCTACGCTCGCATCGTCGCCTGCGGCATCGCCGACGCCGGGGTGACCACGCTCGAGCGCGAGCGCGGCGAGGCTCCGCCCATGGAGGCGGTGCGGGCGCGGGTGGCGGCGCGCTTCTCGGAGGCGGCCCCCGCCTTCTCCGCCCGCATCGAGGAGGTCGCCGCGTGAGCGCCGAGGCCGGCGGCCGCAAGCTCCTGCGGCTGGAGATCCGCAACGCCGAGACGCCGATCGAGCGCAAGCCCGAGTGGATCCGCACGAAGGCGTCGATGGGCCCGGAGTACCGGCAGCTGCAGTCGCTGGTGAAGAGCGAGGAGCTGCACACCGTCTGCCAGGAGGCGGGCTGCCCCAACATCTTCGAGTGCTGGGAGGACCGAGAGGCGACCTTCCTCATCGGGGGCGCCCAGTGCACCCGCCGCTGCGACTTCTGCCAGATCGACACCGGGAAGCCCGCGGACTACGACGCGGACGAGCCCCGGCGCGTCGGCGAGTCCGTGGCGCGGATGAACCTCCGCTACGCGACCGTCACCGGAGTCGCCCGCGACGACCTGCCGGACGAGGGCTCCTGGCTCTACGCCGAGACCATCCGCCAGATCCACGCCCAGGCTCCGGGCACGGGGGTCGAGATCCTGGTCCCGGACTTCACCGGCCGCGCCGAGCACCTGCAGCGGGTGTTCGACGCGGAGCCGGAGGTGTTCGCCCACAACGTCGAGACGGTGCCGCGGATCTTCAAGCGCATCCGGCCGGCCTTCCGCTACGAGCGCTCGCTCGACGTGCTCACCCAGGGCCGGGAGGCGGGGCTGATCACGAAGTCGAACCTCATCCTCGGCATGGGCGAGGAGCGGGAGGAGATCTCGCAGGCGCTGCAGGACCTCTACGACGTCGGCACCGACATCGTGACCATCACGCAGTACCTCCGCCCGACGCCGCGGCATCTGCCGGTGGACCGCTGGGTGCACCCGGAGGAGTTCGTGGCGATCAAGGAGGAGGCCGAGGACATCGGCTTCCTCGGCGTCCTCGCCGGGCCCCTGGTCCGCTCCTCCTACCGGGCCGGCCGGCTCTGGGCGCGCTCGATGGAGTCGAAGGGGCTGCCGGTCCCGGAGCACCTGCGCCACCTCGCCGACGCGGCACTGGGCTTCTCGCAGGCCGTGTAGCCCGCCACCGGGACGGCGCCGGCGCGTCGTCCCGGGCGGGGCCGCTCAGCTGACGAGCTGCTGGGCGAAGACGTGGGGGGTGAAGCCGGTGAGGTCGCCGATGCCCTCGCCCTGGCCGACGAGCTTGATCGGGATGCCGGTGCGCTCCTGGACCGCGAGGACGAAGCCGCCCTTCGCGGAGCCGTCGAGCTTGGTGATGACCAGGCCGGTGACGCCCGCGTGCTCGATGAACGCCTCGGCCTGGCTCAGCCCGTTCTGACCGGTCGTCGCGTCGAGCACGAGCAGGATCTCGGAGATCGGGGCCTGCTTCTCGATGACGCGCTTGATCTTCGTGAGCTCGTCCATCAGCCCGCCCTTGGTGTGCAGGCGGCCGGCCGTGTCGATGATGACCATCTCGACGCCGGTGTCCTTCGCGAACTGCACGGTCTGGAAGGCGACGGACGCCGGATCCTGGCGCTCCTGCTGAGGGCGGACGATCTGGGCGTCGGCGCGCTGCGCCCAGGTGGCGAGCTGGTCGACCGCCGCCGCGCGGAAGGTGTCGGCCGCGCCGACCACGACGCTCCGGCCGTAGTTGCGGAGGAACTTGGCGAACTTGCCGATGGTCGTGGTCTTGCCGACGCCGTTCACGCCGACCACGAGGATCACGGCGGGGCGCTCGCTGAGCTTGAGGGTCGTGTCGTACTTCGACAGGCGCTCCTCGAGGGACTCGCGGAGCATCCGCTGCAGGTCGCGCGGGTCGGTGGTGGAGTAGCGGGCGACCTTGGCGCGGAGGTCGTCGACGATCTCCTCGGTGATGTCGGGGCCGAAGTCGGCGGTGATCAGCGCCGTCTCGAGGTCGTCCCAGGTCTGGTCGTCGATCGTGCGCTTCTCGAACAGGCCGCGCAGTGCGCGGCCGAGCGACCAGGAGGTGCGTTCTGCCATGGGTCCAGGCTACCGGCGGGCGCGCCTCCGAGCGGTCGGGGAGGCGGGTTCAGGCCGGGGGCGCGGCGACGCGCTGGCCGACGACGGCCGAGACGCCGTCCTGCCGCATCGAGACGCCGTAGAGGGCGTCCGCGATCTCCATGGTCCGCTTCTGGTGGGTGATGACGATCAGCTGGCTCGAGGTGCGCAGGTCCTCGAAGATGCTGAGCAGTCGGCCGAGATTCGCGTCGTCGAGAGCGGCCTCCACCTCGTCCATGATGTAGAAGGGGCTCGGCCGCGACTTGAAGATGGCGACCATGAACGCCACGGCCGCGAGCGAGCGCTCCCCTCCGGAGAGGAGCGACAGCCGCTCGATCTTCTTGCCGGCCGGCCGCACCGCGACCTCGATGCCGGTGGTGAGCAGGTTCTCCGGGTCGGTCAGGCGGATGCTGCCGGTGCCGCCGGGGAAGAGGACGGGGAACACGTCCGCGAACGCCGCCTGCGTGTCGTCGAACGCGGAGGCGAACACGGTCTGCATCGTCTCGTCGAGCTCCTCGATGATGGTGAGCAGGTCGCGCCGGGTCCCGGTGAGGTCGGCCAGCTGCTCGGTCAGGAACGCGTGCCGCTGCTCCAGCGCGGCGAACTCCTCCAGCGCGAGCGGATTGACGCGGCCCAGCTGCCCGAGCTGCTTCTCGGCCTTCTCGAGGCGGCGGCGCTGCTCCTCGCGGACGTAGGGCCGCGGCTCCTGCTCCACGTCCGTCTCGTCGGGGACGCCGACTCCGGGACCGTACTCCTCCACCAGCACGTCCTCGGTGAGCCCGAGCTCGGACGCGGCGCGCTCGAGCAGACCGGTGAGCTGCAGCCTCTTCTCGTAGATCTGCAGCTCGAGGCCGTGGACGCTCTCGGTGACGGACTGGAGCCGGTCGCGCACGCTCCCCTCCTCGCGGCGGAGCCCCTGCAGCTCGGCGTTCTGCTGCGAGCGCGCCGCCTCGGCCGCGACGAGCTCGGCCCGGGCCTGCTGGACGGAGCGGTCGACGGAGGCGAGGACGGCGGGGAGCGCGGCGGTCACCTCGGCCGCCGCGTCGCGCTGGCGACGGCGGATCACGGCGCGGCGCGCGGCCTCGTCGGCGGCGGCGCGGTCGGCGGCCAGCTGGCGGGCCAGCGCCTCCCCGCGGGACTGCTCCGCCCGCACCCGCTCCTTGGCGGTCTCGACGCCGAGCCGCGCCTCGATCTCGCGCTCGCGTGCGGTGTCGACGTCGCGCTGCAGACCGTCGCGCGCGCTCGCGTCGAGCACCGGCCGGGGCCTGGCGCGCGCGGCGTCGAGCGCCGACCTCGCCTCCTGGGCCGCGCGCTCGGCGTCGCCGACCCGGTCCGAGGCGACGGCCAGCGCCCTCGAGCCCCGGCCGTGCTCGGCGGTGGCCGCCTCGAGCTGGGCGCGCACGCCGCCGAGCCGCTCGGTGTGGGCGGCACGGGCGGCGTCGTGCTCGCGGAGGGCCGAGAGCGCGCTCGCGGCCTGCTCCTTCGCGCCGCGGAGCGCTCCGGTCTGCTCGGCGAGTTCGAAGCGGAGCCGGTCGATCCCGCCCTCGACCTCCTCCAGCCGGGCGGCGGCGGAGTCGCGCTCGGAGACGAGCTCGATCCGGCTGCGCTGCCCGCCGGAGCCGGCGCTCTGCACGGCGTCGGAGACGGTCGCGCCGTCACGGGTGACCAGGACGGTGCCCGGATCGATGCGCTCCCTCAGGCGCCGCGCCGCGGCGAGGTCCTCGACCACGAGCACGCGCTTCAGGAGCGAGAGGACCCCGGCCGGCGCCGAGACGAGGTCGCCCGCGCGTTCCGCCCCCTCGGGAACGGTGAGAGCGACGTACGGCCGGGCGGCGTCGGCGACCAGCAGCTCGACGCGTCCGAGGTCGCGCTCCAGCGCGGCGTCCAGAGCCGCGTCGGCCCGGGTGGTCGACTCGACCAGCACGGCGTCGGCGACCGCGCCGAGGGCGGCGGCGATCGCGGCCTCGGAGCCCGGCCGCACCTGGATCCGCTCGGCGACCCGGCCGCGCACCCCCTCGATCCGGGCGGCGATCAGCTCGGCCGAGCCGTCCGAGACGTCGAGGGCCAGCGACAGGGCACCCGTGCGGGCGGCCAGCGCCTCGCGCTCGCGCTCCAGGGCGTGCAGCTCCTCGCGCAGCCGCTCGATTCCGGCCTCGGCGGCCGAGACCGCGGACTGGGCGAGCTCGTAGCCCTCGTCGAGGCCGCCGTCGGGGCCACGGCCCGCGTCGTCCAGCTCGGCCTCCAGAGCGTCGAGCGCCCGCCGCGCCGCCTCCTTCCGCCGGTCGGCCGCGTCGAGGGTGTTCTGCGCGCGCAGGACCTCGCCCCGGACGGACGCGAGACGGGAGGCGGCGGTGTCGGCCTGCCCCGAGAGGGTGGAGAGCTCGAGGTCGTAGCGCGAGACGAGGGCCGCCTGCGCGGCGATCTCCTCGTCGACCGCGTCGAGGGCGGAGCGGGCGGCGACGGTCGTGCGCTGCGCCTGGACCCACGCCGTCTCCGCGTCGAGGACGGCCTGCCGCAGGCGCTCCAACTCGACCCGCGCCTCCTCCACCTGCGCCGGCGTCACGCGCGGCTGGATCTGCGGCTGCTCGGACTCGAGCTCGAGCATCGCGAGCCGCTGCCCGGCGAGGGCCGAGAGGTTGCGCAGCCGCTCCTGCACCGACTCCAGCTCGAACGAGGTGCGCCGGGCGTCGTCGACCGCGTCGCCGACCACCTCCGCCTCGATCCGCGCTCGCCGGAGCGTCGCCTGCTCGAGCCGCTGCTGCAGGACCACCCGCTCGCTGTGCCGCTCGCTCTCGGTGCGGGCGAAGCCGTCCAGAGCGGTCCGGAGCTCGACCACGTCGTCGGCGAGCAGGCGCGCCCGGGCGTCGCGCACCACGGCGGCGATCGTCTGAGCCTGCCGTGCGACCTCGGCCTGGCGCCCGAGGGGCTTGAGCTGGCGCCGGATCTCGCCCGCGAGGTCGGAGAGGCGGGTCAGGTTCGCCTGCATCGCCTCGAGCTTGCGGAGCGTCTTCTCCTTGCGGCGTCGGTGCTTGAGGATCCCGGCGGCCTCCTCGATGAACCCGCGCCGCTCCTCGGGGGTCGCGTGCAGCACGGCGTCGAGCTGTCCCTGCCCCACGATGACGTGCATCTCGCGCCCGAGACCGGAGTCGCTCAGCAGCTCCTGCACGTCGAGCAGCCGGCAGCCGCGTCCGTTGATCGCGTACTCGCTGCCGCCGTTGCGGAAGAGGGTCCGGGTGATCGTCACCTCGGTGTACTCGATCGGCAGGGCGCCGTCCGAGTTGTCGATGGTGAGCGCGACCTCGGCGCGGCCGAGGGGTCCGCGGGTGGAGGTGCCCGCGAAGATGACGTCCTCCATCTTGCCGCCGCGGAGCGTCTTCGCCCCCTGCTCCCCCATCACCCAGGCGAGCGCGTCGACGACGTTGCTCTTGCCCGAGCCGTTGGGGCCGACGACGCAGGTGACCCCCGGCTCGAAGGCGAACGTGGTCGGCTGAGCGAAGGACTTGAAGCCCTTGAGGGTCAGGCTCTTCAGGTACACCCGGCCGCCTCGCTCCCGTCCACAACGCCTCCACGGTAGCCGACGGCCGCGGCCGGGCCGGGAGGCGGAGCCCCGACCGGCCGACGGACCGCCGCGATCCCGCACCGGAACAGGCGCAGGAGGCCGCCGCGGGCGCCGGGACGTGCACACTGGGGTGGTGAACCGCACCTCCGACCCGGCGCTCCGGATCCGCGAGCTCGCGATCCCCGAGGCCGTGGGCGCCGACGGCTGGAGCGACTTCCTCGCCCTGACCGCGATCGGCGATGCGGTGGGGACCGCCCCGGACTGTCGGGCCGTCTACACCTGGAACGCCGAGGAGAACCGACCGATGCTCGCCGTGAACGAGGCCGTCGGCTTCACCCCCGTCGCCCACGAGGGCCAGTGGAGGAAGGAGCTCTCATGACCCCGCTCGTCGAGCCCGGACCGCCGCTGACCGCCGCCGAGCGCGAGAGGTTCGCCCGGCAGATCCGCCTGGCGCCCCTCGGGGAGCTCGGACAGCGGCGCCTCCGGAACGCGCGCGTGCTGATCCTCGGCGCGGGCGGCATCGGCTCGCCGGTGATCACGGCGCTCGCCGCGGCCGGGATCGGGCGGCTCGGCATCGTGGACGGCGACGTCGTCGAGCTCTCGAACCTGGCGCGGCAGACGGCGCACGACGACTCCTCGGTGGGCCGGTCGAAGGCGGAGTCGGCGGCGGCGACCGCGCGGCGGCTCTCCCCCGGCATCGACGCCCGGGCCTTCCCGGTGTCGCTGACCTCGGCCAACGTCGATGCCCTGGTGGCGGGCTGGGACGTCGTGGTCGACGGCTTCGACACCTTCGGCGCGCGCTACCTCGCCTCGGACGCGACGACGCGCGCCGGGGTCCCGCACGTGTGGGGATCGGCACTCGGCTTCGACGGGCAGCTCTCCACCTTCTGGGCCGGCGCTCCGGGCGGAGGAGTGACCCTGCGCGCGCTGCACCCCGAGGCCGAGGACGCGGGCGACAGCTGCTCGACGGTGGGCGTGCTGGGCGCGCTCTGCGCGCTGATCGGCTCGGCCATGGCGGCCGAGGTCGTGAAGCTCGTGACCGGGGCGGGCGAGCCGCTGTTCGGTCGCGTCCTCGTGCACGACGCCCTCGACTCCTCCTGGGCCGAGCTCCCTCTCGAGCGGCGGGTGCCGCCGGTCCCGGAGCGGCGGGCCGCGGCGGGCTCGATCACGGCGGCCGAGCTGCGGGAGCGGCTGGCCGGGCCGACGCCCCCGACCGTCGTCGACCTCCGCGAGGACGACGAGGACCGGACCGTCGCGGTGCCCGGTGCCGTGCGGATGCCGATGTCGCGCTTCGACCCCGTCGCTCTGCCGGCCGGTCCGCTCGTGCTGCACTGCGCCTCCGGGGTCCGATCGCGTCTCGCGGCGGAGCGCGCGGCGGCGGCGGGCGTGGCGTCCGACTCGCTCGACGGCGGGATGGCGTCGTGGCGGGAGCGGTGACCCGTGCCGCGGCCGCGTGCGCCGCGGAACGGGTGGGGTGAGGCGCACCCAGCGCCCTGCCGATCGGCGACCCGGGATGTTCGGTGCTCGCAGCGGAGAGGATCCGTCCTTCTCCGCGGATCAGGGCGGAGCAGTGTCCGAAGCTGATCGGCGGTGGCGTGCTCGCGGCCACCGTTCCGAGGAGAGCACCCATGCCGACGCCTTCACCGCACTCCGCGCGGCAGGCGGCGCTGCTCGATCCTCCCGACCCGCTCGACCCCGGCGCGGAGGCGTGATGCCCGAGGTCTGGAGTCCCGCCGAGAGGCGGCTGCGTCGGCTCGGCTGGATTCCGCGGCGCCCCCTGCCGCGAGGTGCCGTCTGCGACGCGATCGTCTCGCCGCGCCTCAGCCTCAGCCGCGCCTGGCTGCAGACCGGGGAGTTCGAGGTCCTCCCCCATCCCGGAAGGCTCCGCGTGCTCTTCAGCCTCGACGGGACCGGCCGCCTCTCCGCCCGGGGCCGCGACCACCGGCTCCCGGCCGGCAGCGCTCTCGTGACCCGCGCCTCGACGGTGCAGTACGCGGCGGCGCTCAGTCCGTGGGCGCGCTTCGAGTGGCAGCTGCGCCCCTCGGTGCTCCGCGCGAGCGAGTTCGCCTCGCTCACGGACCGGGTCCTCGCCCTCCCCGAGGCCTACTGGCGCGCACTCACCGGTGCGGCGAACACTGTCCTCACTTTCGGCGTCGAGCCCTCGGACGCGGCCTTCGAGCACTTCGAGATCGCGAGCGAGCACCTCCTGGCCTCGGCCTTCTCGGCGCTGCTGCCCTCCTCCGACCGGGAGGACCGGTCCCCCGCCGCCGTGTACGCGAACGGCACGCGCCTGATCGAGCGGCACTACCGCGACCGCTCCTTCACGGTGGAGACGCTCGCGGAGAGTCTCGGCGTGTCGGTCAGCCACCTGCACCGGGCGTTCTCGGCCGCCGGCACCACCCCTCGTCAGCGGATCGAGCGCGCGCGGGCCTTCGAGGCGCAGCGCCTCCTCGACGAGCTCGGCCCGCGGGCGGCGACGGACCTGGACCGCGTGGCGCGGTCGGCCGGCTTCAGCTCGCGGATCCACATGCAGCGGACCCTCCGCCGGATCGACGACGCGGGCTGACGTGCGCCGCCGCGTCCCCCGCGCCGGACGGGCTCCCGGCGAGGAGGCGCCCTGAGTGGCTCCCCCGGTCCGGCGGCGCGACGGAACGTCCACGGTCGGGCATGGAACCTCGTCGCGGCCCGTTCCGCGTCGACCGGAGGCCGGACGTTCGGCAGGATCGGCGCGTCCACCACCCCTCGCACGAAAGAAAGAAAAGGAACACCATGACGGACACCAACGCCCTGGACCCGACGGCAGCGCACTCGCGCTCCCTCCCACCGCGGATCGACTCGACCGGCGGGGGGCCCGCCCGGCGGACGATCATGTCGGGTGCGGCCTGGTCCGTCCCCGTCGTCGCCGCGGCGGTCGCGACCCCCGCGGCCGCCGCGTCCACCGGCCTCACCCTCGCCTTCGACGCCCCGGCGTACTCCTTCCCCGCCTGCACCACGAGAACGGTCTCCGTCCTCGCCACGACCAACGGCGCTCCCGCTGCCGGCGACACGGTCACCATCACTCTCCCCGCCGGCCTGACCAGCGGCGGCGCGCAGACCGTCAGGGCGACGACCGGCGCGGACGGACGCGTGAGCATCCCGGTCACGGCCGGGAACGTGGCGCAGAACGGCATCACCCTCTCCGCCGTCTCCGGCGCCGCGGGCGCGACGGCGACCGCGAGCACCACCGCGACCACGGGGACCGCCGTCCGGTACGTCACCGACGGCGGACGGACGACGACGGAGTCGAACGGCAACGTGCCCTCGGGAGCCAAGACCGTCGGACCCCGGTACTACCTGACGGAGTCGGGCGAGCTCTATCACGGCGGGGGGCGGATCGCGCGCGGCGTCACCAGCGTCCAGGGCTTCCGCGACGAGCAGAACCGCGACGTCGCCGACTTCGTCGTCGACGGCGTCTTCTACCGCTTCGTCACCGGAGAGGCCGCGCCGAAGGCCATCGGGAGCGGCGTGCCGGCCGGATCGACGGTCCATGCGCCCGCCTTCTACGTCACACCGAACGGCGAGCTGCGGCGCGCCGGCGGAGCCCTCGTGACCACCGGAGTGACGAGCGCGGACTCCTTCCGCGACCAGAGCAACAACGACGTCATCGACGTGATCGTCGGCTCGGAGCTCGTCCGCTACATCTCCTCCACGAAGAACCAGGTCTACGCCAGGAACGTTCCGGCAGGATCGACGGCCTTGGCGCCCTCGTACCACCTGACGCCGGACGGGCGCCTCTTCAACAGCAGCATCCTGGTCGCCACCGGGGTGACCAGTGCCGACGCCTACCGCGATCGACAGAACCGTGACGTCGTGGACGTGATCCAGAACGGCGCTCTCGTCCGGTACGGCGCGTTCGCGGACAGGACGCAGCCGCAGATCCGCGTCGCCTCCGGTGTGCCCTCCGACGCCACCATCTTCGCGCCGGACGCCTACGTGACCCGGGACGGCCGGGCCTTCGTCAGCGGCGTGCTGGTCGCCACCGGAGTCTCCTCGGCGTTCGGATTCCTCGACGTGCAGAACCGCAACGTGCTCGACACGATGACCAACGTCCTGTGCCCGTGACGCACGGGATCGGCCGCTGATCCGGTCCTGCCCCGCCGCACGCGGGTCCGAGGGAGGCGTCCCGCGGGTCCCTGTGCGGCGGGACAGGACCAGTCCGTCTTCGGGATGCAGCGTCCTCCAGAAGCGCGGACGCACCTGCTGCGGACCGCGCGGATCGGACGCACCGGTCCGGACGAGGACGGCTCGTCACGGAGCGCTCTTCGGGGTCAGCCGCCGGCGAACGGCGGCAGGACGTCGACCGCGGCATCGGGACGCAGCGGCGTGGCCCTGTCCGCGGTCGACACGCCGTCGACCAGGTAGGTGCACCGTGCGAGCACGTCGGCGGCCGAGGGCGCGGAGGCGACGAGTCTCTCCTCGAGAGCGCCCAGGTCGGGCACCTCGTCGAGCTCGTCGGAACCACGGCCGAGGGCGGCCTTGGCCGCAGCGAAGTAGCGGACCCGCATGCTCATCCGCCGATCGCGCTCATCGTGCGCTCGGGCTGCACGAAGCCCGCCCGGTTCATCTCGTGTCCCGCGGGCTTGGCCCACATCGCCCCGCGCCAGAGCTGGGCGACCTCGTGGTCGTCCGCGCCCGCGCGCATCGGGCCGAGCAGGTCCGTCTCCTCGTTCGAGAAGAGGCAGCTGCGGACACCGCCCTCGGCGGTGAGCCGGGTGCGGCGGCAGTCGTCGCAGAAGTTCTCGGTGACGGACGCGATGATCCCCACCTGGCCGAGCACCTCGGACCCCCCGGCCTCGCGGACGTCGAAGAGCTCGGCGGGGGCGCCGTCACGGGGGGCCGCGTGCGGGCTGAGCGAGAAGCGCTCCGAGAGCAGCGCCCGGATGTCCGCGGCGGTGATCATGGTCGCGCGGTCCCAGCCGTGGTCGGCGTCGAGCGCCATCTGCTCGATGAAGCGGAGCTGGTGGCCTCCCGCGAGGGCCCAGGCGAGCAGCTCCGGGGCCTCGTGGTCGTTGATCCCGGGCAGCAGCACCGCGTTGATCTTGGTCTGGTCCAGGCCGGCGGGACCGAGCGCGTCGATGCCCGCGAGCACGCGGTCGAGGAACGGGCGACGGGTGACCTTCGCGAAGGTCTCGGCGCAGATCGAGTCGAGCGAGACGTTGACGCGGTTCAGGCCGGCGTCGGCGAGCGCCGCCGCCCGACCCGACAGGCCGATCGCGTTCGTGGTGAGCGAGATCTCGGGGCGCGGGTCGAGGGAGGCGACGTCGCGGATGATGTCGACGAGGTCCTTGCGCAGGAGCGGCTCGCCGCCGGTGAAGCGGATCTGGCGGACGCCGAACTGCTCCACGGCGATGCGCGCGAGGCGGAGGATCTCCTCACGGGTCAGCAGGGACGCGGGCGGCTGGAACGGCAGGCCCTCCGCCGGCATGCAGTAGGTGCAGCGCAGATTGCACTTGTCCGTCAGCGAGATCCGCAGATCGTCCGCGACGCGCCCGTAGGTGTCCAGGAGGAGCGGGGTGGCGGGGCGGTCGGCCGGGAGGACCGCGCTGCGCTGTCGGGGCCGGAAGCCCGGGATCCCCAGTGCTGTGCTCATCCGCTCACACTACGCCGCGGAACCGGGCGCGACCCGGCAAGATGGACTCGGTCCCGCCGCCGGTCGGGCTCCGCCGCTCGCGAGAGGACACGATGACCTCGATCGACCTGCACGCCGCCCGGGTGCGGGCGCTGCTCGCGCCGCTGGCCACGCGGGGTGCCCGCGAGACGCTGAGCCTGGATCCGGCCGCCGTCGCCGCCGATCCGGGCGCGTACGACCGGCGGGTCCTCGCCCGCTCCGTCGACTCCCCGCTCGACCTGCCGCGCTTCGACAACTCGCAGATGGACGGCTTCGCGGTGCGGGCGGCCGACCTCGACGCGGCGGCGCCGGAGCATCCCGTCGCCCTGCCCGTATCGGCGCCGATCCCCGCGGGCGACCGGGCGCCGCGGCACGAGCCCGGCACGGCGACACCGATCATGACCGGCTCGCCGCTGCCGGAGGGGGCCGACGCCGTCGTCCCGGTCGAGCGCGTCGATCCTCCGCGCTTCCCCGCGGCGGGCAGCGTCGCCTTCGCGCACCCGGTGGTGCCGGCGACCTTCGTCCGAGCCCGGGGCAGCGACGCCCGCCGCGGCGAGCTCGCACTCCCGGCCGGCACGGTCCTCCGCGCGGCGCACTACGGACTCCTCGCCTCCCTCGGGCTGACCGAGGCGGAGGTGCTGCCGCGACTCCGGGTGCTCGTCGTCCCCACCGGCAACGAGATCCGTCCCGCAGGCGCCGTCCTCGAGGAGGCGCAGATCCACGACGCGAACGGCGCCCTGCTGGCCGAGGCCGTCCGCGAAGCGGGCGCGCTGCCCGTCGTCGCCGCCTGCACGAGCGATCGGGCCGAGGACCTCCTGGCGCTGCTCGAGGAGCACGCGGGCGCGGCCGACCTGGTGATCACGGTCGGCGGCGTCAGCGCGGGCGCCTACGAGGTCGTCCGCGAGGCGCTCGGCCCGGCGGGCTCGGAGTTCGGCCACGTCGAGATGCAGCCGGGCGGCCCGCAGGGCCTCGGTCTCGTGCGCGTGGCCGAGGGGCTGCACCTGCCGGTGGTCTCGCTTCCCGGGAACCCGGTGAGCGCCCTGGTCTCGTTCGAGGTGTTCCTCCGGCCCGTGCTGCGCTCGCTCGCGGGACGGACGCCCGCCGAGCGGCCGCGGCTCCGTGCGCGCCTCGGCACGGCGCTCGACTCGCCCGCGCACCTGCACCAGATCCGCCGCGGAGTCCTCGACGACGAGGGCCTCGTGCACCCGGTGGGCGGGCCCGGCTCGCACCTGCTGGCGTCCTACGCCCGCTCCACCGTGCTCATCCACGTCCCCGTCGGGACGGACCACGCAGCGACCGGCGACACGGTCGAGATCTGGAGGATCGATGACTGAGAGCGATCGGCTCACCCATGTGCGCGGCGACGGAGCCGTGCACATGGTCGATGTGAGCGCGAAGGAGGTCACGGCGCGCACCGCCGTCGCCGAGGGCTACGTCGAGACCTCACCCGAGGTGGTGCGGCTCCTCGAGCAGGGCGAGCTGCCCAAGGGCGAAGCGCTCGGCGTGGCGCGGATCGCCGGGATCCTCGGCGCGAAGGCGACCTCGACCCTCATCCCGCTCTGCCACCCGCTGGCGCTGGACGGCGTCGACGTGGACCTCGAGCCGCAGGACGGCCGCGTCCGGATCGAGGCGCGCGTGCGCACGACCGGGCGCACCGGCGTCGAGATGGAGGCGCTGACCGCGGTCAGCGTGGCCGCCCTCACGGTCTACGACATGATCAAGGCGGTCGATCGCGGTGCCGCGATCACCGGTATCCGTGTGCTCGCGAAGGCGGGCGGGAGGAGCGGCTCGTGGACGAGCGGAGGAACCCCGTGACGCGGCGGGCGGTGGCGGTCGTCGCCTCCACCCGTGCCGCCTCCGGCGTGTACGAGGACCGGACGGGACCGGCGCTCGAGGCCTGGTTCACCACCCGCGGCTGGGAGTCGCGGGTGGTCGTCGTGGCCGACGGCGACGCGGTGGGCGAGGCGATCGCCGACGCGATCGGCAGCGGAGTCGACGTGGTCGTGACCACCGGCGGGACGGGCGTCGCCCCGAGCGACGTCACCCCGGAGCAGACCGCCCCCCTCCTGGAGCGGCCCCTGCCCGGCCTCGCCGAGGCGGTGCGCGCCAAGGGCGCCGCCCACGTCCCGACCGCCGTGCTCAGCCGCGGGCTCGCCGGCGTCAGCGGCCGCACCGTCGTGGTGAACCTCCCCGGCTCCCCCGGCGGCGTCCGCGACGGGATCGACGTGCTCGACCCGGTGATCGGGCACCTGCTCGACCAGCTCGGAGGCGGCGACCATGCCCGCTGAGCCGGTCGCCCTCGCGCGGCTCGCGGCCGAGGCCATCACCGTCGACGAGTGCGAGCAGGCGGTCGACTCCCCGACGCACGGCGCCGTCGTGACCTTCGCGGGCGTCGTCCGCGACCACGACGAGGGCCGCGGCGTGCTCCGGCTGTCCTACGAGGCGCACCCGGACGCCCCCGCCGCACTCCTCGCCTCCGCCCGCCGCATCGCCGAGCGCTGGCCCGACGTCCGGATCGCCGCCGTGCACCGGGTCGGCGACCTCGTGGTCGGCGACCTCGCCCTCGCCTGCGCCGTGGCCTCGGCCCACCGCGCGGCGGCCTTCGAAGCCTGCGCGGCACTGGTCGACGACATCAAGGCGTCGGTGCCGATCTGGAAGGAGCAGTCCTTCGTCGACGGTAGCTCGGAGTGGGTCGCGAGCCTCGGCTGATCTTCCTTCGAGCCCGTCCCCGCCGGGCTCGGCGCGGTCGGCCGGAGAGGGTGGCTGCGATTCGCAGAGCGGGGAGCGACCGCCTAGATCGATCCGCTCACACGCGGATCGATCGTTCGGCTCGGGGGGAGAGCGAGGGGGTGGCGGGTCGACATCGGGAGGTCGCCCACTGATCCGCAAGATCGGGGCCCGGGGTGGGACGCAGCGGCTGGCGGATCCGCCGCAGGGACGGGGAGCGGCGCCGCG
>NZ_PSVA01000059.1:0-1192 GCF_002932155.1 Rathayibacter sp. AY1F9 | reverse complement strand
AGTCACGCCCGAGCAAGCCAGAACCAGCCTGACAGCCGGCACCAGGCCAGCCGAGATCATTAGAGAGTGTGAGGGGGTCGCCCCTCACGGGCCGGCCCGCAGGCCGGCCCGCACCGCGCGGCTACCGGTCGGCGGGCTCGGAGCAGTTGGCGCAGTCGCACGGCCCGCCGGGGTTCTCCACCCACTCGACGGCCGCGATCTGCGCGGCCTGCTCCGCCGGGGAGAGCGCCTGCCACCCCTGATCCGCGCGCCGGTTCGACTCGATGCGTGCCGCGCGCTCGTCCAGCGTCTCCGGGGTCGGGGTGAGGAAAGCGGCCAGGGCCGCGCCGGTGTCCTGCTTGTCGGCGGGGGTGAGGAACGCGATCAGCGCGGTGGCGTAGGCGGTGCCGTCGTCGGTGACGGGGAATCCGCCCGGGGCCCCTTCGCCGGGCAGGGTGAGCGTGTTGCGGATGTGCGCGAGGATCTCGGCGTCCGTGGCGGTCGCGTCGTCGTCGGACTCGGCGCGGCGGGTGTCGAGGATGAGGGCCAGCTGTTCGGCCGTGGCGCGGCCGGTGTCGGTGCGGGTCATGGTGTGGTCCTCTCAGCGGTTCAGGAACGGGGCGACGCGGCGGATCGCTGCGCGGCGGGCGTGGGCGACGCAGTGGCGGAACGAGCCGCTGGTGATGCCGTGCAGCTGGTCGGAGTGCCACGCCTCCCAGACACCGGACTTGCGGCGGGTGACGAGCACGGAGGGCGTCTTCTTGGGGTCGGTGCCCACGACGCGGATGCTCACCGCGCGGGTGTTCGCGAGCGTGAGATAGGTCTTAGCCGTGGTCTGCAATTCGGTGGCGGTCTGCATGGTGTGGGTGCTCCCTCTGGCTGATCGTTTTTCTTTGCCTCTCCGGCGGGAAGAACCGTTTGAGTGGAGGCGGCGGAGTGACGCCCATTCCGGGCGAAATAAGGGAGCGCAGCGACCGCGTCCGGAATGGGTGGCACGTAGCCGGTGGAGCGAAATAGGTTTGAACCGCGGAGAGGTGAAGAAAACGGGGAATCGGGCCGCGTAGCGGCTTCCCCTCGGCGGTGTTCCGTCACCGCTGCGCGGGCGGAGCTCGCGCCCCCGGAACGGGGATGCCGGGGACCCTTCTATGGCTTCTGGTCAAGTCGCGGCGCAGGACGCTCGCAGCGTCTGTCGTCGTCGGGGGCGATGACGCGC
>NZ_PSVA01000058.1:0-1556 GCF_002932155.1 Rathayibacter sp. AY1F9 | reverse complement strand
AGCGACCTGTGGTGGCGCACCGCCGTCTTCTACAACCTCGACGTGAAGACGTTCATGGACTGGGACGACGACGGCGTCGGCGACCTCGAGGGCCTCGTCCACCGGATCGACTACCTGGCCGAGCTCGGCGTCAGCTGCCTCTGGCTCGCGCCGTTCTACCGGTCCCCCGGCCGCGACAACGGCTACGACATCAGCGACTTCTACGGAGTGGACGAGCGCTTCGGGCACCACGGCGACGTCGTCGAGGTGATCCGGACCGCCCACGACCGCGGGATGCGCGTGATCGTCGACCTCGTCGTCAACCACACCTCGGACCAGCACCCCTGGTTCCAGGCCGCCCGCTCCTCCCCCGACAGCCCGTACCGCGACTACTACGTCTGGCGCGACGAGCCGCCCGCCGATCAGCCCGCGAACGTGTTCCCGGACGCGGAGGACGGCGTCTGGTTCCGCGACGAGGAGGCGGGCCAGTACTACCTGCACCACTTCTACCGGCACCAGCCCGACCTCAACACCGAGAACCCGGCCGTGCGCGACGAGATCGCGAAGCTCATCGGGTTCTGGCTGCAGCTGGGCGTCGACGGCTTCCGGGTCGACGCGGTGCCCTACCTGATCGAGCCCGGCGAACGCGACGAGCACGAGTGGCTGCGCCTGCTGCGCCGCTTCGTCTCGCGGCGCTCCGGCGAGGCGATGCTGCTGGGCGAGGTCAACGTGACCCGCGAGGAGCAGCTCGGCTTCTTCGGCGGCGAGGACGCGGACGAGCTGTCGATGCAGTTCGACTTCATCGGCAACCAGCGCCTCTACCTCGCGCTGGCCCGCGAGGAGGCGGCGCCGCTCGTCGAGGCGCTCGCGAGCCGCCCCGAGATCTCCGTCGGCAGCCAGTGGGCGAACTTCGCGCGCAACCACGACGAGCTCACCCTCGACCAGCTGAGCGACGACGAGCGCGACGAGGTCTTCGCGGCGTTCGCTCCGGAGCAGTCGCAGCGGATCCACGGGCGCGGCATCGTCCGCCGCCTCCCGCCGATGGTCGACGGCGACCCGCGCCGCGTCCGCCTGGTCCACAGCCTCGTCTTCTCGCTGCCCGGGACCCCGGTGCTCTACTACGGCGAGGAGATCGGGATGGGCGAGAACGCCGACATCCCGGGCCGCAGCGCCGTGCGGACCCCGATGCAGTGGAGCAGCGCTGCCAACGGCGGGTTCTCGCGCGCCGACGCCTCCGACCTGATCGCCGCCCCTCCCGGCGGCGGCTTCGGACCCGAGCACGTGAACGCGGCCGCGCAGCTCCAGGATCCGGACTCGATCCTGGCCCACGTGAAGGGCCTCGCCTGGCTGTACCGGCGGTCGCCGGAGATCGGGTGGGGCGAGTACACGCACCTCCCCTGCGACGAGCCGAGCGTGCTCGCGCACCGGATGTCCGCGTCGACCGGCACGACCGTCGCGGTGCACAACCTGGCGTCGAACCCGCGCACGGCGCACCTGACGCTTCCCGACACCCCCGCCGGGGCGCGGCTGGTCGACTCCCTCGGCGGCGAGTCGCTCCCGCTAGACGAGGACGGCGC
>NZ_PSVA01000057.1:0-1781 GCF_002932155.1 Rathayibacter sp. AY1F9 | reverse complement strand
CCGGCCCGATGTCGGTGGTCGCTGATTCAATACATGTATGAGAAGTTCGGGTGACGCGATGCAGGCGGTCGAGGCGGTGCAGGCGGGCGAGACGACGCAGACGCTCGACGCGGTGCGCGCGCTCGCCGGTCTCGCGGCGGGGCTCGCCCGCTCCTCGGCACCGGTGCTGCTCGCGGGAGCCGTCGCCCTGCACACGGCCTACGGGGCGGCGTTGCTCGTGCCGGAGTCGTTCGCGCGGGGGAGCCGTCTCTCCCGGAGCGAGGCGGGAGACCTCGTGGAGCGCTCGATCCGAGCCGAGTTCGCGACGGCGCTCGGGATGTCGGAGCGCGCGGCGTCTCGACGTCTCGAGCATGCTCGGCTCCTCATCGAGGACCTCCCGGCGACCCGTGCCCTCCTAGCCGAGGCCCGGATCCTCTGGGAGGCCGGCGAGGTCGTCTGCGCCGCCGCCGCGACCCTCCCCGCTCCGTCGCGCGCGCCCTTCGACGAGCGGGCGGCCGCCGCGGCGCTCACGCAGACGCCCACCCAGCTCCGCCGGACCGTGGCGCGGTTGCGCGACGAGCTGCACGAGCAGCCGTTCACCGAGCGCCACGCCCGCGCCCGAGAGGATCGCAGCGTGTGGCTCGGAGCAGAGGCCGACGGCATGGCCACGCTCTGCGCCCTGCTGCCGGCCCCGGTCGCGGTCGGCGCCTACAACCGTCTCGACCGGATCGCCCGCTCGCTCCGCGACGGGGCGGACGCGGCGAGGATCGGGCTCGGTGCAGGTGCAGGTGCAGGTGCAGGTGCAGGTGCAGGTGCAGGTGCAGGTGCAGGTGCAGGTGCAGGTGCAGGTGCAAGTGCGAGTGCGAGTGCGAGTGCGAGTGCGACTGCGACTGCGACTGCGACTGCACAGAGCGGTGCTGGTGCCCGTGGCGATGCTCCGGTGGCAGTCGGCGCGCGGACGGACGCTGGTGCTGGTGCTGGTGCTGGTGCTGGTGCTGGTGCTGGTGCTGGTGCCGGTGCCGGGCTCGGCGCGGAGACGGGTGGCGGCGCCGGTGGAGACGCTGACATCTCCCTCGGCGACGGCCGGACGCTCGCGCAGCTGCGGGCCGACGCGCTCGTCGATCTGCTCATCGACGGCGACATCTCCGCAGACGGATCCTCGGGAGAAGGAGCGAGCGCCGTCCGTGCCTCGGGCTCCGGAATCCACGCCTCGGTCTCCGGAGTCCGCGCCGACGTGCGCCTCACCCTGGCCGCCAGCACCGCCGTCGGCCTCGACGACGCGCCGGCCGAACTCGACGGCTACGGTCTCGTCCCCGCCGACGTCGCCCGGGAGCTCGTCCGCACGGCGGCCACCTTCACGCGGGTGCTGACCGATCCGGACACGGGAGTGGTGACGTCGGTCGGCAGGACCCTCCGCGTCCCGCCCCCTCGGATGCGCCTCCAGCTGCAGCTGCGCGACCGGACCTGCCGGTTCCCCGGCTGCACCCGCTCGTCCTCGACGGCCGAGGCCGACCACACCCTCGAGTGGCGGAACGGAGGCGAGACCGCCCTCGGCAACCTGGCCTCGCTCTGCGTCGCGCACCACCACGTCCGCCACGGCGACCGCTGGACCTACGCCCTCCATCCGGACGGCACCGTCGTCTGGACGACCCCTACCGGCCGTCGGATCACCGACCGACCGCGGGCGCTGCCCGGGGCTCCGCTGCCGCCCACGCGACGACCGACGCCGCAGTCGGCGCAAGAACCGGAGCCGGAGCCGCTGTCACCACGATCCTCGTCATCGCAGCTGAGGTCATCGCGAC
>NZ_PSVA01000056.1:0-1881 GCF_002932155.1 Rathayibacter sp. AY1F9 | reverse complement strand
AACGGCTACCGGCTCGCGCGCGAGGCGTACGCGGCCTACCTGGAGGCGCAGCGCAGCCGCGACGTCGAGCCCGACACTCCGCACGACAGGAACGAGCACCCATGACGCTGTCCACTCCTCAGACCGCCTACGCCTCCGCCAAGCTCCAGGGCACCGGAGTGGGACGCGGGCTGGCCCTCGGGCCGGTCCTGCGCATGCCGGAGCCGCTGCCCGAGCCCGAGGACACCGCCAGCACCCGCAGCGTCGCCCAGGAGGAGGAGCGCGCCGTCTCGTCGCTCTCCGCCACCGCCGCGACGATCCGCCACCGCGGCGAGCGGGCCGGCGGCTCGGCGAAGGACGTCCTCGACGCCCAGGCCCTGATGGCCGAGGACCCGTCCCTCGCGGACGACGTCAAGGCGCGGATCGCCGGGGGCAAGACCGCGGAGCGCGCCGTGCACGAGGCCTTCGCCGGCTTCCGCGACCTGCTCGTGGCGATGGGCGGCTACATGGCCGAGCGCGCGACCGACCTCGACGACGTCTCGCAGCGCGTCGTGGCGCACCTGCGCGGCGTCGCCGCTCCCGGCGTCCCCGAGTCGGACGAGCCGTTCGTGCTCGTCGCCCGTGACCTCGCTCCGGCCGACACGGCGCTGCTCGACCTCGAGAAGGTCCTCGGTCTGATCACCAGCGACGGAGGACCGACCTCGCACACGGCGATCCTCGCCCGGGAGAAGTCGATCACCGCCATCGTCGGCACCACCGGCGCCCTCGACCTGCGGGACGGCCAGCTCGTCATCCTCGACGCCACCTCCGGCGTCGTGACGGTGAACCCCTCGGACGCCGAGATCGGCGCCGCGAAGTCCTCGATCGCCGAGCGCGCCGAGATGCTCGCCGCACCGGTCGTTCCCGGCGCGCTGGCAGACGGCCACGCCGTGCCGCTGCTCGCGAACCTCGGCTCGGCCGACGGCGCTGCGAACGCGGTCGAGCTCGGCGCCGAGGGAGTGGGGCTGTTCCGCACCGAGTTCCTCTTCCTCGACGCGAAGGAGGCGCCCTCGGTCGCCGAGCAGGCGGAGCAGTACACGCGCCTGCTCGCTGCGTTCCCCGGCCGCAAGGTCGTCGTCCGCGCGCTCGACGCCGGCGCCGACAAGCCGCTGAGCTTCCTCAACGACGACCACGAGGAGAACCCGGCCCTCGGTCTCCGCGGACTGCGCGCCCTCCGCGCCAGCGAGCAGATCCTCCGCGACCAGCTCACCGCCCTCGCCCAGGCCGATGCCGCGACCGACGCCGACCTCTGGGTCATGGCGCCGATGGTCGCGACCGTGGACGAGACCCGCTACTTCACCTCGATGGCGCGGGAGCTCGGCATCCGCACCGCCGGAGTGATGGTGGAGGTCCCCTCCTCCGCCCTGCTCGCCGACCGCATCCTCGGAGTCGCGGACTTCGCCTCGATCGGCACCAACGACCTGACCCAGTACACGCTCGCCGCCGACCGCATGCTCGGCACGGTCTCGGCGTTCCAGGACCCGTGGCACCCGGCCGTGCTCCGCCTCGTCGGCGAGGTCGGCCGCGCGGGAGCGGCGCTGGGCAAGCCCGTCGGGATCTGCGGAGAAGCCGCCGCCGACCCGCTGCTCGCCGTGGTCCTCGTCGGCCTCGGCGCCACCACCCTCTCGATGTCGCCGTCGGCTCTCGCCGACGTCCGCGCCGAGCTGGCCGAGCACACCCTCGACGACGCCAAGCGGTACGCGGAGCTCGCTCTCGCCGCCGACAGCGCCGTCGACGCCCGCTCCGCGGTCACCGAGGCGATCGCCGCCTCCTGATCCCGGATCACCAGCCCCACCCCCTGCACCACCCCGGCACTCGGGAGCCGGGACGCCTCAGGAGCGTCCCGGCTCCCGAGTGCCGGGG
>NZ_PSVA01000055.1:0-1896 GCF_002932155.1 Rathayibacter sp. AY1F9 | reverse complement strand
ACACAGCGGTCAAGAGTGTGATGAGTCACGCCCGAGCAAGCCAGAACCAGCCTGACAGCCGGCACCAGGCCAGCCGAGATCATTAGAGAGTGTGAGGGGGTCGCCCCTCACGGGCCGGCCCGGAGGCCGGCCCTCGCCCGCTCAGCTCGCGGCGGCCGTCTCCGCGACCGCCTCGCGGGCCGCGTCGAGTTCCGTGGCGGTGCGGTGTCCTTGCACGTCGGCGTAGGCCACGGAGTAGGGGCGCGTCCCGGCGTTCCAGTCCAGCGCGACCGTCACGGTCTTGGGGTTCACGCGGGTAACGAGGCTCCACCCGAACTTGTGCTTGATCGCGTCGCCCTTGGCGATCCTGTCGCGACTGTGGATCGTCACCTGTCCCGCGGCGGCCTGCGCCTCGCGGACCTCCGACCAGTAGTCGCGCTGATCTTCGAGCTGCGCGCGCTCGGCGTGCAGCCGGTCGAGTCGGTCGCCGGTGGCGGGGGCGGTCGTCTCGATGTAGCCGCCGCCGAAGTTGTGCGAGCTGCCCTCGATCTTCCGTGTGCAGCCGCGAATGTCGGTATCGAGGCGGTCGATGCGGCGGGCGACCATTCCCGGCGCGTAGCGGGATTCGGTGGTGTGGGCGGCGACGTCGGCGCGGGCGCGCGCGCGGGTGGCCTCGCGGTCGGCCTCGACGCTGCGACCCATCGCGTTGTGGGCCTTCTCGATCGCGTTGCGGTGCCGCGTCTCGGAGTGGTGGCCGATCTTGATCGGCTCGCCACCCTCCGGGAGCCGATCGAACGCGCGGCGCGCGGCCGCGTCCGCGGTGTCGGCGTCCGCGGCGCGACGGTCAGCCTTCGCGTCGAGCGCGTCGACGCGGGCGGCCTGGCGCTCGAGGGTCGCCGCCTCCGCCTCGGCGGTCGGGCGGAACGTCTCTTCGGCCTCGATCGTGACCTCGTGCCCGGCCTCGCGCAGGGCGGTCGCGGCGCGGTTGATGGTCCACCACTTCGGCAGGCGGTCGCGGGACTGCGGGACGTACCAGGCGCCGATGGAGCGGCCCCAGCGCCAGCCGGACGCCTTCAGGATCTCGGCGGTGCCGTCGCCGCGGCTGGTGCCCTCGATGATCGTTCCGGCTTCGGGCGTGTGGGTGATGGTGAGCATGTCGGTTCTCCTTCTCGGTTCGGGGGGGGTCAGTCGTTGTCGCGGTAGTCGGCGGGCGTCTCGCTGCGGTCGTGCAGCGCGTACGCGGCCGGGAACAGGTCGAGCGCTCGCGCGACGTCGACCGGCACGACGACGAAGGCACCGGAGGCCATGTAGCCGACGCGATCCGCGGGCAGCGCCTCCACGGGCTCGAAGTGCTGCAACGTCACCCCGGGAAGCCCCGCGCGGCCCTCGCGGGTGACCAGGTGCACGGCCGGGGTCTGCTCGGTCACCGGGTCGCGGCCACCGGCGCCGACGATGACCACCTGACGGGCGGTCCGGCTGATGCCCTCTGCCCCGGGTCCGTGGTGCTCGCTCGTGATGACCTCGGTACGGGTGCCGCGCTGCTGGCTCATGGTGTGTCTCCCTCTGGCTGATCGTTTTTCTTTGCCTCTCCGGCGGGAAGAACCGTTTGAGTGGAGGCGGCGGAGTGACGCCGATTCCGGGCGAAATAAGCCCGCAGGGCGCGTCCGGAATCGGTGGCACGTAGCCGGTGGAGCGAAATAGGTTGAGACCGCGGAGAGGTGAAGAAAACGGGGAAACAAGCCGCGTAGCGGCCTCCTACCGGCGGTGCTCCGTCACCGCTGCGCGAGTGCAGCTCGCGCTCCCCGGAACGGGGAATGTCGGGGACCCTTCTATGGCTTCTGGTCAAGTCGCGGCGCAGGACGCTCGCAGCGTCTGTCGTCGTCGGGGGCGATGACGCGCGGAGAACGTTCTCGAGGC
>NZ_PSVA01000054.1:0-2057 GCF_002932155.1 Rathayibacter sp. AY1F9 | reverse complement strand
ACTCCTGATCCCCCCGCTCACGGGGCAGGCGCCCGCCGCCGCCCGCGAGCCGACGCGGATCCTCGCGCGGTGACCCCCGGTCGAGGGACGCCTCGACCTCCGGAGCATGGGTGAAGATGGGCGGATGACATCCGTGGGGGGCGTTCCGGAGCTCAGGCTGGCCGTCGTCGACGACCAGCCCCTCTACCGGCACATGCTGTCGTCGCTGCTGCGCGCGGTGCCGGGCGTGCGGAGCGTCGTGGAGGCCGGATCCGCCACGGAGGCGCGGTCGGTGCTGCGGCCCGCGGAGCTCGACGTGGCGATCCTCGACATCGAGCTCGGCGACGGGGACGGCATCGAGCTCGGGCGCCGACTGCGGTCCACCGCGCCGGGGCTGGGCATCGTCCTGCTCTCGGCCGTCGACGCGATGCACCGCTTCCTCCGCCTCGACCGCGCCGAGGCCCGCGGCTGGAGCTACCTCTCGAAGACCTCCTCCCTCACCGCCCCCGCGCTGCTCGCCTCCGTCCGCGCGACGGCGGACGGCCGCACCGTGCTCGATCCGGCGCTGGTCGCCGCCCGCGCGGCCCGCCGCGACTCCCCGGTCGCCGCGCTGAGCCCGCGCCAGTACGAGGTGCTCTCGGGTCTCGCATCGGGGCTGACCAACGCCGCGATCGGCGAGCGCCTCGGCATCGCGGTCCGCTCGGTCGACAACCACGTCAACGCCGTCTACGCGGGCCTCGGCGTGCGGTCGGACGGCGAGCGCAACCCGCGGGTCGACGCGACGCTCCTCTTCCTCGAGCACACCGGATGAGCGCCGGCCCGAGCGACACGCGCGAGGACAACCGCATCGTCCTCGGAGCGATGGCGCTCCTCGGCGGCGTCCTCTCGCTGCTGGCCGCGCTCCAGGCCGTCTTCGCGCTCGGGATGCTGTCGCGGACGCTGCGGGGCGTCGATCCGGGGCCGCTGCTCGACGTGACGACGCGCGTCCTGGTCAACGTGTCGACGATCGGGCTCGCGATCGCCCTGGTCGCGGTGCTGCGTCCCGAGCGCTCGACCGGCGGCGGCCGGGTGGCCCGGACGGCGGTCATCGCCGTGGGGATGGGACTCGTCCGCTGCTGCCTCCAGGTGCTGACCGGCGTCTACCCGCTCTCGGCCCTCCCCGCTCTCGCGGTCGAGCTGGTCGTGGGATCCACGGTGATCGCGCTGGTCACCGCCTACGGCTACCTGCTCGTGCGCGCGGCGCGGCGGGTGCGCGAGAAGGAGCGGGAGCACGCCCGCGCCTCCGTGCAGGCGCTCGAGGCGGTGCAGGCCCTGCAGCGGGAGGAGCTGCGGGTGCGGCGCGACGTCGCGCAGAGCCTGCACGGCGGCCTCCAGAACGGACTCGTGGTGCTGACCGCCGAGCTGCACGCGGTCGCTAGCGCATCCGACGAGGCGGCCTCGGAGCGGCTGCTCGCCATCGCCGCCCGGCTCGACCGGCTCCGCGAGGACGAGGTGCGCGCGGTCGGCCACGCCCTCTACCCGGTCGAGATCGACCACGGCCTGGTCCCCGCCGTCCGCGACCTCGTCGCGCGCCTCCCTCCCGAGATCGCCGTCGACCTCGACCTCGGCCGCATCCCGGCGCTCGCCGCCGAGGGCGCCGAGCCGCCGCTCGACCAGCGGATGCTCCTGGTCCGGTTCCTGGAGGAGGCGGTCACCAACGCGCTGAAGCACGGCGGCGCCTCCTCGCTGCGGGTGCGCGGCGACGAGGAGGCGGGCGTCGTGGTGCTCACCCTCGACGACGACGGCCGCGGACTCGTCGAGGGGTCGACGCGCTCGGGCCTGGCGCGGCTCGAGCGGCAGCTCGCGGTCTACGGTGGCTCGTTGGAGCTCTCGGACTCGCCCGTGCTGGCGGGGGCGCGGCTGAGGCGCGGCTCCCGCTGTCCGACGCGGACGGCGGCGGGGCGGAGTAACGGGACGGGCGCTCCCGCCGTCCCTCGCATCGAGCACAGGGCGGTCCGAGGGACGGATTCACACCGGATGGCGAGCCGTCTCCTCGTGCCCGCCCCTCACGCCGGGTAGACCAGCAGATCCTCCGGAGC
>NZ_PSVA01000053.1:0-2514 GCF_002932155.1 Rathayibacter sp. AY1F9 | reverse complement strand
GGGGACCCTTCTATGGCTTCTGGTCAAGTCGCGGCGCAGGACGCTCGCAGCGTCTGTCGTCGTCGGGGGCGATGACGCGCGGAGAACGTTCTCGAGGCTGTCGAGCTACGAGGTGCGCCTGGGACGACCCGGAGTCGTCGAGGCGTGCAGGCCGTATCTCAATCGGTCGGTCAAATTCCGCAGGCATTGACGTAACGCGGTCGGTTCAGCTCTTCCTCTCCCTCGGGCGGATCGAGAAAAGCTCTTGTGGGGTGCAGTCGAGGGCGTCGCAGATCAGGGTGAGTGTGGTGAAGCGGATCGCACGGGCTCGGTTGTTCTTGAGGATGGAGAGATTCGCCATGGTGGCCCCCGTGCGAACGGAGAGTTCAGTAAGCGTGATCCCCCTCGCGGCCAGGACATCGCTGAGATGGCACTCGATCCGATGAGCCTCGTCTGAACCGTCGACGTCACGGTCGTCTCGGTCAGACAACTCCTTCGACCTCGCGCTCGAGCTTTCCGCCTGCCCTGAATGCTGCGGCGAGGGCGAACGAGACCAGTCCGGCCACGAGCATGACGATGGGCCACTGCGGGACGCTCCAAGTGACGACGTCGTATTCACCACCCAAGACGGCAGCTCGTTGCGCCGCTGCCGCGCTGCTGCCGTCGAACGACCCGAGACGTGCAACCAAGTAGATGGTCGCGGCCGTGGCTGCCAGCCCCTGTGCCACACCACCGATGAGGAGCGCGAGACTCAGGCCGCGCCAACTACTCACGACGAAGGGGTCGAATGGGCGCGCGACGGCGACACCTCGGAGGACCCGGAGGAGGAACACCGTTGCGAGGACGATTGTCGCCGCTTGCAGCAGACTCGGCAGCCCACCGAGGAGGCGGAGAAGCGGGTCGGCGTCGACCAGAGTGCCGGTTGCGCCGGCGCGTAGCTCGGCCTGCTTGATCTGCGGAAGGCTGGTGAGCGGCAAGCGCCCGTCCGCGCCGCCGAAGGCGAACAGGCTTCCCATCGCCACCGTGATCCCCTGCGTCAACGCGCCCAATGTCGAGAACATTGCGACGATCAGAACGCCAGCGCGCGCCACGCGGAAGACCCTCGGCCGCTCCTGTACCGACCCGCTGACGATGACGTGGTTCGCTCCCATGATCGCTCCTTATCGATTTTCAATGTTATTGATTTTCGATACTACGCATCAGATCGCTGCCGTCAACCCGGACAGCTGCATCCCAGGAACGGCGCCGACCATCCTCGCCTGTAACGCCTTGAACAGCTCGCGGGCGATGTATCGCTTCAGACTCCGTCGTATCTCACGCGTGGTGCGACCCTCGGCCGTGCGTCGGTCAACGTAGGCGCGCGTGCGGGCGTCCGAAACCATCCGAACCCTGGCGATGACATCCAGGGCCCGGTTGAGTTGCCGGTCACCGCCTCGGTTCAGCCGGTGCCGAATCGTGTTCCCCGACGATGCTGGGATCGGACTCACCCCTGCCAGGGATGCGAAAGCAGCTTCGCTACGCACCCGACCCGGGTGCGAGAACGCCGCGACGGCGACCGCGGCTGTGACCGGCCCCACTCCGTAAATCTGCTGCAATCCAGGTGCGAGAAGCTCCACAAGCTCGGCTAACGAGTCACGGTTCTTCCGCATCTCGTGACCGAGCTCGATCACGGTGGAAGCCAATCGGACCGCTTCCGCTCGGATGATGCGCTCGGCAACATCTGGGCGTTCCACGTCCAGACCAGCGAGTTGCTGCACGCCGCGGTCGGTGAGTGCGCGTCTGGTGTCGAGTCCAAAGTCGGCGGTGCGGACCAGCGCGTTGAGCTGATTCCGTGCGCTCGTGCGACGGATCTCCATGTCGCGACGAGCGTCGAGCGTCACGCGGAGCGCGTTGCGTAGCCCGTCGACTTTCGGGCGGATCAGTGCGTCAAGCTCGATGCCCATCGCCGAGGTCGCTGCAGCGACCGCGTCGATCTCATCGGACTTGCCGCGGACGCGGCTCGACTTCTTCGGCGGTCGAACCTCGCAGAACACGATCCCGTCGCGCTGCAACGCCCGGCCCAACGATGCCCCGTACGAGCCGGTGCCCTCCATCGCGAACAACACCGATCCGCTCGTTACGCTTTCGACCCAGGCGATCGCTCTGTCGATCGCCGCCGCCGTTACCGGGAATGCTCTTGTCCCGAGGATCTCGCCCGTCTTGGTGGCGACGATCGCGTAAGTGTGGGTGCGGGCGTGGGTGTCGACTCCGACGACGTGGTCATAGCGGTGGGCGACGATCATGCGGCCTCTTCTCCTCAGGGGTCATCCAGGTGGGATGCGCCGCGGAGGCATCTCTCTAACGAGTCACGCGGCCGAAGTCGCGGACAACCTTCTATCAAGCCATCGCAGCGTCACGCCGGTACTGGCTCGCTCGGCCGGACAGGTCCCCAGCAAGACACAGCGGTCAAGAGTGTGATGAGTCACGCCCGAGCAAGCCAGAACCAGCCTGACAGCCGGCACCAGGCCAGCCGAGATCATTAGAGAGTGTGAGGGG
>NZ_PSVA01000052.1:0-2929 GCF_002932155.1 Rathayibacter sp. AY1F9 | reverse complement strand
CGCTTCCCCGCACCACCACCCGCCCCTAGGTTGGGGGGACCCGCATCGCCGACCGCGCACCACTGAGTTCCGATGGAGGAACGCCATGGCCACGACACCCGTGCTCCGCAGGATCGCGATCGCGCTGGTCGCGGTCGTCGCAGTGGGAGTGGCGGGTGCCGCACCGGCGTCCGCTCTCGACAGGCCCCTCTCCGGGTACCTGAAGGACAGCGGGCTCACGCCCGAGAAGATCCGCGACTTCCTCGGCGGACCCCTCATCTCGCCCTCGACGCAGGTGGGCTACGGCGGAGCGGTCTCGAGCGTCGACGCGAACGCGAGCCGCGTGGGCATGGAGGTGCTGAAGCGCGGCGGCAACGCAGCTGACGCCGCTGTCGCCACGGCAGCCGCCCTCGGCGTGAGCGAGCCCTACAGCGCCGGCATCGGCGGAGGCGGGTACTTCGTCTACTTCGACAAGGCCTCCGGCGAGGTCAGCACCATCGACGGACGCGAGACAGCGCCGGCCGGCATCACCTCGGACGCGTTCCTCGACCCCGCGACCGGAGCCCCGTACCCGTTCACCCCGGACCTCGTCTCCTCCGGCGTCGCGGTCGGCGTGCCCGGCACGGTGGCGACCTGGGACACCGCGGTCGACCGCTTCGGCACCCTGCCGCTCCCCGTCGTGCTGGCACCCTCGATCGCGCTCGCGGCGAAGGGCTTCCGGGTGGACGAGACCTTCCGCAACCAGACGCTCGACAACCTCGAGCGGTTCCAGGCGTTCCCCGACACGGCCGAGCTCTTCCTCCCCGGTGGGGACGCGCCGAAGGTGGGCAGCACCTTCCGCAACCTCGACCTCGCGAAGACGCTGACCTCCATCGCCGTCCACGGGCCGGACGCGTTCTACGAGGGCGCGCTGGCCGCCGAGATCGCCGACACGGTCCAGAACCCGCGGATCGCCGAGGGGTCGGACCTCCCGGCCCCGGCCGGCACGATGACCGCCGCCGACCTCGCGGCGTACTCGGTCGCCGAGCAGGCGCCGACCCGCGTCTCCTACCGCGGACTCGACGTCTACGGGATGGCACCCTCCTCCTCCGGCGGGATCGCGGTCGGCGAGGCCCTCAACATCCTCGAGAACCACGACCTCGCGGCCGAGGACACCGGCAGCGCCCTGCACCTCTACCTCGAGGCGTCCGCCCGCGCCTTCGCCGACCGGGGCGCCTACGTCGGCGACCTCGCCTTCGTCGACGTGCCCACCGAGACGCTCCTCAGCCAGGAGTTCGCGGACTCGCGGGACTGCACGATCGACCCGGCGACCGCCTCCGTCCGCCCGGTCGCGCCCGGCGCTCTCGACGGCTCCGGATGCGCGACCGCCCCCGCCGCGGAGGAGTCGGACACCGAGAACATCTCCACGACCCACCTCTCGGTCGTCGACAAGTGGGGCAACGCCGCCTCCTACACGCTCACGATCGAGCAGACCGGCGGCTCGGCGATGACCGTCCCGGGCCGCGGCTTCCTCCTCAACAACGAGATGACCGACTTCTCCCCCACCTTCGTCGACGGGGACCCGAACCGGATCGAGCCGGGCAAGCGCCCGCGCTCGTCGATGTCGCCGACGATCGTGCTCGACGGCGGGGACGTGCGGTTCGTCGTCGGCTCGCCGGGCGGATCGACGATCATCACGACGGTCCTGCAGACCCTGGTCAACCGCATCGACCTCGGCATGACGCTCCCCGAGGCGGTGGCAGCGCCCCGCGCCTCCCAGCGCAACGGCGCGACGACCTCGGCCGAGCCCGAGTTCATCGAGGCGTACGCCGACGACCTCGCTCCCTTCGGCCAGCAGCTGGTCCCCTCGGGCGACACCTTCACCTCGGCCGCGCAGATCGGGGCGGTGGCCGCCATCGAGGTCGACCCCTCCGGCCGGATGACCGCGGTCGCCGAACCGGTGCGGCGCGGCGGCGGCGTCGGGCTGGTGGTCCGGCCCGAGAAGTGACGCCCCGGAGCCTCCGCGGTCCGCTGAGAGGAACCGTCGGCCGGCCGCCCCTCTCGCCCGGGAGCGGTCCTCCGCGGGAAGGAGGCGTCTGCGACACTGGGGAGATGTCGTCGTCGCGCCCGCTGCGCACCCTCCGGGGTGTCGTCGCGGCGACGCTGGCGACGCTCGTCGCGCTGTTCTCGCACGTGGCCGGTGGCGGTCAGATCCCGGGTCCGCTCGGTGTCGCGATGCCGCTCGTCCTGTCGGTCCTGGTGTGCGTGGCGCTCGCCGGGCGCAGGCTCTCCCTGGTCCGCCTGGCGGCCTCGGTGGGAGTCAGCCAGTTCCTGTTCCACACGCTCTTCACGATCGGGACCTTCGCGGGGCCGGTCGATGCGCCGACCCTGCACGCGCACCACGGTGCCGTGATCGACGTCAGCGCGGCGATGACGCACAGCGGGATGACCGGCTCCTCGATGTGGGCGGCGCACCTCGTCGCCGCCGTCGCGACGACCGCGGCGCTCCACCGCGGCGAGTCCCTCCTCGTCCGAGTCGCCGCGACGACGAGCCACCTCGTCACCCGCCTGGTGCGGGTCGTGCCGGCTCCGGTGGCCGCTCCTCGACCCGCGCGACGCTCCTCCTTCGAGCTGCGCGACGTGCTCCCCCTCGCCTCGGGCGTCTTCCCCCAGGCGGCGCTGCGGCGCGGCCCCCCTCTGCAGCCCGCCTCCTGATCATCGACGCGAGCCGCGGCGAGGACCTCCCCGGAGGTCCCCGCGGCGTCTGACCGACCCGTCTCCTCCCCCGGACCCTCGCGAACGGCGCGCCCCTCACCGGGACGGCGGAGGCCGACGAGCCCGACTTCGAGGCGACGACGACCATCGGCTTCCCGGTGATCCCGGAGTTCTCGCACATGAGGCGCGCCCACTCGGAGAACACCGCCGAGCGCTTCCACCGCCGGGCCTACAACTACGACGACACCCCGACGGG
>NZ_PSVA01000051.1:0-2947 GCF_002932155.1 Rathayibacter sp. AY1F9 | reverse complement strand
CGAGGACATCTCGAACTCCGGGCTGATCTTCGCGGCGTTCCAGGCCGACGTCACCGCGCAGTTCGTGCCGATCCAGAAGCGACTGGACGAGCTGGACCTGCTCAACGAGTGGACGACGCCGATCGGCTCCGCCGTCTTCGCGATCCCGCCGGGCTGCGTCGAGGGCGGCTACATCGGCGACACCCTCCTCTGACCCTCACCGGCACCCGCCACAGCACCGAAGGACCAGAAGCATGACCACCACCGCCACGAGACCCCGCGACTCCGCCGACATCCCGCCCCCACCGCGCAGAAGCAGCGCAGGCTGGCTCGGACAGCTGCTGCTCCGCCTGCACTTCTCCGCCGCCCTGTTCGTCGGGCCGTTCATCCTCGTCGCCGCGACCAGCGGAGCGCTCTACGCACTCACCCCGCAGCTCGAGCAGGTCGTCTACGCGCAGGAGCTGCACGCCCCCGAAGCGGACACCTCCCTGCCCCTGGCCGACCAGATCGACGCCGCCGACGCGTACACCGGAGGCGGGCAGAGCATCGTCGCCGTCCGCCCCGCACCGAACCCCGGCGACACCACCCGGGTGATGTACGCGGACCCGTCGCTCGGCGCCAGCGAGACCCGCGCGGTCTTCATCGACCCGGCCACCGCCGACGTCCGCGGCGACCTCACCGCCTACGGCACCAGCGGCGCCCTGCCGTTGCGGACCTGGGTCAGCGACCTGCACCGGACGCTGCACCTCGGGGACGTGGGCCGCTACTACAGCGAGCTCGCCGCCTCCTGGCTGGGGGTCGTCGCCCTCGCCGGCCTGGGCCTCTGGATCATCCGCCTCCGCCGCGCCCGCGTGAAGAGGGACCTGCTGCGCCCCGCGCCGAGGACCACCGGCTACAAGCGCCTGTTCTCCTGGCACGCCTCCACCGGCGTCTGGCTGCTCGTCGGCGCCCTGTTCCTCTCGACCACCGGCATCACCTGGTCGCTCTACGGAGGCGGGAACTTCGAGACCCTCCGCTCCGCTGTCGGCTGGACCACGCCCTCGCTGGGGACGACGCTCGGCGACCGGACCGGCGAGGTGGCCGACGAGCACGCCGGACACGCCGGGCACGTCGGACACGGCGCGGCCACCGGCGACGCCGTCGAGTCGACGGCGGGCTACTCGCCGGCCGCCTACGACTCGGTGCTCTCGGTCGCCCGCGAGGTCAACGTGAACACGGGACTGGTCGAGATCCGGCCGCCCGCGGCGGAGGGCTCGGCCTGGGTCGTGCAGGAGATCCAGCGCAGCTTCCCGACCGAGGTCGACGGCGTCGCGATCGACGGGAGCACGATGCAGGTCGTCGACCGGGTCGACTTCGCCGGGTTCGGCCTCGTCGCCAAGCTCTCCCGCTGGGGCATCGACACGCACATGGGCTCGATGTTCGGGCTGCCCAACCAGCTGCTGCTGTTCGTCACCGCGGCCGGCATCGCCACGATGGTCGTGCTCGGGTACCTGATGTGGTGGAAGCGCCGCCCCACCCGCGGCCCCCGACGGCTCGTCGGCACCCCGCCGGCCCGGGGAGCTCTCCGGCGCGCGCCGTGGTGGGGAGTCGCGTCCGTCCTGGTGGTCGCCGCCGCGGTCGGGCTGTTCCTCCCGCTCCTGGGGGCGAGCCTCGCGGCCTTCGTGATCATCGACACGCTGCTGGGGCTCCGACCCGCGAACCGCTGAGCGCGCGGGCGCCGACCCGGTGAGGTCCACCGGGCCGGCGTCACAGTCCCTTCGGGAAGCCGAGGGAGCGCAGCACGGGGTCGAGGCCCTCCCACTGCTGACGCCGCTCCGCGTCCCGGTCGGCGTCGCTCCCCCGGAGTCCGACCGCCTTCCTCACCGTTGTCTCCGTGGATTCGGGGCAGTTGTCGGCTCCGGAACGCGCCAGGGGTCCCGGGTACGGCTGACCGCCTTCAGCCGCCTGATGGCATGCCGTGATGAGCCGCCCGGGACCCCGCAACGGCAGGACCGCTCATGGAGAGACGCGACCAGATCGCCCCGTGATGACATGCCGGCGAGGTCGTTCACGGCGCACCGCACCCGCTGAACGGAAGGACCCTGCGTGCCCCGACTCCGGGCCGGAATCGACGCCGGCAAGACCGACCACCACTGCCGGTGAGGGTGCATCGATGATGCTCATCGCGCGCCTCCGAGCCAGAGTCCTGTTGCTGCGGCGATGACGCTGAGGAGGAGCGTGCCGAGGGCGTTGATGGCGGAGGCGAGTTGGCGTCCTTCGGCGAGGAGACGGACGGTTTCGAGGCTGGCGGTGGAGAAGGTGGTGTAGCCGCCGAGGAAGCCGGTGCCGAGGACGAGTCGCCACGGCTCGGGGGCGATGCCTGCGAGGGCGAGGCCGGTGATCAGGCCGAGGAGGAGTGATCCGGTGACGTTGATGACGGTGGTGCCCCAGGGGTAGGCGCCGCCGGTGCGGGCCTTGATGAGCCCGTCGAGGAGGAGCCGTGTTGCGGCTCCGATTCCACCGGCGAGGGAGAGCGCGAGGAACAGTGCGGGTGTCATGCCGGCACCTTCCTCTGCGTGCGTCGCCGGTGGAGTGCTGCGGCGAGGGCGACTCCGGTCCAGGACGCGAGGGCACCGAGCAGGACGGTGCCGAGCGCGTAGAGGGCGGCGGGTGCGGGGTGTCCTGTGGTGAGCAGGTGGGCGGTGTCGGTGGCGAGGGTGCTGTAGGTGGTGAAGCCTCCGAGCGCTCCGGTACCGAGCAGCAGCCGTGCGGTGCGGCGTCGGCCCTCGTCGCTGCCGGCTCTGGCGAGGCTCTCCAGGAGTACGCCGAGCAGGAGCGCGCCGACGATGTTGATGGCGAAGACGACGGTGTCGAAGGCGGGATCGGCGGGGAACGCGAGGGTCAGGCCCTCCCGCGCCCCGGTCCCGACCGTGCCGCCGGCGGCGACGAGGAGGAGGTATCGCGGACGCAGGTGCACGGGTCGTGGCGT
>NZ_PSVA01000050.1:0-3555 GCF_002932155.1 Rathayibacter sp. AY1F9 | reverse complement strand
GCGACGATCACCGCGGCCACCGCAAGCACCACGCCCCACCCTCCGTAGAGCTGGAACGCCCGGGCGCCCGACCACGCCGCCGCGACGACCCTTCACAGCAGGAGACCACCCATGCGCAGACGATTCATCCCTCTCGCCGCCGTCCTGGCGTCGACCGCCGCCCTCACCGGCTGCAGCGGCTTCGGAGGAGGAGGCGGCGGTTCGGCCGACGCCGACTCGATCACCTTCACCACCTGGGCCAGCGAGTCCGAGCAGGCGGCCTTCGAGTCGCTGATCACCGACTTCGAGGCCGAGCACGAGGGGGCGCGCGTCGAGCTCAACGTCGTCCCCTACGACCAGATGTTCAGCAACATCGACGCGCAGCTGTCGTCGGGCGAGGCCCCCGACGTGTTCCGCGTCGACTACGGCAACCTCGGCGTCTACTCCAGCCAGGAGCAGCTGCTCGACCTGACCGACCGGATCGACGACTTCGACTCCTTCACGCCCGCGTTCCAGGAGGCCGTCTCCTTCGAGGGGAAGCCCTACGGCGTCCCGCACCAGACCGACGTGTCGGCGCTGCTGGTGAACACGCAGATGCTCGCGGCGGCCGGCATCACCGACGTGCCGACCACCGCCGACGAGGCGTGGACCTGGGAGGAGTTCGCCGATGCCTCCGCGAAGCTGCGCGCGAGCCTGCCCGCCGAGCAGTACCCGTTCGTCTACAACTGGCAGCTCGGCGGCACGCCCCGCTGGCTGAGCTGGCTGTTCGAGGCCGACGGCACACTGCTGGAGGAGGACGGCACCACTCCGGCGATCGACTCGGCCGCGGGCGCGAAGGCCCTGGACTTCACGAAGAGCTTCTTCGACAACGACTGGGTCCCGCCGACCAGCTCGGTGAAGTCCGCCACCTACGCCGACTCCTTCTTCACGGAGCAGACCGCGGCGATGGCCTTCGCCGGGTCCTTCCTGGTGCCGGACATCGACGACCTCGCCGACTTCGAGTGGACCGCCACGCCGATGCCCGTCGACGAGCGCGGCGCGACCGACCTCGGCGGCAACGCCCTCGTCGCCACGGCCGACACCGACAACCCTGAGCTCGCGACCGAGTTCCTCTCGTTCATGACGCAGGCCGACACCATGGCCGAGTTCTGCGCGGCGACGAACGAGCTGCCCACCCGGTCCGACATCGACCCCGCGTCGATCGACTTCGCGGTGCGCCCGGACGTGATGCCCGTGTTCGTCGAGCAGGCCGCGACGATCACCCCGCGGGACGTGCAGCAGCTCACCTCGCCGTTCCTCGCGAAGATCTCGGTCGCGATGCAGGACCAGCTCGAGGAGGCGTTCGTCGGCGGGCGCAGCACCGAGGAGACCCTCTCCGGCCTCGACGCGGCCATCCAGCAGGCGACCAGCTGATGACCGCCACCACCCTCCGCGGCCGGGCGGGCTCCTCCGCCCGGCCGCGGTCGGCCCGCAGGCGCGAGGCCCTCGCCGGCTTCGGCTTCGTCGGCCCGAACCTGCTCCTGATGGCGCTGTTCCTGTTCGTGCCGATCCTCTGGGCGATCCAGCTCTCGTTCCAGGAGTCGCGCGGCTTCGGCACGCCCGAGTGGGTCGGCTTCGCGAACTACCTGCGGATGGGCGCCGACCCGGTGTTCTGGCAGAGCCTGGGCAACACCCTCCTCTTCACCGCGGTCACCGTGCCGCTCGAGCTCGCCGGCGGCCTCGGCCTGGCCGTGCTGCTCAACTCCGTGCTGCCCGCGCGCGGGATCTTCCGCACGGTGATCGTGCTGCCCCTGGTGATCTCGGGCGTCGCCTCCGGGATGATCGCGGTCACGATCTTCAGCGAGTCCTCGGGCATCGTGAACAAGGTGCTGAGCTCGCTGGGCGCCTCGCCGGTCGCGTGGCAGTCGGACGGCTCCGCGGCGATGATCTCGGTGATGCTGACCGCGGTGTGGCTGCGGATCGGCTTCAACATGGTGATCTACCTGGCGGGCCTGCAGAGCGTCTCGCCCGAGCTCTACGAGGCCGCACGGATCGACGGAGCGACGCGCTGGCAGCAGTTCCGCGCACTGACGGTGCCGCTGGTCGGCCCGTCCACCTTCTTCCTGCTGATCATGAACGTGATCGCCTCGTTCCAGGTCTTCGACATCGTCTTCGTGATGACGGGCGGCGGCCCCGGCTTCTCCACGTCGGTGCTCGGCACCTACGCGTACCGCAACGGCTTCCAGGTCCGAGAGCAGGGCTACGGCGCCGCGCTCGGCGTCGTCATCCTGCTGGTCTCCCTCGCCTTCACCTACCTGCAGTGGCGCACGAGCCGCACGCGCGACCTCGTCGACTAGGAGCCCTCATGTCGTCCTCCACCGTCACCACGCCCGCCGCGGTCGCCGCGGCCACCGCCCGCGAGACCCCGCGCCGGCGTCCCTCCCGCCGCGATGGCTCCCGCTCCGGACTCGTCATCCGCCTCGTCGTCGCGATCGTCGCCTCGGCGATCGTGTTCTTCCCGCTGTACTGGATGCTCGTCATCGCCTTCTCGCCGCGCGGCGAGGTGTTCGCGCCCGGCCCGCCCCGCTTCTGGCCGAGCGAGATCTCGTTCGAGAACTTCGCGACGGTGTTCGCGCGATTCCCCGTGGGCGAGTGGTTCGTCAACTCGGTCGTGATCGGGGCGTTCGTCACGGTGTTCACCGTCGTGGTGAACCTTCTGGCCGGCTGGGGCTTCGCGCGGCTGCGCTTCCCGGGGCGGAACCTGCTGTTCCTGCTCGCACTGGCCACGATGATGATCCCGGTGCAGGCGATCATGGTCGCGCAGTTCAAGCTCGTGACCGGACTGCAGATCTACGGCACCTACTGGTCGGTGATCCTGCCCGGAGCGGCGGCGGCCTTCGGGATCTTCCTCGCCCGGCAGTTCTTCCTCTCCATCCCGGAGGAGCTGATCGAGGCGGCGCGGATCGACGGCGCCGGCCACCTGCGGGTGTTCCTGCAGATCGTGCTGCCGCTCTCGAAGCCGCTGATCGCCGTCCTGATCCTGCTGACTCTGCTCGGCAGCTGGAACGACTTCGCCTGGCCGCTGATCGCCCTGAAGGACAACGAGCTGTTCACGCTGCCGATCGGCCTGCTCTACCTCAAGGGCCAGTCGACGCCTGACTACAGCGCGAGCATGGCGCTGGCGCTGGTGTCGGTGCTGCCGATGGTGCTGCTGTTCCTGTGCTTCCAGCGCTACTTCGTGCAGGGGTTCGCGCGCAGCGGCATCCGGTGAGGTCGGGCGGCGGCACGGGCGGAGGCACGGGCGGAGGCACGGGCGGAGGCAAGGGCGGCGTGGAGCGGTCGCCGCGGCGGGACGCTCCTGACCGGACGGGGCAGGAGAGGACGTGGAAGGAGAGGACAGAGCAGGGCCGGAGAGGACGGGGCAGGAGAGTGCCGACGGACGCTGCGGGCGGCGGGCGGCGGAGAACGAGAACCACGTGGAGGTCGTCCGGTCGTGATCTCCCGAGTTCGACGGCTCTCCTGCGCGGCGGGACGCTCCTGACCGGACGGGGCAGGAGAGGACGTGGAAGGAGAGGACAGAGCAGGGCCGGAGAGGAC